>DVOC01000026.1 GCA_018713905.1 Candidatus Fimimonas merdipullorum
ATAATTTGCCGTCCTCTGAAAATATTTGCGTTTGAAAAAGTTTTCCCCTTTGCGTCCCGTCAAGCCCTATGCGTTATTTTGGTCGACGGCGCTATGTGCATGCGGCTCTACGCCAAGCTTAAGCCCCCTGCGCACCCCCAGCACCACGTGCGGCACAAGTATCATGGACACAAGATATTCGGGAATGATATTTGTCACCAGCACCGCCTTTATCACCAACACAAGGGACTGATATTCCTGCCCCGAAAGGCGGTTTGCCAAGTTGAGCACAGACAAAAACAGCACGGTGTTGCAAGCCAGACCGAAAAAGGTGGCGACGGTTATGCACACCGTCTGCCGCAAATATCTGTTTAGCATTTGGCGGCACAATAGCTGCATAAGCCTGTAAACGCCGAACGCCACCGCTCCCATGGCAACGCGGGGAAGAATTGTTACGACGGGCCACCAATAGACGGGCAAAGCCGCCACCGCCGACGGAAAGATAAATTCCTTTATGAAGGACGCCAGCCCGAACAGCATGCAGGACAAAACGCCCGTAAGCCATTTGTTGTCCAAAAAGGAAAAAGAAAAGGTGACAAGCAACACGCAGGCTGCCGTAGCCGTGGGCAGTCCGAGGCTTATCACTCTGTCCAACATCATCGCAACGAAAATTGTCGCGAAGGTGATTGCGTATTTTGCTACCTGATATGCTTTGCTGTTGTTTACCATAATTCCTCAATTTCGTCCGAAACGGTACGAATATCTTTTTAGGTAAAAGACAAAAACGAAGTGTCGCTCTTTCGATACGACCTGTATACAGTTTACCACAATGCAAGCAAAAACACAACGGATTATAAAAATATATTTAATATTACCTCTTCTGCGAGGTTACACAGGACTAACGGTCAAAAGCCGCCTTACAAAAAGATGTCCTTTGTCTGCCGATTACTGCTATGCTCAACACAAAACGCGGCGGAGAATCTTTACAAGCGTCCCTTAAAATGTATCGTATTCGCCTGCCGCGCTCTGCGTGAACGCAGGGGTATTCCTCCGTCTGTACGTTTTACGTGCAGGCTGTGCCACGTTCGGCTTTTCTGCAACCGCGGTAACAGTAGCGCGGTTACGCAAACCTGCGCATTTTTACGGTCACGCTGCGCCGAAAGGCAACGACAACGCTACTAACGATAATGGACGGAGCGTACATGTTGCGTACGCGTCACGTAGTGCCGAAGGGCGACGACAAACAAGGCAACTCCGCCCGCACTATTCTTTGCAAGAAAAAACCGCCCTGTCGGACGGCTTACTCCTGCTGCTCTTTTGCGGCATTGTCGCTTTCCAACACCTGCTGTATTCTGTCCAGCACCTGCTGCTTGCCCGCCTCCGTGAGGGAGGAAAGCGCTATAACGTTGCCCTCACCCACTTTCAGAAACGCCGCTATGCTGCGCACTCTGTTTCTGACCTGACTTTTGGAAACCTTGTCCGCTTTGGTAGCCACTACCGTAAAGGGCAGATTGTTGGCAAACAGATAGTTGTACATCGTGACGTCGTCGCGGGTGGGATCGTGGCGGATATCCACCAGAAAAAACACGTGCGCCAGCCGCTGTTCTTGGGCAAGATAGCTTTCCATAAGCGTCGCCCACTTGCGCTTTTCCTCGTCGGACACCTTGGCAAAGCCATAGCCGGGCAAATCGGCAAGCAAAAACTCTCCGCAGTCGGTGTTGACTGCGAAGTAGTTTATAAGTCGGGTTCTTCCCGGCAGCTTTGACGTGCGGGCAAGTTTGCCGTCGTTGGTTATGCGGTTGATAAAGCTGCTTTTACCCACGTTGGACTTGCCCGCCACGGCTATTTGCGGCAACGGCGAACGCAGGCATTGTCCGAAGGTTGCCGCCCCCTTTACGTAGCCTGCATTTTTAATTTTCATCTTACCAAAGCGTTGTCGTAGACGTCCTTGATGTCCTTTGCAAGCACAAAGTGCATCTGACCTTTTATTTCGGCGGGAATTTCTTCCAGATCCTTGCCGTTGTCGACGGGGATGATGACCTTGCGAATGCCCACGCGGTAGGCGGCAAGCACCTTTTCGCGCACTCCGCCTATGGGCAGCACCTTGCCGCGCAGCGTGATTTCACCCGTCATTGCCACCTTGCCGCTTACCGGTATGCCGGAAAACGCCGACATAACCACCGTCGCCATGGTGACGCCCGCCGAAGGTCCGTCCTTGGGGATTGCCCCTTCGGGAACGTGAATGTGTATATCCGTCTTTTCAAAGCGCGATTTGTCGATACCGTAGTCGTCTGCAAGGCTCTTTACCAAAGATATTGCCGTACGCGCCGACTCCTTCATGACGTCGCCAAGGTTTCCGGTAAGCAGCACTTCGCCCTTTCCGTCGAAAAGCGCAGCGTCCACGTTGAGGGTAACGCCGCCTATCCTTGTCCACGCCAGACCTCTGGCGCTGCCTACGGTGTCGTCCGTCACGCCCATTTCGTCCTTGAACTTTTCTACGCCGAGGTATTCGTGCAGATTTTCCGCCGTGACCTCCGCCACAAAGTCGGGATCCTGCACCAGCCGCAGCGCCGCCTTTCGGCATATTGCGGCAATTTCCCTTTCCAGACTGCGCACGCCCGACTCGCCGGTGTAGCGCTCTATTATTTTGGAAAAGGTTTCGTCGGAGATAACTATATGCCCCTCCGGTATGCCGTGCAGCTGCATATTTTTGCGCAACAGAAACTTTTTGGCTATCTGCACCTTTTCCACTTCGGTGTAGCCGGAAAGCTCTATTATTTCCATTCTGTCCAACAGCGGCGCGGGAATGTCGTCGGTAGCGTTTGCCGTGCACACGAACAGTACCTTGGACAAGTCGAAGGGCACTTCAAGATAGTGGTCGGTAAAGCTGAAATTCTGCTCCGGATCCAGCACTTCCAGCATGGCGCTTGCGGGGTCGCCCCTGTTGTCCATGCCCATTTTGTCTATTTCGTCCAGTAGCAGCACGGGATTTTTGCACTCCGCCTGCCTCATCATATACACTATTTTTCCGGGAATTGCGCCCACGTAGGTTCTGCGGTGACCGCGAATTTCCGCCTCGTCCCTGACGCCGCCAAGGCTGACGCGCAGATACTTTCTGTCCAAAGCGCGGGCAATGCTTTTGACAATAGAGGTTTTGCCTACACCCGGAGGTCCCACAAAGCACAGAATAGGACCGTTAAGCTTGCCGGTAAGCTGCATTACAGCCAAAAACTCCACTATTCTGTCCTTGATTTTTTCCAGACCGTAGTGATCCTCGTCCAATATTTCACGCGCCCTCGCCAGATCCTTGTTGTCCGTCGTTTCCTTGTTCCACGGCATGTCGCACAGCCAGTCGAGATAGTTACGTATTACCGCGGCGTCGGGCGAGGTGGACGCCATTTTGGAAAGGCGAGCCAGCTCCTTCTGCGCTTTCTTTTCCACCTCGGGAGGCATCTGACACTGCTTTATGCGTTGAAGATATTCCTGCTTCTCGTTTGCATCTTCCCCGAGTTCGGCGGATATTGCCTTTATCTGCTCGCGCAGATAGTATTCCTTCTGCCCTTCCTGCACCTGCTGGCGCACGCGGTTGGCTATGCGCTTTTCCACGCTGGCAAAGTCCATTTCCGTAAGCATGTACACGCACAGCTCTTCCATGCGCCTGTCCACGTCCGTTTCCTGCAAAATTTGCTGACGGCTGGCAAGCCGAGTCACTACCTCGTTTGCCAGCACGTTGGTGAAAGCAAGGTAGTCGGCGTTGACGGATTTGGCAATGTCCTGCGGCGACAGTTTGCGCACCGCCTTGTTGATTTCGGCGTAGTCGGTAGCCACTTCGCAGGTTTTTTTGAACAGAGCCTTGCTCTCGCTGTCGTTTTTGCAATAGAAATCCAGCGTCTGAACGTCGGCGAACAGAATATTTGCCGAGGGGGTAAACTTTACCATTTTCGCCGCTTCCAGCGTGCGCACGGAAATTACCGCCGATTCGGCGTCGTTTTTCTCCTGCGCTATTATCTCCGCCACTACGCCCACTTCGTAAAAATCGCTTCTTTCCGACGGCATCGTCTGCGCCAGATCCACCTGACTGACCATAAAGAACAGCCCGCCGTTTTCCAGCGCGAACCTGACGGTGTTGCGCGAAAGAGAACGCGCAACCTCTATTTTCGCCTTCACGTTGGGGAAGAAGAAATTTCCTCGCATGGGAAGCAACGGTAAGTTATCGTAATTTTTCAAAATTTCACCTCTTTGGGAACGCTCCCACAGCCATTATAAAACAAAAAATGCTCGTTTGCAACAAATTGCCCCACCGTCTGATGGGACAATTTGAAAAATCAGCTTGCGCGCTTGACTATCTGCGGCTTTGACGAGCCTTCCACACAGCTGCGGTTCACCTTTATTTTGGCAACGTTGCCTATGGAGGGTACCTCGTACATGCAGTCCAGCATAACGTTTTCAATGACGGAACGCAAACCTCTTGCACCCGTTTTGAGTTTTATGGATTTCTCCGCCACGGCGCGAATTGCGTCCTCGTCGAACACAAGCTCTATGTCGTCCATGCTGAAAAGCTTCTGATACTGCTTTATCAGAGAATTTTTCGGCTCGGTAAGTATCTTTACCAACGCCGTTTCGTCCAGCGGAGAAAGCCCCACCGTTATGGGCAGTCTGCCCACAAATTCCGGAATAAGCCCGTACTTTATGAAGTCCTGCGGCTGCAGATCCTTTACAAGCTGGGCGTAGTCTATTTCTTCGGTGCTCTTTATCTGATTGCCGAAGCCCAGTCCGCCCCCCTGACGGCGTTTTTCCGCAATTTTATCCAACCCCACGAACGCTCCGCCGCAAATGAACAGAATGTTTGTGGTGTCGATAGAGATATTGTCCGCCTGCGGGTGCTTTCTGCCTCCCTGCGGAGGGACGGTGGCTACCGTACTTTCGATAATTTTAAGCAGAGCCTGCTGCACACCCTCTCCGGAAACGTCCCTCGTAATGGAAACGTTTTCCGATTTCTTGGCTATTTTGTCTATCTCGTCGATATAAATTATGCCCTTTTCCGCCCTCTTGACGTCGTAGTCCGCCGCCTGAATAAGCTTGAGCAAAATGTTTTCCACGTCCTCGCCCACATAGCCCGCCTCGGTAAGAGTAGTTGCGTCGGCTACGGCAAAGGGAACGTCCAGAATTCTGGCGAGAGTTTTCGCCAGCAGCGTCTTGCCGCTGCCCGTAGGCCCCAGCATAAGAATGTTGCTTTTTTCCAACTCTACGTCGTCGTTGTTTTTGCTGAACAGCACGCGCTTGTAGTGATTGTACACCGCAACGGACAAGGTCTTTTTTGCAGACTCCTGCCCCACCACGTACTGATCCAGACGGTTTTTTATTTCTTCCGGCTTTAACAGCTGCACTTCCTTGGTGTCCTGAACGCCGCCGCTGCCGTGAATAATGGCAGAACAGGTTTCTACGCATTCGTCGCAGATACATGCGCCGTCAGGTCCGGTAAGCAGCTTCTTTACCTGATCTTCCCTTCTTCCGCAGAAGGAGCAATGAAGTTGTGCCATTCTACCTCCAAATTGTTATCTCGAATAGAACACCTCGTCCACGATACCGTAGGCTTTTGCCTCCTCGGCGGAGAGATAGTTATCTCTGTCCGTATCCTTTTCCACCTCGGAAACCTGCTTGCCCACGTTACCGGCAAGTATGGCGTTCAGTTTTTGCTTTGTTTTGAGCAGCTGGCGGGTGTGGATTTCCACGTCGCTTGCCTGCCCCTGCGCTCCGCCCAGCACCTGATGTATCATAATTTCGCTGTTGGGCAGCGCATATCTTTTGCCCTTGGCGCCGCTGGAAAGCAGCAACGCTCCCATGGACGCCGCCATGCCTATGCAAATAGTGGAAACGTCGCAGCGGATATAGCGCATGGTATCGTATATCGCCAGTCCGGCGGACACGCTGCCGCCGGGGCTATTGATGTACAGCGATATGTCCTTCGTGGGATCTTTCGATTCCAGATATATCAGCTGCGCAACCACAAGGTTTGCCACCTCGTCGGTAATTTCT
>DVOC01000027.1 GCA_018713905.1 Candidatus Fimimonas merdipullorum
ATCAGGCGGAAGGCGTGCTTTCCGTTCAGGAGCAGATCCCCGGCGAAAACTACCGCCCCGGCGACAGAATAAAGGTGCTGGTAAAGCGGGTGCGCGACGGCGCGGGCGGGGCGCAGGTAATACTGTCCCGCGCTCACTATATGTTTATCAAACGTCTGTTTGAAAACGAAGTGCCGGAAATACGCGCGGGCATAGTGCAGATAAAGAACATCGTGCGCGAAGCCGGCTTCCGCACCAAAATGTCGGTTTACTCCTCCGATCCGGAAATAGACGCGGTGGGAGCCTGCGTGGGCAACAAGGGTATCCGCGTAAACGCCATCGTGTCGGAAATACACGGCGAAAAGATAGACATCATACCTTGGAGCAGCGATATTCTGGACTACATTGCAAGGGCTCTTTCTCCCGCGCAGGTGCTTATCGTGCAGGCGGATGAGGAAAAGAAGGAAGCCAAGGTGATTGTTCCCGACGAAAAGCTTTCGCTGGCGATAGGCAGAGACGGTCAGAACGCCCGTCTTGCCGCCCGTCTTACCGGCTGGAAGATAGACGTCAAATCCTATACCACCGCGTTGGAAAACGGTATGTTCGACAACGCCGACAACGGCGGTGAGGTGGAGTGAAAAACAAAATACCTCAAAGAATGTGCGTGTCCTGCCGCAATATGTTTCCCAAAAATCAGCTTGTAAGGCTGGTTGCGACGGAAAGCGGCGTAAAGGTGGACGGCACGGGCAAGATGAGCGGCAGAGGCGTTTATCTGTGCAAAAACAGGCAGTGTATCCAAAGGGCGGCAAAAAACAAGGGCTTTGAAAGGGCGCACGGGTTTGCCGTGACGGAACAGCTGCAACAGGAATTGGAGAAACTGATTGAAAAGTAAGGTAGAAGCATATTTGGGCTTTGCGATAAAAAAGGGCTCGGCGGTGCTGGGGTGCGACAACATAGTGCGCGCAAGAAAGCGCGTGTACCTATTGTTGTATCGTCCCGATTTGTCACCTAACTCTCGAAAGGTGGTGGCGCGCTGTGCGGAAAAATTCCGCTGCGCAGCCTGCGAGTACGAATTTTCCCTTAAAAATTGCAAAGCGATAGCAGTCTGCGACGTAAATTTGGCGCAGGCAATAATAAAAAACGTGGCGGAGGAAAAAAATGGCAAATAACGAAAAAGGCAATATTCAAAAGAGCGAAGCTGCAAATTGGGTAAAAGGCTTGCAGGAGCAGGCGTCAAAAATAAGGCAGCGCATCGAAGATATAGCCAATAAACTGAACAAACTGCATTCCGACTTTGTGAAGAATGCGGCTTTGAAGGCTGCCGACTCCGCAGATACGGCAAAGGAGACGCAGGCTCCTGCGCAGCCCGCAGTACAGGCAAAGCAACCTTCTGCGGAGCAGCCCAAAGGTGACGCTCTCGAAAAGCAGTCGGCGCAGCCGGAGGAAAAGCAGAGTGCAGCCGTTTCGGAGCAGTCCGAGGCAAAGCGGCAGCCGGAGCAGCCGGAGGAAAACGCCGAAGCGAAGCAGGCGGAGGAAGTCAAGCCGCAGACAATAACCACCACGACGGTGGAAGACGGCAAAAGGGTGGAAACGGTCACCGACGAAACGGGCAAGGTGCTGCGCGTCAAGAAGTTTTGGGATCCCAACGCCAAAAAGCAGACGCAGCCTGCGGCAAAGCAGCCGCGCACAGGCAGCGCTCCCCGTTCGGACAGCGCAAGACCTGCCCAGCGTCCCGCACAGGGCGCTCGTCCTCAAAGCGGAGCCAAGCGGACTTTTGCTCCCGCGGCGGATCTTCCCCGTCCCGAGCCGCAAAAGAACCACGGCAACAAAAACAAAACCAAGGAACATTCCGACGAAAAGCGCATAAACGGCAAAAAGGCGTTGCTCACACGGGACTATTCGGCAGATTACGACGAGGACAGGATCGTTCGTCGCGCCCGCACCAAAAAGGCGGCGGCGCAGACGGTAACGGTGCAGAAAATAACCAACGCCGTAGTCAACTCGCAGGAAGTGCCCATAAAGGTGCTCAGCGAGAAGATAGGCGTACCCGTTTCCGTCATTATTTCCCAGCTGTTCAAAGAGGGCATAATGAAGACCATCAACGATTCGGTGGACTTCGACTACGCCGCATATATAGCCAGCCTGCACGAAGTCACGCTGGAGCTTAAAATGGACAAGACGGCGGAGGAGATAATTGCCTCCGAGCAGCAGGACGACGGGTTGGAAAACGACACCAAGCGTCCTCCCATCGTCACCGTTATGGGACACGTCGACCACGGCAAGACTTCTCTACTGGACGCTATTCGTCACACAAACGTCACAAGCGGCGAAGCGGGCGGCATCACGCAGCATATCGGTGCGTACACCGTTACGGTAAACGGCGAACAGATCACCTTCATAGACACTCCGGGACACGCGGCGTTCACGGCAATGCGCGCACGCGGCGCAAAGATAACGGACGTGGCTATAATAGTGGTGGCTGCCGACGACGGCGTCATGCCGCAGACTATCGAGGCTATAAACCACGCCAAGGCGGCGGAAGTTTCCATAATCGTGGCGATAAACAAAATGGACAAACCGCACGTGGAGCCGGACAGGGTAAAACAGCAGCTTACGGAATACGGTCTGCTTGCCGAAGAATGGGGCGGCGACACCATTATGGTGCCCGTTTCCGCCAAGACGGGCATGGGACTGGATCAGCTGTTGGAAAGCGTGCTGCTGGTTACGGAAATAAAGGAACTGAAAGCCAACCCCAAAAAGCGTGCTACGGGAACTATTCTCGAAGCCAAGCTGGACAAGGGACGCGGCCCCGTTGCCACCGTGCTTGTGGCAAACGGCACTCTGCGCGTGGGCGACAGCCTTATCGCAGGCGCGGCGACGGGCAAGATACGCGCCATGTTCGACGACAAGGGCAGAGGCGTAAAGAGCGCAGGCCCCTCTATGCCTGTGGAGGTATTGGGCTTTTCCGAAGTGCCGCAGGCGGGCGACTACGTGTACGCCGCGGACGAAAAGCTGGTCAAGAAGGCAGCGGAGGAGCGCAAAAACAAGATAAAATTGGAAAACGCCCGTTCCGCACCCGCCATGAACCTCGGAGATTTGTTCGGACGTATTTCCGAAGGTCAGCTGAAGACGCTTAACCTCATTGTCAAAACGGACGTTCAGGGCAGCTTGGAAGCGCTGAAAAGCAGTCTGGAAAAAATTTCCAACGACGAAGTCAAGGTACGCGCCATACACGGCGGCGTAGGCGGCATAAACGAAACGGACGTAATGCTTGCCAAGGCAAGTCAGGCGATAATCATCGGCTTCAACGTGCGCGCCGACAACAACGCCAAAGCGGTGGCGGAAGCGGAAGGCGTGGACATAAGGCTGTACAACGTCATCTACGACGCGGTGGACGACGTGACGGCGGCAATGAAGGGTATGCTTGCGCCCAAGTTCAAGGAAACGGTGCTCGGTTCCGTGGAAGTAAGGGAGATATTCAAAATTACCGGCGTCGGCACCGTGGCGGGCGGCTACGTCACAAGCGGCAAAGCGGTGCGCAACGGCAAGGTGCGCGTCTACCGCAACGACGTTTCCATCTACGACGGCAACATTCTGGCTTTGAAACGCTTCAAGGACGACGTCAAGGAAGTGGCGGCAGGCTACGAATGCGGTATATCGGTGGAAAACTACAACGATTTAAAGGTAGGCGACGTCTTTGAAATTTATCAGATGGAAGAAGTGGCGCAATGAACAACAGATTGCAAAAACTAAATTCGGAATTTAAGCGTTATATAGATTCGCTGCTGCGGCAAAAGGTAAAGGATCCCCGCCTGACGGAGATGTTTACCGTTGTCGCCGTAGACTGCGACAGGGATCTGTCTACGGCAAAGGTGTACGTAAGCGTGTTTTCCGCCGACAGCGTAAAGGCGGAGGAAACATTTAAGGCAATTTGCGACAGCGAACCTTATCTGCGCAGGGAAATATCCAAGGCAATGCACGTGCGCAAGGTGCCGGAATTCCGCTTTACCAAGGATACTTCCATGTCCTACGGACAAAAAATAGACAGGATACTTAATGAGATCAACAAAAAGCAAGGTGACAACTGAACAGGCTGCGGAAATACTTTTGTCGGCCCAAAGCGTCGCGCTGTTTTCTCACGTCCGTCCCGACGGCGACACGGTGGGGGCGGCGTCCGCGCTCTGTCTTGCTCTGCGCAAGGCGGGCAAAAACGTCGCGCTGTTTTGCAGCGACGAATTGAGCGACGGGCTAAAAAAGTTCCCCCTTTCGCTGCAATACTCCCAAACCTTTTTCGGCAAATACGACCTCATGGTGGCGGTGGACTGCGGCGACGTTTTCCGTCTGGGCGATTTTTCCGGCGTGTACGACAGGTTTTTCAACACCATGACCATCGACCATCACGGCGGCGAAACGTATTCGCGATACAGCTGTCTGGAAAGCTACGCCAGCACCTGTCAGATAATTTACGAGATACTGCCTCGGTTGCAGGTGGAAATGGACGAGGAAATAGCCACCTATCTGTATATGGGGCTTTGCACCGATACGGGCAACTTCTCCAACAGCAGCACCGACGCGGCAAGCTTTGCAATGGCGGCGGAGCTGTGCCGACACAACGCCGACAGGCAAAAGGTGTACAGGGTGTTTTTCAGCGATACCACCTTCGGCGTGGCGCGGCTGTGGGGCAAGGCTATGTCCTGCATGCGCAGTTACTACGACGGCAAGCTTATTTTGCTGTACATCACCGCGCAGGATCTCAAACAGTACGGCGCGCAACCCTCCGACTCCGAAGGCATAGTGCAAAACGCCATTGCCGTGGACACGGCGATAGGGGGCGTCAGCCTGTGCGAATACGCCGAAAACAGCTTCAAGGTGAGCATGCGCGGCAAGGACTTCAACGTCCGCGATATCTGCCGTCAGTTCGGCGGCAACGGACACGTCGTGGCGGCGGGCTGTATGATAAACGGACTGTTGGAGGACGTCATCGAAAAGATAGTGCGCGCCTTCGGTATTGCCTTTGAAGATGAACGGATTTGTTAACGTACTCAAACCGGTAGGCGCAACGGCAAGCGACGTGGTGGTGTGCGTAAAGGGTGTGCTGGGCGAAAAAGCGGGGCACCTTGGCACGCTGGATCCGGGGGCGAGCGGGGTTTTGCCCGTCGCCGTGGGCAAAGCCACAAGGCTGTTCGATTTTCTTACCGACAAGGTAAAGCGCTACCGCGCATTTTTCACCTTCGGCAAAACCACAGACACGCTGGACTCCTACGGCGCAGTCACCCAAACCACGGGGTCAGTGCCTTCGGAGGAACAGGTGACTCGTGCCTGCCAAGCGCTTACGGGGGAAATAATGCAGACTCCTCCCGCCTATTCGGCAATTTCGGTGGGCGGCGTCAGAGCCTACAAGCTTGCCCGCAGCGGACAGGACGTGCAGCTAAAAAGCCGCAAAGTCACGGTGTACGCCATTAACTTTCTGCGCAGGCAGGGCGATGCCTTCGTGTTTGACGTGACGTGCAGCGCAGGCACCTATATACGCGCTCTTGCGCGGGACGTGGCGGAAGCGTGCGGCACAGTGGGGTATATGAGCGCCCTCATAAGGCTGTCCTCCGGCTGCTTCGATATAGCCGACGCCTACACTCTGGACGAGGTGCGCAGTCTGGGGCAGCAATGTCTGCTGCCCGTGTCCTACGTGCTGTCCGACGTGGAAACACTGTGCCTTCCCGACCAATGTTACGACGACTTGGACTTTGGCAGATACGTCGCCTGCGCTCCCTTCGAGGGACTGAAAAAGGTGTACTGCAAGGGGCAGTTGTTCGGTCTGGGCTGCTGCACAAACGGCAGACTCAATTTGAAGTATTATCTCAAAAATATTTGATATTGTCACAAAAAAATGCATACGGTACGCAATTTTTTGTACACGTAGTTGCAATTTAAGGCGGTTCGGACGCCGCTCGTCCGACAAAAACGATTTGCAGGTAGTAAGTTTAGGACAACAATATACGCTAAAAGCCGTGGTGTGTCTGGGCTTTTTCGACTGTATGCACAATGGGCACGTCACGTTGCTGGAAAGGGCAAAGGCGATGGCTGCGCAATGCGGCGCGCAGGTGGCTCTGTTCACCTTCGACAACAATCACTTCCGCACGCTGGGCAAGTCCACCAAGCTGCTGTACACCTTCGACGAAAGGCTGTCTATCTACCAAAGTCTGGGAGTGCAGACGGTTTTTCGGTGTACCTTCGACGAGCAGTTCCGCAGCCTTTCGGGCGAGCGTTTTCTCAAAAGTCTGCTCGCCTATGATATCTGCGGAGTGGTGTGCGGCGCCGATTACACCTGCGGCAGCGACAGAATGGGCGCAGAACAGGTAAAAGCGTTTTTGAAGGACGTCTGCCCCGTGGAAATAGTGCCCCTTTTGCAGCAGGAGGGGGAAAAGGTGTGCAGCAGTCTGGTGCGCAAGCTGCTGCTGGAATGTCGCATACGGCAGGCAAACGCCCTCTTGTCGCAGCCCTTTTTCTTTACGGGCAAAGTGCGTCACGGCAGAAACGTCGGGGAAAAAATGGGCTTTCCCACCGTCAATATTCAGCTTGACGCCGACAAGATATGCCCGCAGGGCGTGTACGGCGGCAAGGTGTTTTGCCAAGGCAAAAGCTACGACGCGATAGTCAACGTCGGCGCAAAGCCCACCTTTGACTGCGGCGACGTCACGGTGGAGGCGCACATACTGCATTTTTGCGGCGACTTATACGGAGAGGATGTAAAGATATCTCTGCTGCAGTATCTTCGTCCTATACAAAAGTTCAACGACGCCCGCTCTCTTGCGCAGCAGCTGGAGAGGGACGTAAAGGCGGTGGAAGATGATAAGATTCGGTCCCAGCGGCAACAGTAATGCCTTTTACGAGCAGGGGCACAAGTCCACTACGGAAGCGCCCGCATGGTGCGCGGCGCAGGGGCTTAACGCCTACGAATACTCCTTCGGCAGGGGCATAAACGTCAGCGACAAAAAAGCCAACGAGATAGGCGCGGAGGGCAAAAAGCACGACGTTGCCATTTCCGTGCATGCTCCCTACTACATAAATTTTGCCAATCCTTCCGACGAAATGGCGCAGAAATCCGTCGGATACGTTATAAACAGCGCCCTCAAAGCAAAGCAGTTTTACGGCGACAGGGTGGTGTTTCACCCCTCGACGGTGGGCAAAATGAGTCGTGCCGAGGCAGTCGCGCTTACGGAAAAACGTCTTGTTTGGCTGGCGGAGGAGATACGCGCGGCGCACCTTGACGACGTGTGGTTCTGTCCCGAAACAATGGGCAAGATAAATCAGATAGGGGACGTGGAGGAAATAACGCGGTTTTGCAAAATTGCCGACTTCTATCTGCCTGCTATCGATTTCGGACACGTCAACGCCCGCACCTACGGCAGCCTGAAAAGCGCAGAGGACTTCGAGAAACTGCTGTTGCAGGTGATAAACGCCTTGGGACAGGAGCGTGCAAGCAAAATGCACGTGCATTTTTCCAAAATAGAGTACTCCCAAGGGGGAGAGGTGCGGCACCTGACCTTTGCCGACACTGTTTTCGGGCCGGAGTTCGCTCCGCTGGCAAAAATGCTTGTAAAGTACAAATTGCAGCCCGTCATCATCTGCGAGTCGGACGGCACGCAGTCGCAGGACGCGGTTGCAATGAAAAATGAGTATCAACGTATCTTAAGCGAGGAGGCTTTATGAAAGACTTAAAAACACTTTTCCAAAGGTGCGGCGCCGACGCGCTGGTAGTAATAAGCGACAAAAACCGTCTGTACTTCACGGGGTTTGCTTCTACCTTCGGATATCTGGTGCTCACCAAGGACAAAAGCATATTTATCACCGATCCGCGCTACTTTGAAATGGCGCAGAGCCTTGAGGAAAAGGGCATAGAGGTGCGGCAGATAGCCAACGGCGTTTCCGCAACGGCGTTATTGGTGTCCGTACTTAAAGATATCGGAGCAAAGACGGTGGGCTACGAGGATACGGAGCTTACCGTAAACCAATTCCAAACGCTGCAAAAGGAGCTTGCCGAGTTTACCCTCCTTCCCTGCGGCGGCGACGTCAACTACGTGCGCAGCTTCAAGGACGAGGAGGAAATATCCCTCATACGCAAGGCGCAGTCGGTAACGGACGCGGCGTTTAAGCAGCTGCTCAAGGTCATACGCGCCGGCATGACGGAAATAGATATCCGCGTGGAGCTGGAATACCTTTTGGCGAAAAACGGCGGCGAAGGGCTGGCGTTCGACACGATAGTGGCTTCGGGCGTAAACACCTCCAAGCCGCACGCACACCCCACCGACAAGGTGGTGGAAAACGGCGACGCCGTCACCATGGACTTCGGCGCAAGGTATCACGGCTACTGCTCCGATATGACGCGCACGGTATTCGTGGGCGAACCGGTGGCGGAAATGCGTAAGATATACAACGTCGTGCTTATGGCGCAGCGCAACGGCATTGCCAACGCACATTGCGGCATGACGGGCAGAGAATTGGATTCCTACTGCCGCGAAGTGATAAAAGCCAACGGCTACGAAAAATATTTTACCCACAGCACGGGGCACAGCCTCGGCATAGACATTCACGAGGAGCCGCGCGCTTCAATGTACAGCGATCAGCCCCTTTTGGCAAATCAGCTTATCACCTGCGAGCCGGGCATATACGTACCCGGTGTGGGCGGCGTGAGAATAGAAGATTTGCTGCTTGTGCAGGAAGAGGAAGTCATTGATTTGACAACTTCCGAGAAAGATATTATAATTCTATAAGAAAAGGTTCAGGAGGCACATTATATGATTTTAGCAGGCGATTTCAGAAAGGGAGTAACCTTCGTCTACAACAACGGTATCTACGTTATCGTTGATTTCCAGCACGTAAAGCCCGGCAAAGGCGCGGCGTTTGTAAGAACCAAAATAAAGAACGTCGTCACCGGAGCAGTGCGCGAAGAAACCTTCAACCCGTCGGAAAAGTTCGAACTTGCCCGTATCGAAAGCAAGGAAATGGAATATCTGTATTCCGACGGCGACATCTACTACTTTATGGACAACGAAACGTACGAACAGGTACCTCTTTCCAAGTCGCAGGTAGAAGACGCCCTTCAATTCATGAAGGAAAACATGATGGCTACCATAAAGTTCTACAAGGGCGAGGCTTTCTCGGTGGAACCTCCCAACTTCGTGGTGCTGCAAATAACCAAGTGCGAGCCGGGCGTGGCGGGCAACACGGCTACCAACGCCACCAAACCCGCTACCGTGGAAACGGGCTACACCCTTATGGTTCCCATGTTCGTCAACGAGGGCGATTACATTCGTATCGACACCCGCACCGGTGAATACATGGAACGCGCCAAACAATAATTTGCAAAAAAAAACGCTCTGCCTTACGCAGGGCGTTTTTGCTGTGCAAGGCCTCTGCCGCGGCGGTGCGAAACGGTTTGCTGCGCTTTTGTTGATCTCTGCTTTCATTCGCCGTTGAGCAAAAAGCGGCGTATCTCTTCCGCTGTTTTATTCCCGACGGTTTTTTCGTCGTTTTTTTATTTACGTCGGCGCCTGTTCTCGTACGCAATTTTTTTTGTAGATTTTGCTTGGAGGTGCTTTTGTATTTTGACCTGCACTCTTTGTGCCCAAGCCTCTGCCGCGGCGGTGCGTATTGGGGCTTTTGGGCGTCCCGCGAAACGTAAGTTAAAACGCCCGTCGGAGCACATTGGCTGCCGAAGGCGGTGTGAGTGCCGCATTATGATTCATTCGTAAAAGGCTTGCCGCCCGTTCCTGCGCAAGAAGAAAGGAAAGAGCGAGAACCCGAGCGGACTGCTTCGAGAATTTTATCCCAAGGGGACCCTTTCAAGGGTAAGCCCCGCAACCCTAAAACGGCACCTGTCGTTGATCGACGCCGTACCCAAGAAAGTTTTGCAATACAGCACGCCGCAAGAGTAGTCTGATGAAAATCTCGCAAAGTGTTGCGCTTGGTCTGACAATTCACCTATGTAGGCTGGTTCCTGCTCTTGTGTAGGCGAGTTTTGTTTATCGTAAGTTTTTGCACAGATTGTGTTTTTCATCGATAAGTTGTCATTTTTCCTTTTAATTTTTGTATAAGGTTTTCCCTTTTTCTTTATGTACGTCGGCACTTTTCTTTGTGTAGGAGTTTTTTTGTGGCTCTTTCGCCGCTTGTGCAGAGTATTCTTTGAGCAAAAGTGCTTTTGTTTTTGTAGTATCGGTGCAAGTTAGTTTTTGCGTCGCTCGTTTTCCTTCTGTATTGCGGCAACTGTTTTTGGGCAAAAAGTCCTTTTGTCTTGTTGCCTGTTGCCCTATTTGTGCGCGGCGATTCCCTTTGCAAACGTTTTTTTTAATTTATGTTAGACCGTTTTTCGCCGTCCTGCTTTTGTTTTTTTGTGCGTTGGCACAGTTACGCAAATCCTGACGACGGGGTAATGCTTGGGAATTTTCCCCGAGGGCGGTAGTGCAGGCAAAAAAAGCGGCGATCACGTTGCGGTGCGTGTCGTATTTTAAGGGAAAAGAGCGTGGGGTAATATTTGATTTTTTCCCGCAGTAGTATGTGTTATGACCTACCTCGACTGTCTGCCTCAAAAAATTTGCGGTGTGCTGCGCGGAATAAAGGGCATAAGGGAACTGCGCCTGCGTGACAACCGCCCCGTGCGGGTAAACGTGGAGGGCACGTGGCTGTGGGCAGGCGACGGAGCGTTGCAGACGGACTGCCGTGGCGCGCCGATATTTCCCCGTCTGTGCGCAGAGTTTATACGCGCCGCCTGCAACAACTCCCTCTACGCCTACGAAAAGACGTTGGCGCAGGGCTACTTTACGTTGGAAGACGGCACGCGGGTGGGCGTTTGCGGCGACGTGGGCTCAAGGGGGGTGTTCCGCGAATACACCTCGCTGTGTCTGCGCATTGCCAAACACGTTGCCTGTGCGGACGTGTACAGCGGCAGCGTGCTGGCGGCGGGCCCGCCGTGCAGCGGCAAAACCACCTTTTTGAGGGATCTTGCCTGCAAGCTTTCCTTGTGCGCCAACGTAGTGGTAGTGGACGAACGGGGCGAACTTTCCTGCGGGGGACTGCTGGCAAAAACCAACTGCGACGTCATGCGCTTTGCCGACAAGCAGTATGCCGTGACGTCCGCCGTGCGCACCCTGTCGCCCCAATGGATAGTGTGCGACGAGCTTTCGCCGCAGGACGTAGAGTACCTGCTTTACGCTGCGCAAAGCGGCGTAAAGGTGGCGGCAAGCATACACGCGTGCAGCCTTGCCGACGCGGCGGACAAGCTGGGCAAAGCCTTTTTCTGCTTTGACACGGCGGTGCTGCTGCAACCCGACACCTTTTTGCAAACCAAGACAGATTTGAGCAAATTTAAGCAAAAACCGCTCCTCTATGACGAGAAATGCTCTTTTGTAAACTAATATGACAGGCATAATATTACTTATATGTTGTACTATCGGCGGATATATGTTGGGTAAGTACTGCAAACGCCGTCTGACGGAAAGGTGTGCGGCGCTGTGCGACGCGGCAAGGTACGCGCAGGCGCTGAAAGCCAACGTAGAGGGCAGGCAGCAGCAGATGACGCAGTTTACCGAGCAATTCTGCATGACGGCGTCGCAGCCCTTTTGCAATATCGTGCAGGGGAAGTACGGCTGTCTGAAAGGGACGGAGAAAGCCGTCGTGGCGGAGTTGTTCGCCAAGATGCAATATTCCTCGGCGGAGGAATTGTCCTACACCCTTTCGGAGTACGGCGAGCGGCTACGCGCGCTTGCGGAGGAGGCGCGCATACAGGCGGAAAAGACCGTCTATCCCAAGGTGGGGCTGCTTTTGGGCGCTATGGCGGGCATACTGTTTTTGTGAGGGCGGCTTATGGATTTTTCTGTGATACTCAAACTGGTGGCTGTGGGCATCGTCACCGCGTTGTGCGGAATGCTGCTCAAAAAGGCGGGCAAGGAGGAAATAGCCACCGTGCTTTCCATAGCGGGGCTGGTGGTGGCGTTCGTCATTTTGTTGGACATGCTCGCCCAGCTTTACGACACCTTCAAGGCGCTGTTCGAGTTGTAAGTATGCTTAAAGTAGTTTTATTTGCTCTGCTTGCCGCAGTTGCCGTGGTGCTTTTGCGGCAGTTCAAAAGCGACCTTGCCTTGGCTGTGGCGGTGTGCAGCGGCATTGCTCTTACGGCGGTTGCGTGCGAAAGTCTTTTCGACGTGGTGTACTCCATGTACGGGCTGTCCTCCGCCGCAGGGCTGGACGGGCAAAGCGTCGCCTGCGTCGTCAAGGTGGTGGGCATAGGCTACGTAGCCGAGTTCACCGACAACGTGTGCCGCGACGCCGAGGTGAAGGGCGTAGGGGACAAGGTGCTGCTTGCCGGCAAGGTGGCAATCCTGCTATGCGTGCTGCCTGTGGTAAAGCAGCTGTTTTCTCTGTTGTCGGAGGTGGCGTTGTGACGTTGGCGTTTTCCTCATCCGACGACCTTTTGCAGCAAATAGGCGAAAGCGTCGAAGAGGGGCTCAGCAACATAGACTTTTCCCAAGTAGAGCAGGCAAGCAGTCCCTTTCTGCAAAATTTTGCCGACTGTATGCGCCGCGTGATAAACGGCGAGTTTACCTCTGCCGACGGATATTTTCAGGCGCTGCTCTCCCTGTTCAACCAAAGCCTTGCGGAAATACTCCCCTCCCTTGCCGCGGTGTTTTGCATCGTGGTGATATGCGGAGTGGCGCGCAGTATGTCCGACGGGCTGATTTCCCCCGATACGGCAAACGCCGTTTCCTTCGTGGGCGTGGCTGTCACCGTGTTTTCGCTGTGCGCGCTGGCGGCGTCGCTGTACCGTCAGGTGTCGGACATGGTAAACAGCGTGGCTGCCCTTTCGCAGGCGGCAATGCCCGTTTTGCTTACGCTGGTAATAGCCGGCGGAGGCAGCGCCGTGTCGTCGGTATGCCAACCCTCTATGGTAGTGTTTTCCTCCGTCATAATTCAGTGCGTGCAGTCGTTTCTGCTGCCTCTGTCGGTAGTAGCTATGGTGTTTTCCGCCGTAAGCTGTCTTTCCGGCAATTTCAGAGTGACCAAACTGGCGCAATTTGTGCGCAGCGCCGGAGCGTGGGTGTTGGGAGTGCTGTTCACGGGGTATTCGGCAGTCACTTCCGTGCAGGGCATCACGGCGGCTTCTATAGACGGCGTTTCCTTCCGCGCCGCCCGCTTCGCCGCCAAAAACTACGTGCCCATTCTGGGCGGGTATCTGTCTGACGGGCTGGACGTTGTGGCTGCCGGCACCTCCCTTATCAAAAACTCCTTCGGGGCGGTGTCTATGGGGGTAATAGCGCTTATGGCGGTAGGGCCTGTGGTGTCCTTGACGTGCGCCAATCTGGGGTTACAGGCGCTGGCGGCGGTGACGCAGCCGGTGGCGGAAGAGGGGCACGTCAATCTGCTCACCTCGCTGGCAAAGTGCCTCACCTTTCTTATTGCGCTTGTCGTGGCGGTGGCGTTTATGTTCTGCGTGCCCGTGACGGTGGCAATTTTGTGCGCGGGGGAGGCGGTATGAAGCAATGGGTAATGGGCGTTGCGGGCATTGCGCTGCTCGCCGTGCTGTGCGACGTGGTACTGCCCGACGGCAAAACCAAAAAATTCGTAAAGACGGCGATAGGCATAGTTGTCACCTACGTGGTGGTAAGTCCGCTGCTGAAACTTGCTCCGCAAAACGTGTGGTGGCAAAGTGAGCAGGTGCAGCCGCAGCAGCAGTATCTGCAATACGTCGCCTCCCGTTACGAGGAGCAGACGGAAAAGCTGCGCGACTGCCTTGAAAAGAGCGGGTTTCATTCGCCCGACGTAAACTACGACGTGTCTAAGGGCGCGGCGGTGGTACGTTTTAAGGAAAGCAAAAGCGACGAGCTGTATCTTTTGGCAAGGCAGGCGGTAGCGGAGAGCAAATGCTCGTTTCTGGTGTATATGGAGTGGTCGGGATGAATTTTACCGTGTTAAAGGAAAAACTGAAAAAGGGCAGAGAGGTGTACGTGGCGGTTGCCCTCGCCTTAGTGGCGCTGATAGCGTATTTTGTCGCTTCCTCCAAAAGGGACGATATTCCCTCGGAAACTACTTCATTCGACGCATATATCACGTCGCTGGAAAATAAGATAGGTAACGTAATCGGGCAAATAGAGGGGTGCGACGGGGTGCAGGTGGCAATAGCCTGCTCCGTGCTGGAACAAAGCGTCTACCTTACCGAAAGGACGGAAACTACCAAAGACGGCGTGGTGACCGTCACGGAAAAGCCCGTGTTATCCGGCGGCAAGCCGGTAGTCACCGAGGTGCTTGCGCCGCAGATTAGCGGCGTGGCCGTGGTGGCTTGGGGCAGCGATCGCGCCGCACTTGCGGTAAAGATAAAGCAACTTGTGGTAACGCTTCTGGACGTGGAGGAAAACTGCGTGCAGGTGTTAACTTATAACAGTTAGTCAGGGAGGAAACAGACATGTCGAAAGGAAAGAAAATTGCATTGATCGTCACCATGGCGGTAGTGCTGGTGGCGGCGGCTGTGCTCAACGTCACGTTGCTTGCCGGCGGCAATTCGCAGCAGGAAGACACCGTGCAGACGGGGTTCTTCGCCACGTCCCGCGCCGACAGAATGGCTACGCGCAACTACGAGATAGCGGAGCTTAACGCCATTCTGGCAATGGAGGGAGAGGAGTATGCCGAGGCGCGTCAGAACGCTTTGGAACAGAAGCAGAACATAGTAAACGCCATGGAAACGGAGCTGCTGCTGGAAACGCTGCTCAAAGCGCAGGGCTACGCCGACGTGCTGGTGACGGTAAACGCCGCGGCGGATAACGTCAGCGTCATAGTGGATAAGGACGAACTCACCCGCGAGGACACCGTTCGTATCTACAACGTGGTGGCTACGGAAGCCAGCGTCACCCCCGAATACGTAAAAATACTGTCCGTTTAATGTTGTAATTTACCAAAAGATGTGGTATAATACTCCAAAAGAACAGTTGGAGTATGTTATGAAGGTAGTTACCAAACAGGACGGCACCGGCAGACTGATTTACAGCAGCGAGATACTGACGGACATCGTTCACTGCGCGCTGGACGAAGTAAAAGGCGTGGTAAGGGCGCAGGACAGCCGCAAGATAAGCGACGACGTCAGAATAGAACAGATTGGCGACCGTATAGAAGTGGACGTCTTTGTAAAGCTGCTTTGGACGGTGGAAGTGTCCGACGTGGCAAGCCGTCTGCAAAACACCATAAAAAGCACCATCGAAAGCATGACGGAATTCCGCGTGAAGGACGTCAACGTACACGTCATCGGCGTGGAAGTAAATGAAAACTAACGTGTAAAACCCTTTGTCAGCAAAGGGTTTTTGCGCATTTTACGGTATTGTTATGAGAAGTTACGCAAGAGAAGTTGCATTCTGCAAAATTTACACCTACGTCATGTGCGGCGAATACGACGGCGATTTTTCCCAATTCGACGCAGACAAGCTTTCGCAGGAGGACAGGACGTTTGCCGATGCTCTTATACGCGGAGTCATACAGCAAAAGGACAAGCTGGACGGCATAATCACGCAATTTTGCCGTGCGTACAGGGCGGAGCGTATCTACCGTCCCGACTTGGCGTGTCTGGAGCTTGCCCTTTACGAAATGATAAACTGCGACACTCCCCACCCCGTTGTCATCAACGAGGCGGCGGGCATCGCCAAAAAATATTCCACCGAAAAGAGCGTAGGCTTTGTCAACGGTATTCTTGCCGCCTACGAAAGGAGCCTGTCGTGACGAAACTGCTTTTGGGCGCGCCCGTTGCGGAACAGCTGGCGCAATACTGCCGCCACAAAGCCTATTCGTTGGGCTTTGAACCTACCCTTGCCGCGGTGGGCACGGACAACGCGCAGTGGACGCAGTACCTGCGTTCGTTGGAAAAACACGCCGCCTCTTTCGGCGTGCGGGTAAGGGCAGTGTCGGCGGCGGGAATGACGGCGGAGCAGATGACGGAGGTGGTAGCCGCCCTTTCGGCGGAAGGGAACACGCACGGCATACTTGTGGAGCAGCCGTTGCCCCCGCAGTACGCGCAGGCGGTCAACGCCGTTGCGTGCCACAAGGACGTGGACTGTCTGTCCCAACTTTCGGCGGCAAAGCTGTATCTGGGCAGGGAATGTATGTTCCCCGCCACGCCCCTTGCCGTACTCAAACTGCTGGACTACTACAATATTGAATTGCAAGGCAAAAACGTCGTCATCGTGGGCAGAGGCAACGCCGTGGGCAAGCCCCTTTCGCTTATGATGCTGCGGCGCAACGCCACAGTCACCGTGTGTCACACCAAAACGGTGGGCTTGGAAGAAATCTGCCGCAGGGCGGAGGTGTTGGTGTCGGCGTGCGGCTCTGCGGGACTGATAACGGAAAACCACGTGACCGAACGCTCCGTGGTGGTGGACGTGGGGCTAAGCTTCGTGCAGGGCAAAACGTCGGGTGACGTTTCCGACGGAGCGAGAGATATTGCCGCCGCCGTTTCTCCCGTACCGGGAGGGGTAGGCCCCGTGACGAGGGCGGCGTTATTCTGTAATCTTGTCGAGGCGGCAGCCGCAGGCAGAATATGACCATTTCCGTAACTCAACTCAACAACTATATAAAGGGTATTTTAGATTTGGACGGCGTGCTGAACGACCTGTCGGTGTGCGGCGAAATTACCAACGTCAAGCAGGCGAGGGAAGGGTGGTACTTTTCCCTCAAAGACGAAAATTCCGCAATAGACTGCTTTTCCTACGGGCAGCAGCCGCAGACGGGAATGACCGCAGTTGCCGAAGGGCGCATAAGCTTTTGGCAACGGAGCGGCAGACTGTCCTTTTACGTGCGCAGACTTACCGTGGGCAACCAAAGCGGTGCGGCGTATCTGCAATTTTTGCAGATAAAGGAAAAGCTGCAAAAGGAAGGGCTGTTTGACGAACAGCGCAAAAAGCCCGTTCCCGTAATGTGCATGAAGGTGGGCGTGGTCACCAGCGCCACCGGCGCCGTAATAACGGATATCTGCAACGTCATTCACCGCCGCCAGCCCTTTACCGACATATTCCTCTACCCCGTCAAGGTGCAGGGAGAGGGCGCTTCTGCGGAAATAGCGCAGGGCGTGACCTACTTTTCTCAAAGCGGCGTGGACGCCGTCATAGTGGGCAGAGGGGGCGGCTCCAACGAGGATCTGTCCGCTTTCAACGCCGAGGAGGTGGTGCGCGCGGTGGCAAGCTGCGCTAAACCCGTGGTTTCAGCGGTGGGACACGGCGTGGACTTTACTCTGTGCGACTTTGCCGCAGACAGACGCGCCGTCACTCCTTCGGAGGCGGCGGAGCTTGTGACCTCCGACAGCGCCGTGGTAAAAAGCGCAGTCGTTTCCCGTCTGCTTAAATGCGCGGCGCAGTTACAGCGCAGGACGGCGGCGGCAAAAGCCTCTGCAACCTATTGCACGCACGCCGTGCTTTCCCACGTAAGGCTGTCCCTGCAAAGGGGCGCAAGCCGTATATACGCTGCGCTTAAAGGTCAGGCGGCGGCTGTGGAAAACAAACGGGTGGTGCGGCAGATGCGCCTGCAAAACGCCACGGCACGGCTTTCTGCGGCAAACCCCGCAAACGTCTTGCGGCGAGGGTACGCCTACGTGTCCAAGCAGGGCGACAAAATAAATTCCGTCCTTTCGCTGAAAAAAGGAGACTGCGTAGACGTCACCTTCTGCGACGGCAGCGTACAGGCGGTGATAGGAGATAAATTATGAGTCTGGAAGAAAAATTGGCAAAGCTCGAGGAATATGCCGCAGAAATAGAAAGTCAGGAAGTCACTTTGGAAAAGTCGCTGGAAATTTTTGAAAAAAGCGTTCTGCTTGCACAGCAATGCGTAAAGACGCTGGACGATTGCAGCGGAAAGCTTACCGTTTTGACAGAACAAGTAAAGAGGTTGACAGATGAAAACTAAAATCACGGTAAAAGCCATCGAAAAAATGCTCAAAGCACACCTGCCGCCGCTCAACGACAAGGTGGGGCAGGCAATGGAGTACAGTCTGCTTTCCGGCGGAAAGCGGTTTCGTCCGTTGCTGCTGCTGAACACGGCAAAGGCGGTGGGCAAGCGCGTCACGCAAAACGCATGCCTGTTATCTTGCGCGTTGGAGTATGTGCACACCTACTCGCTGATACACGACGACCTGCCCGCAATGGACAACGACGACCTGCGCCGCGGAAAGCGTTCCTGCCATATGCAGTACGGCGAGGCGGCGGCGATACTCGCCGGCGACGCATTGCTCAATTTGGCGGCGGAAGTGGCGTTCAAGGGCAGGCTGTCCGACGCCTACTACCAAAAGGCCTGCACCTATCTGTTTGAACGCAGCGGCTCCTGCGGTATGCTTTACGGACAGTGTCTGGATCTGTTCACCGAAACGGGCAGTCTGGAGGAAGCCAACGAAGTGGCGCTGCACAAAACGGGCGACCTTATCCGGGCGGCGCTGGTATGCGGGGCGCTGTGCGGACACGCCTCCGACGAGGAAGTCAAGCTGTTTGACGAAATCGGCTGCGCGTTCGGCATTGCCTATCAGGTGGTGGACGACCTGCTGGATTCCAAAAAGTGCGAAAAGTCCTTTTTGGACGTAATGACGGAGAGGGAATGTCGTCAATACGCCCGTCAGCTTACCGACAAGGTGCTGGCGCTGTGCGACCGCATGCCGCAGTATGACTTGCAGTTCATACGCGATTTCGCCACGGAAAATCTTTCCCGCAACCGCTGAATTACAGGCGCAAAACACCTTCATAGGGGTATTTTGCGCTTTTTTTTGCGCCCGAAGGCAAATAATCGTAGTGCAGACGGGGTGTGTGCAGCCACGTCAAGGTGCAAATAACGCCGGCGCACAAACACTTGCAGACAAATAACGTCCGCACTTATATAATATCCGCACACAACAATGTCGGCGAGCAAATAACGTCGACAAGCCAAAGCTTTTCGCCTCGATGCAAGCAACGTGTTTTATTTTTGACGGGCTGTTTGTCCGCAAAGAAGGCAGTCAGGGCTTCTTTCAGGCAGCCGAAAGGGCAAAACGACACCCAAACGGTATATTACAGTTATATGTATGCCGCAAATAAGGCTACAAAAACACTTGCATATTTTGCGGCGATATGGTATAATATAGGCACATAACAACTAAATAAAAAACTGGTGGTGCAGTATTCTAGTCAGCAAACGACCTTTTGAAGGCGGGGCTAAAAGACCGTCGACGGGCATATCGATGAAGTTTCTTGTGCTGGCTTTCGTTGCCCAAACGGGGGCTTGTGCTGGAAGTTAAGATTGGTGGGTAAGGCGTAATGGCATATGTTTAATCCCCATCATTCGCGGAGACTCTACAGGGTGGTTGACGAACAAAATCGGCAATTACTCTCTGAGATTAAACCTGCTATGCGGTGAAGTTAAAAGCTGTGTACAGAGTAGCTTGTTTTGAGTGGAATTTTGGGAGTAAAGAACGACTACCGCTTGTTGGCCGACAACGGGCAGTTGACTGCTTTACGAAATGAATTTTGCAAAAGAAACTAAAATCTGTCGTTTGTTGCAAAGGAAATCTTCTAGACTGCAAATCAGGCTTATCGGAGATTATAGTACGGACTAAGTGGCGATTCAGTTAAGCTCTCGGTGACGACGCTTACACAAAATGAAAAGGAAACTGCTTCTTCGGCGACGGGAAGTTTTTGTGTGGGAAACCCTACTGAACCTATGCCGTAAGGTTTATCCGATAGGTCACCACCTTTTTTTATTACATTTTTCAGGAGAAATATGAAAGACGATTCCGTTCCACGACAACAGGACGCACCGCAAAACGGCGATGCGGCAGAACAGCAAAACGAACAACAACTTGTAACCGCCGAAAAAAGCAAAACGGTGGAAGCAAAAACAAAATCCAACAAAAAGAAAAAGAAGCACAACACTTGGCCCGTGAAGGCGTTCATCATGTCGTTGACGCTTTCCTTCTGCGTAAACGCCGGCTCGGAAGTGGCGCTTTCCGGCGCACAGCTTTGGCTGGCAATACTGCTGACGCTTATCATAATAGCCATTGGCGTAGGCTTCGATATGGTGGGTACCGCCACAATGTCCTGCGAATTGGGGCCATTTTTGGCAATGGCTTCCCGCAAGGTGAAGGGGGCAAAGCTTGCCGTAAAGCTTTCCAAAAACGCCGACGCCGTTTCCTCCGTCTGCTGCGACGTTGTGGGGGATATCTGCGGCGTGGTTTCCGGTGTGTGCGCCGCCGCCATTGCGGGCACGCTGCTTAAAAACGCCACCGACGAAAACCTCAATTTCTGGATATCGGTGCTTGTGTCGGCGGTAGTTTCCACGGCGACCATAACCTTCAAGGCGCTGGGCAAAAACCTTGCCGTAAGCAAAGCCAACAACATTCTGTTCGGCGTGTGCAGGGTGCTGAGTATCTTTTCCAAAGAAAAATAATATTTTCCCCTCGCATTTTGCGAGGGGTTTTTTGCGCTCTTTTGGCGGAGCAAAGGGCTTTTTGCGCCCCTTGTGTGCAAAAGGTCAAAAAGTGTTGAAATTATACGATTTTTTTTGTATAATATAAAGACGTAAAGAAACTTCAGATGGAGGGCAGGTTATGTCCCGTTCGGCAAGACAATCCAAAATATTGGACGTGCTGTCCCGCCGCAGCATACACACGCAGGAAGAGCTTGTGGATGCGCTGAAAGGGGAAGGCTACGACGTCACGCAGGCGACGGTGTCCCGCGACATAAAGGAGCTTGCGCTGGTAAAAATTCCCGACGGCGACGGCACGTACAAATACGCCGTGCAGCGCAGCGCCGCGGCGCTTTCCGCCAAGCAGCTTACCGTGCTGCGCGAATCCGTGATATCCGTTTCGGTGGCGGAAAACCTGGTGGTGGTAAAAACCATCGAGGACAGCGCCCCCGCCGTGTCCGGTTCGGTCGAGCAGTTGGGACTGCAAGGGGTGCTGGGGGTAATAGCCGACAGGCGCACCGTGCTTATCGTCGCCTCCTCCGCACGCGAAGCGGCGCTTGCCGCCGACAGAATAAACGCTTTGGCATGATAGGTTTGGTATGTTAAAAACGCTGGAAATTCAAAACGTTGCGCTGATAAGCCGTCTTTCGATAGATTTTTCCGAGGGGCTAAACGTCCTTTCGGGCGAGACGGGCAGCGGAAAATCCATAATAGTGGATTCTTTGGCATTCGTGCTGGGGGACAGGGCGGACAAAACGCTGATAAAATACGGCGAGGAGTATGCCTCCGTCACGGCGCTGTTTACGGACGTATTCGGCGCGGCGGAAAAACTGCGGGAGTACGGCTACGACGACGGCGACGAACTGCTGATAAGCCGCAAAATGACGGCGGCAGGCAAAAACGAGATACGTATTCAGGGCAAAACCTCTACCCTTGCCATTCTGAAAGAGGTGTGCGCCGAGCTGGCGGATATCTTCGGGCAGGGACAGCACCTTGCGCTGTTGAAGGAAAAAAATCAGCTTGCCGTGTTGGACAGCTTTTGCAATTTCGGGGGCGACGACGCCGCTTTGAAGGAGTATCACTCCCGTCTGGGCAAGGTGTCGGCGCAGCTTGGGGCGCTTGGCGGCAGCGACTACGAAAGGGAGCGCACGCTGGATATTCTGCGCTTTCAGATAGAGGAAATAAAAAACGCCGAGCTGTCGCAGCAGGAGGAGGAACAACTGCTTGCCGCACACAAGCGCATGGTCAACGCCGAAAAAATAGCCGTTGCGCTGGGCGAAGCGCTGGAAGGAGTGGACAACGCCGTGACGGGGCTTTCCGGCGCGGTATCTCGTCTGGGGGACGTGGCGGCGGTAGAGGAAAGGGCAAACGACCTTTCGGCTCGGCTGGAAAGCGGCATGATCGAGGCGGAGGACGTGCGTTCCACGCTGGAAGACATGCTTTCATCATTGGAATTTTCCGAGGAGGAAGCGGACAGAATAAACAACCGCATAGAGGAAATACGCAGGCTGAAACGCAAATACGGCGGCTCGGTAGAGGCGGCGCTGCAATTTCTTGCCGACGCGGAAAAACAATACGACGACTTGCAAAACGCCGCTCAAAAGAGGGCGGAACTGCTGGACGAGCAGCAGGATATTCTGGAAAAAATGTACGGCTGCGCCCGCCGCATAACGGCAGAGCGTCAGCGCGCGGCGGCGCAGTTGTCCTTGCGCATAAAGGGCGAGCTTGACCAGCTCGGCATGAAGGGCACCGACTTTACAGTGCAGTTCGATACGGCAGACAGGGATAGGTATTTTCTTTCCCCATCCCCTTCGGGGGCGGACGAAGTGACCTTTTTGATGTCGGCAAACGTGGGCGAACCCCTCAAACCGCTGTCCAAGGTCATCTCCGGCGGCGAAATGTCCCGTTTTATGCTGGCGGTCAAAAACATAACGGCGCAGGCGGAAAAGATACCCACCATGGTGTTTGACGAAATAGACAGCGGCGTTTCCGGCAATATGGCGCAGATGGTGGCGCAGAAGCTTGCCTCCGCCGCCCGCGGCAAACAGGGGTATCAGTGCATAGTCATCACCCACCTGCCGCAGATAGCGGCTATGAGCGACCGGATAGTGCGCGTGGAAAAACGCCTTTGCGACGGCAGAACGGAAACCTTCGCCCAAACGCTGGAAGACAACGGGCGCATAGAGGAAGTGGCTCGGCTTATGGGCGGCGTGGGACGGCACGCCTTGGTAAACGCCGAAGAACTGGTGCAGCACTCCGAAAAGTATAAAAGCACGCTGGAATAAAAATGCTCCAAAAGGGCGGCAATGCCGCCCTTTTTTTGCGCCCGCAAAAACGCTTTGCAAACCTTCCGATCAAGTCTTTTTTCATAATAAGACCGTATTTACCCAAAAGGCTTGGCTTATACTGCTTTTGTTAACAACACTCAATACCCTTTCGGAGCAAGGCTTTTTTACGCTTCGTATCCTTCTTTTTGATAAGCCTTATTTCCTTTTCAAACGTTACTTTTCACTTTCAAATTCATTTGGCGGTTTATCCGTCCTTACGTAAACGCAGAAAAGCCTCGCCTGATACGGCAATATCCGCCTTGGGACAGTTCAATACGCTTGCGTTACAAAAAACACGGCACGTATTGCATTTTTGTGTACAATTTGCCTTTGTGATATGCGTTGAAGCGCGCAACACGCTTGGCGCAGCGCGGGTGTCGCTCTTTGTATATTGCTTGGCGGTCAGGTTGCAGCAAAGGGGCAATGCGCAGACTCGGTATGGGCGAGGGGATCAGGCGTTCGGCGCGGCGTCGTTTGCGTGGCGTAGTGCAGGCAAGGCGGCGAGTAAACGCGGTAGTGGCTTGGTCACGCAAAAAACTACGCTTACAAAAGTGGGCGTATGCATGGCGGATATTGATGGCTACCCTTGTGAAAGGGCAGTCCGTCGGTATGGGCGACAGTGGGGAATAAAGAGCCTGCCAAGCAGCCGAATATAGTGGGGCAAACTGCGGGTATTCCCTTCGTCACGCAAAAGGCTGCGCTTGCCAAAGCAGGGTGTGCAGACTTGTGTGGGCAAAATAGATTTTTATTGCGAAGTAACACTTGCGGCATGCCTTGTGTAGTATGGTAGTGGGGCGCACGGTGCGCCTATCATCAGCAAGGAGTAGCATATGTTCGATTGTTTCAACACGCCAACGCCTAAAAATACCGATTGCAACAGAATAGTCATCATCGAAAGAGGACCTCGCGGGCCGAGAGGCTTCACCGGACCGCAGGGACAGACAGGCGCCACAGGCCCGCAAGGACCTCAGGGCGCAACGGGACCGCAAGGACCTCAGGGACCTCAGGGACAGACAGGCGCCACAGGCCCGCAAGGACCTCAGGGAGCAACGGGGCCGCAGGGACCGCAAGGACCTCAGGGAGTTCAGGGGCCGCAAGGCGCAACGGGAGCCACCGGCGCAACGGGGCCGCAAGGTCCCGCGGGAGAAAACGGGCTTGCCGCATACGGCGGAATGTATTCGTCTGCGGGCACGACGGTCAGCCTGACCACAACGCCCACTCCCCTCACTCTGGCAACGGCGCTGCCCTCCAAAAGCGTCACCGACGGCACCAATCAGCTTACCGTAACCAATGCCGGCGATTACGAAATAAACTACGGTCTTCTGGGCAGCATAAACACCGCCTCCACCGTAACTCTCACGGTGGCGGCAAACGGCACTCCCGTAACCTCCGCCACAACTACCGGAAACTACGAGGCGGACGAGGAATTTAACCTCGCGGGAAGTACCATCGCCGCCCTTGCCGCAGGGGACGTAATAACGCTGTTAGGCTCTGCCGGCGCAAGCGTCACCTTGACGCCCAACGGCGGCACAAACGCCTACGTCACCGTAAAACAGCTCAATACGCCTGCGCCCTGACGCGCAAAACGCCTCCGCAAGGGGGCGTTTTGCGTTTTAATATACTTTTAGTGTAATGCCCGTAAAGAAGCTTACGCAAATGTGCGGCAAAACAAATCTGAAAAACTTTCGTCAAAGAAAGTGGTGCCGTCTGCGTTATTTGCCGTATATGGCGTAAAGGGTTAGACAAAAAGCGGCGGGGTAATTGCAAAAAAATAGCCGTACCGCCCGTGGCGCAGCGGGCGGAACGGTCAGAGGGCGAAAAGGGTGAAGGGCATAAAAAAGCGCC
>DVOC01000028.1 GCA_018713905.1 Candidatus Fimimonas merdipullorum
AAGGGACACGACTTCCCCAAGGTGACTCTGGTGGGAATTTTGGACGGCGATCAGAGCCTGCATCACGACGATTACATGGCGTGCGAGCGCACCTTTCAGCTTATAACGCAGGTGGCGGGGCGCAGCGGCAGAAGTCAGGACGCAGGCAGAGTGGTACTGCAAACGTACACACCCAATCACTACTGTCTTTCCTTTGCCGCAAAGCAGGACTACGCGGGGTTCTACCGCCGCGAAATAAGCGTCCGGGAAACGGCAGGGTTTCCTCCCTTTACGGAGATAGTGCGCATTTTGTATCAGGGAGAGGAGGAAAAGGCGTGCATAGACGAGCTTACGGAGCAGTTCGCCCGACTGGGCAGCCTGCGCGCACAGCGTGCCGACGCATTTTTGTATTTGGACAAAATGCGATGTCCCCTAAAACGCGCCGAGCGCAAATTCCGTTTTCAGATACTGATGAAACTCAAAAAGCAGTGCGCAGAGGAGATAATTCCTCTTATCTATCAGATAATAAACGAAAAACAGCGGAGCGGCGTATCGGTGTTCGCCGAGCGCAATCCGCAAAATCTGTCTTGACGAGGTGTTTATGGCAAGAAGAAATATCGTAAAAATGGGCGATCCCGTTTTGAGGAAAAAAAGCAAAGAAGTTACGGAATTCGACGGGCGGCTGGGCTGTCTGCTGGACGACATGAAGGACACGCTGCACTTTGCCGAGGGGCTGGGACTTGCCGCTCCGCAGGTGGGCGTGTTGAAGCGTGTGTGCATAGTGGAGTACGACGGGGTGCTGTACGAGCTGGTCAACCCTGTGCTTACCCACGCCGAGGGCAAATGCACCGACGACGAGGGCTGCCTTTCCGTGCCCGGTTTCAGGGGGCTGGTGGAGCGCCCGCAGATAATAGACGTCACCTATTTCGACAGAGAGGGCAACCGTCACGTACAGCACGCGGAGGGATATTTCGCAAGAGTTTTCCTGCACGAGATGGATCACTTGGACGGCATCCTTTTCCCCGACAAAATGATAAAGAAGCTTCCGGAATAAACAAGGGAGGGCGCTATGGCTTTGAAGGTAATTTTTTTGGGTACGCCGCAGTTCGGAGTGCCCACGTTGCAGAAGATATTTGAAAAACACCGTCTCTTGGCGTGCGTATGCCAGCCGGACAAGGCGGGTTCGCGCGGCAAAGTGGAGTTTTCTCCCGTAAAAAAGTTTGCCTTGCAGCACAACGTGCCGCTGTATCAGTTTGAAAAAATATCCCGCGACGGGGTGGAAACGCTGAAAAGCCTTGCTCCCGACGTGATGGTCACGGCGGCATACGGGCAGATACTCTCGCAAGAGGTGATAGACATTCCCAGATACGGAATAATAAACGTTCACGGCTCGCTGCTGCCGGAGCTGCGCGGTGCTGCGCCCATTCAGTATGCGGTGCTTAAAGGCATGAAGCGCACAGGCATAACCATTCTCAAAACGGTGCTCAAGGTGGACGCGGGAGACGTGCTGTTGCAAAAGCCTTTGGACGTGCTGCCCTACGAAAACTGCGGAAGCTTGTTCGAGCGCATGGCGCAGTTGGGTGCGCAATGCATAGAGGAAGCGTTGGAAAAGATAGAAAGCGGCAAGGCGACGTACACTCCGCAGGACGAAACAAAAGTCACCTTTTCCGCCAAGATAACGGCGGAGCAGGAGCGCATAGATTGGAGCAAGCCGTCGCAGGAGATAATAAATCTGATCCTCGCGCTTTCTCCGCAGACGGGCGCATACACCCGTATGGGGGAAACGACGCTAAAAATTTTCGACGCCCGCTTGTCGGACAAGCAGTACGAGGGGCGTTGCGGTCAGGTGGTGGAGTGCGGCAAAAAAGTTCTTGCCGTGCTTTGCGGCGACGGCAAAGCCATAAACGTGTTGCAGCTGCAGCTGCAAAATGCAAAAAAGATGGACGTCGTCAGTTTTTTGTGCGGCAGACGGTTGGAAACGGGGAGCTGCTTTGAATGAATTCCGCCTTTGTAAAAACTCTTGAAACGCTGAAACAGGTGTACGACGAAAAGGCATTTTCCGCGCAGGCGCTGAATAAAGCGCTTGCCTTGTGCCATGCGCGGGAAAGAGCTTTGGTGACCAAGCTTGTGTACGGCGTGCTGGACGAAGACATACGGCTGCAATATCTTATCTCCAAGTACGTGAAAAAGCGTCCCAAAGGGGATACGCTTATAATTCTCAAAATGGGCGTCTACTGTCTGGGGCTGTCCATGCCCGTCTACGCCGTAGTCAACGACTGCGCCGAGCTGGCAAAAACCACGGGGGACGTGCGTCAGGTGGGGTTTGTAAACGCCACCCTCAAAAATATTTCGAGGAGCATAGCGGATTTCGACGACTATCCGCAGGACGCCGTGCAAAAAATGTCCGTTTTGTATTCCTACCCCGAATGGGCTCTGAAAAAACTGATAAAGGACTACGGTATGACGCTGGCGCACGCCATCGTTTCATATCGGCACCCGCCCCGCACCTACGTGCGCATATGCGAGCAAAAGCATACCTTCCGCGACGCGCAGCCCACCTGCTTTCCCGACGCAATTTCCGTCAGCGGCAGGCTGCCAAAACTCGACGAGAGCTTTACCGTGCAAAGCCTGTCCTCCATGGCGGTGGCTCGTGCGGCGGCTGCAAAAAAGAGCGACGCCTTTCTGGATTGCTGCGCCGCTCCCGGTGGCAAGGCGGTGTACTTCAAGCAGTTGCAGCCAAACGCTCACGTGGTGGCGTGCGACTTGCACGCGCACAGAGTGGAATTGATTCAAAGCTACGCCCGCAGACTGAACGTATCGATAGAAACGCATTGTATGGACATGACGCAGCGGGAAAAGACTTGGGAAAACAAATTCGACACCGTGCTGTGCGACGTGCCGTGCAGCGGCTTCGGCGTGGTCGATTCCCGTCCCGACGTAAAGCTCTTCCGCGAAAACAAGGATATTTCCGAGCTGATGAAGACGCAGTATGCCATTCTTTCCAATTGCAGCGCATACGTAAAGAAGGGCGGCAGACTGATATATTCCACCTGCACACTTTTCAAAAACGAAAACGGACAGATCGTGCGCAAGTTTTTGGAAGCGCACCCCGATTTCAGGTGGGGGCAGATACGGATAGAGCAGCTGCCGCAGACCAAAGGTAAAGGCGAATATCAGTTTTTGCCTTGCGTGGACGGCATGCAGGCGTTCTACATAGCCGTGCTGGAGCGTGAACAATGAGCGAAAAGGTGATTTTGTGCGATATGGACTTGTCGCAGCTTACGGAATATATGACGGAAAATTTTGCCGTAAAACCTTTTGTCGCAGGTCAGTTGTACGGCTGGCTGATAAAGGGGGCGGATTTTGCCGACATGACTAACCTTTCCAAGACGCTGCGCGCGGCGCTTTCCGAAAGGTGCGTTGCGCAGCCGGTAAAAATAGTAAGAACGCTGACGGCGGCGGACGGAACGCAGAAGTTTTTGTTTGAACTGTGGGACGGCAACGTGGTGGAAGGCGTGCTTATGAAGTATAAGTACGGCAACACGCTGTGCATTTCCTGTCAGGTAGGCTGCCGTATGGGGTGCAGGTTCTGTGCCAGCACCTTGGGCGGCTTGGTGCGCAACCTCTCCGCGGGGGAAATGCTGGGTGAAGTTATTGCCGTAAACGCATTGGGAAAGGACAGGTACGTCACCAACGTCGTTATGATGGGCAGCGGCGAACCGCTGGACAACTACGACAACACGGTAAAATTCATCAATCTGCTTTGCAGCGAGCAGGGACTTAATTTTTCCCAGAGGAATATTTCCCTTTCCACCTGCGGCATAGCGCCGCAAATGCGCAGACTGGCAGAGGAGGGCTTGTCCGTCAATCTGACGGTAAGTCTGCACAACCCCGACAACGAACAGCGCCGGGAGATCATGCCTGTCGCCAACGCCTATTCGGTGGAGGAGGTAATTTCCGCCGCAAGATATTACTTTGAAAAAACGGGAAGAAGAATTATAGTGGAGTACACGCTTATAGACGGGCAGAACGACAGCTATTCCCACGCCATGCGGCTTGCGGCGCTGCTCAAAGGCATGTCGGCGCACGTAAACGTCATTGCCTTAAACCCCGTAAAGGAAACGGGACTGAAAGGCACAAGCGGTGTAAAGCTGCAAAAGTTTTTGCAGTATCTGGAAAAATTCGGCGTTTCCGCCACCCGTCGCAGAACTATGGGACAGGACGTGGAGGGAGCCTGCGGTCAGCTTAGGCGCAGCTATCTGAGGGGTGAACATGAGTAACGAGGTTTTGACGGGCACGGTGGTAAAAGCCGTGGGCGGTGTGTTTACCGTCAAAAGCGACAGAGGCAGATTTTTGTGCTTTTCACCCAAAAAATTGCGGTACAGAAGTTTTGACGTGACGGTGGGCGACAAGGTGGAGTTTTGCGACCTCAGCCGCGGCAAGGGAGTAATTTTGCAGGTGCTTCCCCGAAAAAATTTGCTTATGCGCCCCGAGGTGGCAAACGTGGACGTCTGCCTGCTGGTGCTGGCAAGCGTTCCCAAGCCGGATCTCTATCTTGCAGACAAGGTGCTTGTAAACTGCTTTCGGCAGGGTATAGAACCTGTTATTGTGGTGAACAAAATGGACATCGACGACGGCACTGCCGCCGAAATTGCCAAAAACTACGATACTATTTGTGACATAGTAGCCCTTTCCGCCCTCAACGGCGAGGGGTGCGAGGCGCTGGAAAAGTATCTGCGAGGAAAAACGGCGTGCTTTGCGGGGCAGTCGGCGGTGGGCAAAACCTCCATACTCAACGCATTGCTGCCGGGGCTTGCCCAAAAAACGGGAGGCATATCTCAAAAGAGCGGCAGAGGCACCCACACCACGCGGCATACGTCGCTGCACGAGGCTTTCGGCGGACTTATTGCCGACACCTGCGGCTTTTCGCTGTGCGCAGCCGACGTGGACGCGGCAAGCTTGCGGCTGTATCTGGACGACTTTATGAGGTATGCGCCCTCATGCAGGTTTTCTTCCTGTACGCACACCGCCGAACCGGACTGCGCCGTAAAGCAGGCGGTGCAAAGAGGGGATATATGCAAGGAAAGGTACGAGAGGTACGTAGAGGAATACAACGAACTTTTGCAGGCGGAAAAATACAAATATTGAGGTGAATATGAGAAAAATTCTGATAAGTCCATCTATACTCAATGCCGATTTCGCCAAACTCGGCGAGCAGTGCCTTGCCTTGCAGCAAAGCGGGGCGGATTGGATCCACTGCGACGTTATGGACGGCGTTTTCGTGCCCAATATTTCCTTCGGTCTGCCCGTAGTGGAAGGTGTCTACAAAAGCGTGGATATTCCCCTTGACGTACACCTTATGATACGCGATCCGTTGCCTTACGTGGAAAAATTCGTAAACGCAGGGGCGAAAATAGTGACCTTTCACGCCGAATCGCAATGCGACGGCGCAAAGGTGTGCAGGGAAATTCACCGTTTGGGGGCAACGTGCGGAGTGTCCGTAAAGCCGAATACTCCCCTCGAAAAGGTGAAAGATCTGTTGGAAATGGCGGACATGATACTTATAATGTCCGTAGAGCCCGGGTTCGGCGGGCAGTCCTACATTGCCTTGTCTACGGAAAAAATTGCGTTGGCAAGAAAGCTTTTCCCCGACAAGCTGATACAGGTGGACGGCGGGATAAACGCGCATACGGCGGCGCAGGCGGTAAAGGCGGGCGCGGACGTGCTTGTAGTGGGCAGCGCGCTTCTTAATGCAGCAGACAAAAAGGGATTCATAGCCGCATTGAAGGCGCTGGGCTGAATTTTGCCGTGACTAAATTGCGGTTTTCTTCATATAATTAAGACGAAAGGGGGAAACTGCATGAAACACGCAATAATTTGCATAAAGCTGCCCGCGCCTTTGGGAAAACTGCTTCGGCTGATGTTGGGCAAAAAGGCATAGCGGCAAACCGTTGCTCTTGCGGGTGCGTTACGGCGGAGTCAGGGGTAAGCGTTTCTATCTTTGTTGCGTAGCAAAAAACGCAGTCTTTTGATCGCAGGCAAGGCGAAATTGAGTTCTTGTTGCCCTCTGTCTGTCGCAATCGATGGCAATGTCGGTCAAAAATTTTCATCTTTGCAATATAATATTGCGGAGAAAGACGTGAAAAAGATTTTTTCCCACGTGGCGGTAAACGTTGTGCTGTTGGCTCTTGTTTTGTGCGTTTCCGCCGTGGGCACGTACGGCGGAGTGCTTGCCGCTTTCAGGACGGACTATGCGCCCGTGTACGGCGGCAGCGACGACGGCGTGTGTTTTCTTATAAACGTGTATTGGGGAACGGAATATATCGACGGATTTTTGGAAATCTTTCAGAAGTACGGAGTGTATTCCACCTTTTTTGTCGGCGGAGTGTGGGCGGCGGAAAATCCCGACGTTTTGAAGAAAATTTGCGACAGCGGACAGGAAATAGGCAACCACGGCTTTTATCACAAGATGCACGGAAGCCTGTCTTATCGGCAAAACGCCGAAGAAATTTTGACGTGCAGCAAACTTATCTTTGAAATTTGCGGCGTTTTCCCCACGCTGTTCGCGCCTCCTTCGGGCGACTTTTGCCAAGACACACTCAAAGCGGCGCACGACAACGGCTTTACCACCGTGATGTGGTCGCGCGACACCATAGACTGGCGGGACAGAGATTCGTCTTTAGTGCTTAAACGCGCAACGCAGGGCACGCAGAAAGGAGAATTTATACTTATGCACCCCACGGCGCACACCCTTGCCGTGCTGGAAGAAATAGTGCAATACTATCTTAAAAAAGATATGCGCCCCGTCACAGTGGGCGAAATGTTGGAGAGGATATGATATACACAAAGAAATACCCATGCGGGCTGCGGCTCGTGGCAAAAAAGATGGACGGGCTGTTTACCGTCAGCTTCGGAGTGATGATAAACGTCGGCAGCAGAAACGAATCGCCGCAGGAAAACGGCTACGCCCACTTTTTGGAGCATATGCTGTTCAAAGGCACAAAGCGGCGCACTGCGGTGCAGATAAACGAGGAAATGGACGATATCGGAGCCACCATAAACGCCTATACCTCAAAGGACGTCACCTGCTTTTATACCCGAAGCGTAAGCGAGGATTTGGAAAAGTGCGTGGATCTTTTGTCCGATTTGTACTTCAATTCGCAGTTTCCCGAAAAGGAGATGGAAAAAGAAAAGGCGGTAGTGATGGAGGAGATCAATATGTGCGAGGATTCTCCCTCCGATGTCAGTCAGGATCTCATCTTCAAAGCCGCATTCCACAACCAACCGTTAGGGCAAACTATTCTCGGTTTGCCGCATAACATAGAATACTGTGACAGACATAGTATCATAAAATTCAAAAATTCTCACTATAATGCGGCAAATACCGTTATTTCCGTGGCGGGGAATTTCTGTTTTGAGCAGTTGGACGAGCTGGTACAGCGCTACTTTGCCGATAATTTTACGGGAGAGAGCGTTTTTGTAAAGGCGCCGAAAGCCGAAGTCACGTCGGAGTTTGCGCACAAATTTAAGGATATAGAGCAATGTCACGCCGAGCTGGCATTCGGTTGCTGCGGTGCGGACAGCGAGCAGCGTTGTGCCGTCAACGTCATCTCGGTGGTTTTGGGCGGCTCCACTTCCAGCAGGATGTTCCGTACTATCAGGGAGGAAAAAGGCTTGGCGTACGAGGTGTTTTCCGCCCCCTCCTTTTACTCCAAGGTGGGCTTAATAGAGATTTACGCCGCCGTAGCCCCCGACAAATACGACGCCTATTGCGACGCATTGCACACGGTGCTGAAAGATTTTGTTGAAAAGGGCATTACGGACAGAGAGCTTGCGCGCGTCAAAACACAGGCGGAAAAGGGCATGCTTATGGGTACGGAAAGCAGTCTTGCCCTTATGCGGCTGTACGGCAAAAAAATGTTGCAACAAAACGTGGCTTTCGATATCAAGAAGGAAGCGGAAACGTACCTTGCTCTCAGCAAGGAGCAGGTCAACGGTTTGGCTGCGGAAATATTCTCCCGCAAGCCTGCAAGCAGCTACGTGGGCAGGCAAACGGATAACTTCGACGCCGTTTCCCGCTTGGCGCTGTGACGAAATTTTTTTGAGTGCTTCCGTTGTGAAACGAGCGTCAAACTTTTACCTGCGCTCTTGCATAGCTTTGTTTTTCGCTCGTCGTTTTAGTTGGCGTCGCGCATTGTTTTTGAGTGAAAGGTATTTTCGCTGCATTTGCGGCAAAAGTGCATTTGGCGAGGCGCTTCGCCAAATGCCGCGGCAGTCTGCGTTTGCCTTTGTATCGAACGCCGCATTCACCTAAGCTGTCGCGGCTTGCCGCAAAACGTCGTCGCAGGTTTGCTCGTTATGCGTTGCGTTGACGCGGTATTTGCCCGATCCGAAAAAGGATGAGATTTTGTAAATGCGCCGCCCTTGGGCGGTGCGTTTTTTTGCGTTCGCTACATGCCCGACACCGTTGCGGCAGGGCGGCGCAAGTCTGCCCTTACGGCTGCGGAGCTTTACGGCGGTTTTACAAATTCCACTTTATACAAAAACCGCACGCCGAGAGTATTTTTCCTCAAACTTGCGAAATATCCCGCTTGGGCAAAGTCGTGCGATACCCGCGTCGTGGCGTTTCCCGCCCGTCGGTTGCTTGTTTACTTCACAGGTCACCGTTTGCGCAATAGTAAAAAACGTAGCGGACGTAATTTTGAATCGGGGGTTGCAACTCATATGCCTTTGCACAAGGTCTGCGCCGAGGGTGTTTTCCGTTAACTTGCGAAATACTCTGCTTGGGCAAAGTCGTGCGATACCCGCGTCGTGGCGTTTCCCGCCCGTCGGTTGCTTGTTTACTTCACAGGTCGCCGTTTGCGCAATAGTAAAAAAAATGTCGCAGACTTTAATTTTGAATTGTTGATTATTTATCAAGTATATTGTATAATAATAGTCACACGGGAAAAGCGCTTTGCGCGTAGGGGAACGAGGGCAACAACGGAATCCCTTTGCGCAATAGGTTTGCGGCGGTTCTGACGAGTACCGCGCAACCTTCCGCGGCGTTTGCCGTTACGAGTTCTGTGCCGTGCTGTGCGGCATACAGCTCGTCTGCTTAAAGAGCTATTCGGAGGCGTTGTCATATGAGCAAAGTAAAAGTTTCCAAAAATAATAATACCAAGAAAATAGTTTGCTCCGTTGCCATAGCAGTGGCGGCGGCGCTTATAATTTTTGCTTTTTGCGGCAGATTTTTCAACTCGGTATTCAGAGATATAGCCAACTTCTTTGTGGGCAGCTTCGGAATGGCATTTTACGGTATGATGATAGCCGTAATTGTGTGCTGTTCCTTTTTGCTTGCGGGCAAAAGCGTGCGCATACCCGTAAAGTACGTGGTGCATTTCTGTCTGTTGTTTGTGGAAATAGTGCTGCTCGTGCATATGTTCTCCACCGTATTTTTGTGCTACGGCGAGGGCGGCTCCATGATATCCTTCAAGGAGTACGCAGGGTTTGTGTATAACTACTATTCCGGCGTGCCCACCTTCGGCGGCATAGTGTTCGGCATGATAGCCTACGGCTTGCAGCGTGTAATAACCATCTACGGCGCGGCGGTAGTGCTTTTCGGACTGCTGGCGTGGTCGGTCATCGTTACGGGCGACTTCTTTTACAGTTACTTTACCGGCAAGATTGCTCTTTCCAAGCCTGCCGAAGTCAAGCCTTCACAGCCGCCCCGCAAAGAAGAGGAGGTCAAAACTCCGCAAAGCGAACGCGAGCGCGCCTTCCAGATACTGTTTTCCGGCGAAAGTTCTCTTGCTCCGGAAGAGGTAAAGGACAGTTACGTTGCTCCCAAAAAGCAGGAGGAACAGCCTCCCAAACCCAAGCAGCCCACGGCGGAAGAAATTCTTTTCGGCGATCAGGTAAACGCCGACAGCTTCTTCAAGCCCGCCCAGCAGCAGCCGCAGCAGCCGCAACAGCAGATTCAGGACGACTATCCCGATACCGACGTGGTGGTGCCCGGCTTCTACGTTGCCGAGGAGGAAGAGGAAAAGCCCGTCGAGGAAGACAACTGGCGCATAGCCAAAACGGAGCACGTGGAGCAGACGGAACAGCCTGCCACACCCAAGGGCGAGTGGGTAACCCGTCCTATGGAGGAATCCATAGACTTTGCGCAGGTCGCTGCGGAAGAGGAGCCGCTGGTGCGTTCGGACATACCCGAGCAGACCTATTCTGCCGACGACGAGCAGCCGTCGGAGCAGTCTGATGACGATTCCGTGGAGCTTGTGCCGGTGGAAAAGGTAAAGGAAGTTCCCGGCGGTATGCAGGTGGGATTTGAATTTCAGCCCAAAGCAGAGGTCAAAAAGGCGGAAGAAAAGGTGCATCGCTATCCCAAGTACGTCAAGCCTTCGCTGGAATTGCTGGAAGAAAGCACCGATTCGATAGAGGACGACGCGCAGGCTCGTGCGGAAGCGGCGCAGGGTATAGTCAACAAGCTGGCCGTATTCGGCATAAAGGTAGAGGACGCGGGGCAGATAGTCGGCCCCACCGTCACGAGGTATCTGTTCAAAGTTCTGTCGCAAAAGACAAGAATGGATCAGTTCAAGCAGTATTCCGCCGACATAAAGGCGTGCCTTGCCGCAGAAGACGAAATCATCATAGAGGCACCCGTGCAGGGCACCAACCTCGTGGGCATAGAGGTGGCAAACAAGGTGCGCGCCAAGGTAATGCTGCGCAGCATGCTGGAATCGAAAGAATTCCAAACGGCAAAGGGCAGCCTCGTGTTCGTGGTAGGACAGCAGATATCCGGCGAAATGATAGTCGCCGACCTTGCAAAGCTGCCTCACCTGTTGGTGGCAGGTACTACCGGTTCGGGCAAGAGCGTATTTTTGAACACCCTTATCGTCAGTCTGATGTACCGTTACGGGCCGGAATATCTGCGCTTTATAATGGTAGACCCCAAGTTCGTCGAGCTTTCCCGCTACAACGGCATTCCTCATATGCTCACCAGCGAAACCATCACGGCGGCAAACGACGCTCTGGCGGGAATGGACTATCTTATTTCCGAAATGGAAGCGCGTTATCAGCTGTTCCGTCAGACGTCTGTGGGCAACATAGGGGAATACAACGCCAAAATCAACCCTAAAATTCAGCAGAAACTGCCCTATCTGGTGCTTATCGTGGACGAATTGGCAGACCTTATGACGGTAAGCCAGAAGAACTTCGAAAGCAAGCTGCAAAGACTTGCGCAGAAATCCCGTGCGGCGGGCATACACATCGTGCTTGCTACGCAGCGTCCCGACGTAAAAACCATTACGGGTACGGTAAAGACCAATTTGCCCGCCCGAGTTGCCTTCAAGGTGTCGTCGCCGCAGGACAGCATGACTATATTGAGCGTAGGCGGCGCGGAAAAACTGCTGGGCAACGGCGATATGCTGTACGTCAACCCCAGCAAGGCGGGTATGACGCGCGCACAGGGCGCATTTATCAGCAACGAGGAAATAAAGCAACTGGTAGATTACGTGGCTTCGCAAAACGAAGTGTACTACGACGAAAAGATATCGCAGGAAATTTTCCTGTCCCGTCAGCAGCCGCAGGAGGAAGTGGCGGAGCCTGCCGAGGGAGAAAAGGAAAAGCCATTGGATCCCTATTGCAAAAAGGCTTTACGCTATTGGCTGGAACACAACGGCGGCAAAGCGTCCATAGCGTCCATTCAGCGTTCGCTGCAAATCGGCTTCAACAGAGCGGGGCGCATATTGGAAAGCTTGCAGCGGTTAAATTACGTAGAATCGCTTAAAGCAAACGAAACAAGCACCAAGCCGGTAAAGGTGTTGGTGACGTTGGAGGAACTGGATTCGCTGTTCCCCGATATGGAAGATTAGTTATTTGCAAAATTACCGCAGCCGGACGAACAACACGTTCGTTCGGCGTATGCCTGCAATCGCCTTTTTGCCGCAGTGAGCGGACGAAAGACCGCAGGACGGGGAGACAAAAAGCGCGGCCATGGTCGCTTTGCGCAGCGGCTTTTGTCCCGAATTTTAAGGACGGTGCGTGCGCGTACAGCGTTTTAGTCGAGCAAACGGAGGAAAGTGTGAGCACAAAAGTGGGCGTCGTATCCTTGGGGTGCGACAAAAACCGCGTCGATACGGAGATTATGCTGTACAATTTGCAGCAGGCGGGGTATCAACTTACTGCCTCGCCGCAGGACGCGGAGGTAATAATTGTAAACACCTGCGCGTTTTTGGAATCGGCGCGCAGGGAAGCCATAGACACCGCGTTGGAAATGTTTCACTTCAAGGAGCAGGGCAGCTGCAAAAAGCTTATACTGACAGGCTGTCTGGGGCAGAAGTTCGGAAAGGAAATTTTTGACGGGCTGGACGAGGTGGACGCGGTAGTGGGCACCAACGAATACGACCGCATTGCCGAGATAGTTAAAGAAACGCTGGAAGGGGACAGAAAGCTGTACAACCGATCTCCCGAATGTCTTACCTTCGGCAGCCGAGTGCTCACAACGCCGTCGCACTTTGCTTATCTCAAAATTGCCGACGGCTGCAACAATTTTTGTTCCTACTGTCTTATACCGCACATTCGCGGCAGATTCCGCTCCGTTCCCATGCAAAGTCTTGTGGAACAGGCGGCGCTGTTGGCGGAAAGGGGCGTAAAGGAGCTTATTCTTGTGGCGCAGGACACCACCAAGTACGGCGTAGACTTATACGGAAAGTGCAGTCTGGTGCCCCTTTTGAGGCAGTTGAGCGGCATAGAGGGCATACGCCGTCTGCGTCTGTTGTATTGTTACCCCGAGCTTACCGACGAGCAGCTTATCCGCGAAATAGAAACCAACGACAAAATTGCCAAGTACATAGACATTCCCCTGCAGCACGTCAACGGCGGTATGCTGAAAGCCATGAACCGCAAGTCTACGGCGGAGGGCGTGCGCCGTTTGTTTGACAGGCTGCAACGCTCCTACCCTAAAATACAGGTGCGTTCCACCTTTATTTGCGGTTTCCCCGGCGAAACGCCGCAGACGGTAGAGGAAGTGGCGGAGTTTTTGAAAAGGTACAAGCTTCGCAACGTCGGATTTTTCGCCTATTCGTGCGAGGAAGGCACCGTTGCCGCCACTATGGCACAGCAGGTGGACGGCAGAAAAAAGAACGCCTACGTCAGAAAACTTTACGGCGTGCAGCAAAGCGTAGTGGCGGAGCTGTTGCAATCGGACGTGGGCAAAACCTACCTTTGCATTGTGGACGAGCCATGCTCGGACGGCACGTACAAGGGCAGAACGGAGTTTATGAGCCCCGAAATTGACGGCTGCGTGTACATATCCTCTTCAAAACGGCTGCATGCGGGCGATTTTGTGTCGGTAAAGATCACCGACAAAACGGATTACGACCTTATAGGAGAAGTTGCAGAATGAATCTACCCAATACTCTCTCCGTACTGCGCATGTGCATGATACCGCTGTTTGTGGTCGCCTACTTTCTTTCTCCCGTATGGGCGGTGGTGGTGTTCGTGCTTGCGGCGTTTACGGATTTTCTGGACGGCTACATCGCGCGGAAATACAATATGGTGACGGATTTGGGCAAATTGCTGGATCCAATGGCGGACAAAGTGCTTGTGACCGCGGCGTTGTTTTGCGTTGTGGGTACAAACCCGTTGCGGTATTGCGCGTTGGGCGAATGGTCGGGGATATTCCTTATTTGCGGAGCGACCGTAATAATAGCAAGAGAACTGCTTATAAGCGCCGTCAGAATGATAGCGGCGGCAAAGGGCATAGTTGTTCAGGCAAACGTTTACGGCAAGATAAAGACAATATTGCAGGATGTGAGCCTTCCCTTTTTGGTGTTTTGTCAAGTGGGGAAAGCATACTTGATCGTATCTATCGATGATAATTGGTGGACGCAAAACTCTCAATGGATAGGCATTGTGGCGACCGTGCTGTTTTCGCTGGCAATTTTGTTCACCATTCTTTCGGGCGTGATATATCTTGTGCAAAACCGAAAGGTTTTTTCCGACAAGCAGGCATAAGAGCATTTTTCGGACAAAATTTTGTGCGGCAGGTGCATTTGTATGATAAGAATTTTGGCAAAAGAATACAGTCAGGCGGTGCAGGCGCTGTGTGTCAAGCTGGACAAGGAAAGCGCGGCGTACGACGTTTACTTTACGCGCGCCCCAAGTCAGCTGTCGGAAATGCTGACGGAATCGGTGTCCCTTTCCGCCCTGATACTGGTGGGGGACACGGGCAGGTGGTGCAACACCTTTGCGCAGACCTTCGGGCTGGCGTTGGTTTACGATAAATTTGCCGAACAGAATATACGCAAATATTGCAAGCTTTCCGGATTGCCCCTTCCTGCGCAATATCTGCTGGACAAATACTGCATGCAGCCGGAAACCTTTATTCACAGCGTCCCCGTGTACGGTTTTCAGTGCGGTTGTATGGGGGAATACGGCAAGTGTCACGTGTACGTAATGCCGGATAACAGCGCCGAGTGCGAGAGTATTTTCGACAACTATCTGGCAAAAGACCTTTTTCACAGTTCTCGCAAAAGGGAAGTGCGCATATACAAAATTTTCGGGTTGTCCGCCCGCGATCTGGAAGATAAGCTTGCCAAACTCAATCATAAAATTGTAACGCTGCGCAGCGAAACGGTAAATCTGGACAGCAAGGTGACGCTGACGTTTGCAAGCGGCTGTTCTCCCAAAGCCATAGAGCTGTATTTGCAGGTATTCTGCGAGCAGTTAGGGGACGGTATATACGCCGACGGCGACGAGTCCTTGGCGCTGAAAGCGGTGCATTTGCTGGCGGAAAGGTACAAAACGGTGGCTACGGCGGAATCTCTTACGGGAGGTATGTTAGCCTCCGCCATTGTGGACGTTCCGGGGGCAAGCAGCGTGCTGTACGAAGGGTGCGTGACCTATTCGGTAGATTCCAAATGCGACAGACTGGGAATAAATCCGCACTTTGTGGACGAGTACGGCGTGGTTTCGCCGCAGGTAGCAAGGGAAATGGCTTTGGCGCAGCTGAAATTTGCCGGCTATTCTCTTTCCACTACAGGATACGCGGGGCCTTCGTCGGAAAACGGCATGCCCGTGGGGCTTTGCTACATAGGCGTAGGGTGCAACGGCGCAAACGGCAAATACGTAAAGGTGTTCAAAAACGTCTTTGCGGGGGACAGAAACAGCATAAGACAGCAGGTGGCTAACACGGCGCTGTATCTGCTGTGCAAATCCATGACAAATTCCGATTTTTTCAACTAAATACAATCAGGAGAAGACTACTATGACAGAAGACAAGAAAAAGGCATTGGAGCAGACAATTTTGCAGATAGAAAAAGAGTTCGGCAAAGGCTCCATAATGAAGTTGGGCAGCTACGCCGCAACGCGTAATATTGAGGTTATTCCCACAGGCTGTCTGCCGTTGGACATGGCTTTGGGCGTGGGCGGTTTGCCAAAGGGACGTATCGTGGAAATTTACGGGCCGGAGGCTTCGGGTAAGACCACGGTGACGCTGCACGTCATTGCACAGGTGCAAAAAATGGGGGGCACGGCGGCTTTCATAGACGCAGAACAGGCGTTGGATCCCGTGTATGCGGCAAATCTCGGCATAAATCTGGACGAATTGTATATCTCCCAGCCGGACAGCGGCGAACAGGCGCTGGATATTTTGGACTATCTGGTGCGCAGCAATGCCGTGGATCTCATCGTAGTGGACTCGGTGGCGGCGCTTACCCCCAAGGCGGAACTGGAAGGAGATATGGGGGACAGCCACATGGGCGTGCAGGCGCGGCTCATGTCGCAGGCGTTGCGTAAAATTGTGGCGGTGGGCAACAAGTCCAATACCTGTATCATCTTCATAAATCAGCTGCGCGAAAAAATCGGCGTTATGTTCGGCAACCCCGAAACGACTACGGGCGGCAAAGCGCTTAAATTCTATGCCAGCGTGCGTCTGGACGTCCGCAAGGTAGATCAGATAAAGAACGGAACGGAAATCGTCGGCAGCAAAACGCGCGTCAAGGTGGTAAAAAACAAGGTGGCTCCTCCCTTCAAGACTGCGGAGTTCGAGATAATCTTCGGCAAGGGCATATCCAACAGCGCATGCGTGCTGGACATGGCTGTTGCCAACGGACTTATCGAAAAGAGCGGTTCTTACTTTTCCTATAACGGTGAGCGCGTAGGGCAAGGCAGAGAAAATGCCAAACGTTGGCTGGAGGAAAATCCCGACGTTATGGCGGAACTGGAAAACAAAATAAAGGAAAAATTGCAGCCTGCCGTCGAGGAACACGCAGAGTAAGCAGGCGCAACAGAATACATCGTGTTGAAATCGGCTGTCGGTAACAGACAGCCGATTTTGCTTTGCTTTGCGGCAGAGAATCGCCATTGCTGCACGCAAAGCTTTTCCGGAAAGAGGAATTTTTCGTCCTGTACGCTAAATTTCGTCGGAAAAGACGCTTGCGCACGTATGCGCCGTTGTGACGGGCGGAATTTCCGAAAGAGGTAAAAGCCTGCTTGATTTCTTGACTTTTCATGTGAATAACGCAGGCTTGCCTGACGCCCCTTTGACGTGCACTTTGACGGGCGGAATTTCCGAAAGAGGTAAAACTGCTCCGTTTAGCAACGACTTTTTTTGTGGTCATAACGCAATATTGGTTTATGCCGTCGTCTTGTACGGTTGGCGGCAAGGCGTATAATGTGTTGCGGCGGGCGCGTAACTTTATCGGCGTAGAGGACGTACGCCCAAAACGTCGTTGCCTGTAAAAAGCGCAGCTTTGCGCGGCGGAGTAACGTTCGTGTTGTCGGTAGAGTGACTAAAACGTACAACGATAGTCTTACGCCAAAGCAACAGCGTCGGAGGATTCAAAGAAAAGCAAAAGTGGTCGGAGTTGCTCCTTCATTATCTACACGGCGTCGGTGGCTCTGCCGAAACGTCTTGCCGAAGGCTTTTACCTGCAAGGCAAAAAGTGGCACGTTGACGGACAACGAATAGTCAAGGTTATGCTGCAACATTACTACGTTGTAAGTAGTGTGGCGCAATGACTTACCCAAAAGCGACCGCCGCTCCCGTAACCACGGGGCTATATTCACTTAAAGCGTGCAAACGCATAGGACGGGATATTCGGGCAGCAATATCCGACAAGTATTCCAGTATTCACACTTGTAAAGAATACTATTTCAGACATAACAACAAATTTTCGGTTATTTATTACCTACAATCTGCTCAAAGGTGGCAAAAACAGCCTTTGACGCGGAGAGGCGG
>DVOC01000029.1 GCA_018713905.1 Candidatus Fimimonas merdipullorum
CCGGGCAGTCAACGTGCGCATAGTGACGTTTTTCCGTTTCGTACTCTACGTGCGCCGTGTTGATCGTTATACCGCGCGCTCTCTCTTCGGGAGCCTTGTCGATTTGGTCATAAGCCATAACCTGAGCGTCGTTCTTCATGGAAAGCACCATGGTGATAGCGGCAGTCAGGGTGGTCTTGCCATGGTCTACGTGACCAATGGTACCAATGTTGACGTGGGGTTTGCTTCTGTCAAATTTAGCTTTTGCCATTGTAGTGATTCCTCCTGATTTTTAGTTGGGCAAAACTTTTATTTTAAGTTGAGTTTATTATATAATATTTTTTCTTTTTGGTCTACACTTTTTGTTAAGTTTTTACAAAAACTTATTTAGAAGCGTTTTCCTTGGTGATTTTTTCCTTCACCGACTTGGGTACTTCGGCAAAATGGTCGAACTGCATGGTGTAGTTGCCTCTGCCCTGCGTGCGGGAACGAAGGTCGGTGGCATAGCCGAACATCTCCGCCAAAGGTATAAAGGCGTTGATGACCTGCACTCCGTTGCGCAGTTCTATGCCGGACACGTTGCCGCGCCTGCTGGACACGTTGCCCATAACGTCGCCGAGATATTCCTCCGGCAGGGTGATTTCCACCTTCATCATGGGTTCCAGCAAAATGGGATCCGCCTTTGCCGCCGCGTTTTTGAACGCCAGCGAGCCGGCGATCTTGAATGCCATTTCGCTGCTGTCCACGGGGTGGAAGGAGCCGTCGTACACGGTGACTTTGAAGTCTACCACTTCGTAGCCTGCCAAAGGTCCCGTCTTTGCCGCTTCCATTATACCGTTGTTGATGGGCTGAATGTATTCCTTGGGAATGCTGCCGCCCACGGTGGCGTCCACAAATTCGTAGCCTTTGCCCGCTTCCTGCGGTTCCATTTTGATTTTACAGTGACCGTACTGACCTTTACCGCCCGACTGACGCACGTATTTGCCTTCCGCTTCCACCGCTTTGGTGATGGTTTCGCGGTAGGATACCTGCGGCTTGCCGACGTTGGCTTCCACCTTGAATTCGCGCAGCAGTCTGTCCACGATTATTTCCAAGTGCAGCTCGCCCATGCCGGCGATGATGGTCTGTCCCGTTTCCTGATCGGTGTAGGTCTTGAAGGTGGGATCTTCCTCGGCAAGCTTGATGAGCGCAAGCGTCATCTTTTCCTGACCTGCCTTGGTCTTGGGCTCTATCGCCACCTTGATGACCGGTTCGGGGAATACCATGCTGTCCAGCACGATGGGTTGTTTTTCCGAACAGAGGGTGTCGCCCGTGGTGGTTTCTTTAAGTCCCACCAGCGCCACTATTTCGCCCGCGTACGTTTCGGCAATTTCCTCGCGCTGCGCGGCGTGCATTTGCAACACTTTAGTGATACGCTCCCTCTTGCCCTTGGTGGAGTTGTACACGTAGCTGCCCGCCTGCAACGTACCGCTGTAAATGCGGCAGTATGCCAGCTTGCCCACGAAGGGATCGGCAACTATTTTGAACACCAGCCCGCAGAAGGGCTCGTTGTCGTCCGTCTTGCGCACTATTTCAATGCTTTCGTCATGCACGTCGTATCCCACTACGTGGTCGATGTCCACGGGGCTGGGAAGGTATTCGCACACGGCGTCCAGCAGTTTTTGCACGCCCTTGTTTTTGTAGGACGAACCGCACAGAACGGGGTTGACTTTAAGCTCGATAACGGCCTTGCGCAGTCCGCGCTTTATGTCGTCCACCGAAAGGTCGCCCTCTTCGAAGAACTTTTCCATAAGCTCGTCGTCGGTGCCTGCAACAAATTCGGCAACTTCCTGATGCGCCTGCTCCACGGCGTCCGCCATATCGGCGGGGATTTCCCCTTCGTCTATGACTACGCCCTGCGGATCGTTGTAGTAGTACGCCTTTTTGGTGATGACGTCCACTATGCCGCGGAAGGTTTCCTCTTTGCCTATGGGCAACTGAATGGGCAGCGCGTTGGCTTTGAGCCTTTCGCGCATCATCTTTACGACGTTTTGGAAGTTTGCGCCGTTGATGTCCATTTTGTTGACGAAGGCAATGCGGGGAACGTTGTACTTGGTGGCTTGGTGCCAAACCGTTTCACTTTGCGGTTCCACGCCGCCCTTGGCGCAGAACACCGCCACCGCGCCGTCCAGAACGCGCAGCGAACGCTCCACTTCCACGGTGAAGTCCACGTGTCCCGGAGTGTCGATAAGGTTTATACGGTAGTCGACGTCGTTGTAGCTGTCCACCCAGTGAACGGTAGTAGCGGCGCTGGCGATGGTTATGCCGCGCTCCTGCTCCTGCGCCATGCTGTCCATAACGGCGGTGCCTTCGTGCACTTCGCCTAACTTTCTGGTCTTGCCGGAAAAGAACAGTATTCTTTCGCTGGTGGTGGTTTTTCCCGCGTCGATGTGCGCCATTATACCGATATTGCGCACGTTTTGCAATGGATATACTCTTGCCATATTAACCTTTTGCTCCGAAAATTACCATCTGAAATGGGCAAAGGCTTTGTTGGCTTCGGCGGAACGGTGCATTTCTTCCTTTCTTTTGAAAGCGCCGCCCTGCTCGTTGCAAGCGTCCAGCAGCTCGCCGGCAAGACGAAGATACATGTATCTTTCGCTGCGTTTGCGTGCAAAGGACACCAGCCAGCGTATAGCAAGCGTCTGACGTCTTTCAGGTCTGACCTCCATGGGCACCTGATAGTTCGCGCCGCCTACGCGCCTTGCCTTACATTCCAGCATGGGCATAAGATTGTTGATTGCTTTGTTGAAAATTTCCATAGGGTCGCTGCCCGTCTTGGCCTTTATCTCGTCGAAAGCGCCGTAGACTATTTCCTGAGCAGTGCCCTTTTTGCCGTCCTGCATGACTTGGTTTATCACCTTGGTGACCACCTTGCTGCCATACACGGGATCGGGCAGAACGTCCCTTTTGGGAACGCCGCTTCTTCTTGGCATAAGTTTTTCCTCCTTTAAGAATTTTGTTTTTTTAATTTTGTTTTACCAATACAGCCAACTCGACGCACCTGCGTGCGGAGAAACTTCTGCGGCAAAGCCGCATACTGCTTACCGGAGAAAAGCCAAAATTAAAAACTCCGACTATTCACCTTGAACTGTAATGTGTGTTTGCCCCAATGCCTATTTCTTGGGACGCTTGGCGCCGTACTTGGAGCGCGCCTGCTTTCTGTTGGCTACGCCGGCGGTATCCAACGTTCCGCGAATGATGTGGTAACGGATACCGGGCAAATCTCTTACTCTGCCGCCGCGGATAAGCACAACGCTGTGTTCCTGAAGGTTGTGACCTTCGCCGGGAATGTAGCAGGTGCCTTCCATACCGTTGGTACGGCGTACACGGGCTATCTTGCGCAATGCAGAGTTAGGCTTTCTGGGGGAAGTGGTCGTAACGTTAAGGCAAACGCCGCGCTTTTGAGGACAACTGTCCAGAAGGGGGGATTTGCTCTTTTCGGCGTCCTTTCTTCTGCCCTGCCTGATCAACTGATTGATTGTTGCCATGCTGATTTTACCTCCTTTCAATAGTGAATGTCGGAATTCCTCGGAAGAATTCTGTGTATATAAGCGCAAAAAGCGCCTATTACCGTAAAAAAACGTCAGTCTTTCAGAAACCCTACCGCACCGCTGGGCACGTCTATGCCGTAGCAGCGCGCTATCTCCTCCATGCTGCCCTCCGCCACCACTTTGACGTTGTGGCGCAAAGCTTCCTCGCGTATGCTCCTGACGTATTCGTCCTGTGCGTCCGTCGCTATGCGAATGGATTTTATGTGGTTTTCCTTCAACAGACGCAGTATCTGTTTTTTTCCTACAATAACTTTTTTGTCGTTGTTATCCATAAGACACCAACATACATTTTACCAAAACAGCACAAAACAGTCAAGCGTTTTGCCTGACTGTTTTGCCTTCGCCCGCGGCGCGGGAAAGGAACGGTCGCCCGATAAAGGCGCGTTATTCCTCCTCGCCCGTGGCGGTTTCGTCAAATTCGTCCTCTTTGCTGACCAATTCCATGTCGCGGTAGGATTTGAGTCCCGTGCCCGCCGAGATCATCTTGCCGATGATGACGTTTTCTTTGAGTCCGTACAGGGGATCGCACTTGTTCTTGATGGCAGCCTCCGTAAGCACGCGGGAGGTTTCTTGGAAGGAAGCCGCGGAAAGGAAGCTTTCGGTAGCAAGGCTTGCCTTGGTTATGCCCAGCAAAACCCGTTTTGCCGTGGCGGGCTCGCCATCCTCCTCCAACGCCTTGTCGTTTGCCGCGTCGAAGCGGAAAATATCCACTATCTCGCCGGGCAACAGTTCCGTGGTGCCTGCGTCTTCGATACGCACCTTGCGCAGCATCTGACGCACTATCACTTCCACGTGTTTGTCGTTTATTTCCACACCGTTGGTGCGGTAGGTCGCCTGCACCTCTTTGACGAGGTATTCCTCCACGGCGCGCAAGCCCTTGGTGGACAGCAGATCCTGCGGGTTGATGGGACCTTCCGTAAGGGCGGTGCCGCTTTCCACGGTGTCGCCGTCGTGCACTCTTATTCTGGAGGTGTAGGGTATGGCGTACTCTTTAAGCAGCTTGCCGTCGGCGTCCACCACCTGCACCACCTTTTTGTTGAGGTTGGTGGGAACCACCGCCGTGCCGTTCACTTCGCATATGACGGCGCACCCTTTGGGTTTTCTGGCTTCGAACAGTTCCTCCACGCGGGGCAGACCTTGCGTGATGTCGTCGGAGGTAGCAACGCCGCCGGTGTGGAAGGTTCTCATGGTAAGCTGTGTTCCCGGTTCGCCTATGGACTGGGCGGCTATTACGCCCACCGCTTCGCCGAGGTTGACGGGTTTGCCCGTTGCCATGTTGGAGCCGTAGCACTTGCAGCATACGCCGTGTTCGCTGCGGCAGGTAAGCACCGTGCGCATATACAGCCTGTCTATGCCGGCTTTGACTATCTCCTTGGCAAGGTCGTCGTTTATCATGGTGTCGCCGTGGCAGATTATTTCGCCGGTAGCGGGGTTCACCACGTCGTCGATAACGTACTTGCCTATGATACGATCCTCGAATTTTTCGATTATCTCGTCCTTGCCGGAGCCGCGGAAGGCTTCTATCCACATGCCCTGCGGACGTCCGCCTGCGGAGCAGTCCTCCTCGCGGATGATGACGTTTTGCGCCACGTCCACCAGACGACGGGTAAGATAGCCGGAGTCCGCCGTTTTAAGAGCGGTGTCCGCCAGACCTTTTCTGCCGCCGTGAGAGGAAATGAAGTATTCCAGCACCGACAGACCTTCGCGGAAGCACGCCTTGACGGGCAATTCGATGGTACGACCGCTGGGATCGCTCATCAGACCGCGCATGCCGCACAGCTGACGTATCTGGTTCATGCTGCCGCGGGCGCCGGAATCTGCCATCATCCATATGGGGTTGTCCTCTTCCATGACGTTTTTAACAAGGTCTTCCACCTTGCCGGCAACGTCCTTCCACACGTCGATGACGGATTTGTACCTTTCGTTTTCCGTAAGGAAGCCTTCGTTGAAGTTGTTTTCTATCTCTATTACCTTCTTTTCCGCCTCGTGCATTATCTCCTGCTTTTCAGAAGGTATGTTCATGTCGAACACGCTGGTGGTAAGACCGCTTATGGTGCTGTACTTGTAGCCCAGCGCCTTTACGTTGTCCAGCATGGTGGCGGTAGGCGTCGTGCCGCGCAGTCTGAAGCATTTTTCTACTATCTGCGACAGCTGCTTTTTGCCCACGAGATAGGGTTTTTTGGGATTTTTGAGCATGTCCGCCGTAAGCGCAACGGGTATGCCCAGCGTGCGGCGCTCCACCTTTTTCTGCGCAAGCAGTTCGGCGTCGATGATGTCGGAATCGTCCTCGGCGGAGGCGTCGGCGTAGTCGTAGTATATTGCCTGACAGAATATCATTCTGCCCACCGTCGTCCACACCTTGGAGCCGTCCGGTTGACGGACGTTTATCGCCGTGTGCAGCGTTATGTCGTGCGCCACGTACGCCTCGTACGCTTCGTCGAAGCTGCTGTAAAATTTGGCTTTACGCAGCAGTTCCACCTCGTCCTGCGAAAGGGCGCGCGTCCTGCTTTGCTCGTACAGATCCATTATCTTTACCGCTTCTTCGTAACCGCGCACGGTAGTAAGGTAGTAGCAGCCCAAAACCATGTCCTGCGTGGGGCATATCACGGGCTTGCCGTCGGAAAGCTTCAGAATGTTGTTCGCCGCAAGCATCAAAAATCTTGCTTCCGTCTGCGCTTCCACCGAAAGAGGAACGTGCACCGCCATCTGGTCGCCGTCGAAGTCGGCGTTGAACGCCGTACATGCCAGCGGATGCAGTTTGATGGCTCTGCCCTCGATAAGCACCGGCTCGAAAGCCTGAATGGAAAGCCTGTGCAGCGTGGGGGCGCGGTTGAGCATGACGGGATGATCCTTTATCACCTCTTCCAAAGCGTCCCACACCTTGTCGTCGGCGCGTTCCACACGCTTTTTAGCCGATTTCAGGTTGGTGCTCTGCTTGGTTTCTATCAGCCTGTGCATGACGAAGGGCTTGAACAGCTCCAACGCCATTTCCTTGGGGATACCGCACTGGTGAAGCTTGAGCTCCGGTCCGACGACTATGACGGAACGTCCGGAATAGTCCACGCGCTTGCCCAACAGGTTTTGACGGAAACGTCCCTGCTTGCCGCGAAGCAGTCCGGAAAGGGATTTGAGCGTTCTGTTGCCGGGTCCCGTCTGGGGGCGTTTGCTGCGGTCGTTGTCCAGCAGGCTGTCCACCGCGTCCTGCAACATACGCTTTTCGTTGTTGATAAGTATTTCCGGCGCGTTGATGTCTATGAGCTTTTTAAGGCGGTTGTTGCGGTTTATCACCTTGCGGTAAAGCTCGTTGAGGTCGCTGGTGGCGTATCTGCCGCCGTCCAGAGGCACCATTGCGCGCAGATCGGGGGGAAGCACGGGCAGCACCGTGAGTATCATCCATTCGGGACGGTTGCCGCTTTTACGGAAGGACTCCACAATGTCCAGACGCTTTATGGCGCGCACCTTTTTGGCGCCCTGCCCGGGGGCGGACACTATGGCGTGCAGCGCCTCCGCTTCCTCGTCGAGGTTGATGTTTTGCAACAGCTCTCTTACCGACTCGGCGCCGGTGCCGGCGCGGAACTGCTTTTCGGGGTTTTCCGCCGCTTCGTCCTTTGCCGCGCGGTATTCGCTCATGGAGAGTATCTGCTTATAGGCCATGCCGCTCTTCATGGGATCCAGCACCACGTAGTTCTGGAAGTTGATAAGCTGTTCGAGATATTTGGGGGACATATCCAGAATGAGCCCTATGCGGGAGGGAGTTCCCCTGAAATACCATATGTGAGATACCGGCGCGGCAAGTTCGATGTGCCCCATGCGCTCGCGGCGCACCTTGGAGGTAGTCACCTTGACGCCGCACTTTTCGCACACCACTCCCTTGAAGCGCTGCTTTTTGTACTTTCCGCAGTGACATTCCCAGTCCTTTACCGGCCCGAATATTCTTTCGCAGAACAGACCGTCTTTTTCCGGTTTTTGCGTGCGGTAGTTGATGGTTTCCGACTTCTTTACTTCGCCGTACGACCACTCGCGTATCTTTTCGGGAGAAGCTATACCTATCTGAATGGAGTCGAAATCGTTCATTATGCCGCGTCTTGCCAGCGTGTTGGGACGCAGCGAAGATACGCTTTGACCGCTCAGTCTTTGTTCGTTGTTCATCTTTTTCCTCCCTTAGTTTTCTTCGTCGTCATCGTCGCCTAAAAGGTCGTCGAGATCGCCGTAGTCGTCGTCGCTGCCGCCGTCGTCGCTCTCGGGAGCGGGTTCATCGTCGGCAAACAGATCGTCCACGTTGAAATCGTCGTCCTCCTCGTTGAAGTCGAATTCCTTTTCGCCGCCGAGGTCGATCTCGTCTTCCTCTTTGTACTGCTGAATACTTTGCCTGCGCGCTTCCAGCTCCGCCTGCATGACTTCGTTGTAGTCGGCTTCGTCGTCCACGGAATCGCGCACCACGATCTCCTCCTTGTCGGGAGAAAGCACCTTTATGTCCAGCGCAAGGGATTGCAATTCCTTTATGAGCACCTTGAAGGATTCCGGTATGCCCGGATCGGGGATATCCCTGCCCTCCACAATGCAGTTGTAGGTAGTGGTACGTCCCACCACGTCGTCCGATTTGACGGTAAGAATTTCCTGCAAAATGTTGGCTGCGCCGTACGCTTCCAGCGCCCACACTTCCATTTCGCCGAAACGCTGTCCGCCGAACTGCGCCTTGCCGCCCAAGGGCTGCTGCGTTACCAGACTGTACGGACCTATGCTTCTGGCGTGTATCTTGTCGTCCACCAAGTGAACCAGCTTCAGGTAGTACATATAGCCTACCGTCACTCTGTTTTCAAAGGGTTCGCCCGTTCTGCCGTCGTACAGACGCACCTTGCCGTCCACCTTGCCCGTTTCGGGATTTACCAACCCGTTGTCTTCGAACAGGCGGCGTATTTCCGATTCGCTTGCGCCGTCAAAGACGGGGGTGGCTATCTTCCAGCCGAGAATTTTGGAAATAAGCCCGAGGTGTACTTCCAGCACCTGACCGATGTTCATACGAGAGGGAACGCCCAAGGGGTTAAGCACTATCTGCAACGGAGTGCCGTCTTCCATGAAGGGCATATCCTCCTCCGGCAGGATGCGGGAAACGACGCCCTTGTTGCCGTGACGTCCCGCCATCTTGTCGCCGACGGAGATCTTGCGCTTCTGGGCGATGTACACCCTTACCAGCTTGCTTACGCCCGGCTCCAGCTCGTCCTTGTTTTCGCGGGTGAACACCTTTACGTCCACCACTATGCCCCCTTCGCCGTTGGGCACGCGCAGCGAAGTATCTCTTACCTCGCGCGCCTTGTCGGCAAAGATGGCGCGCAGTATCCTTTCTTCCGCGCCGAGATCCGTTTCTCCCTTGGGGGTGACTTTGCCCACCAGTATATCGCCGGGATGCACCTCTGCGCCTATGCGGATAATGCCGTCTTCGTCCAAATCTTTCAGCGCGTCGGCGCCCACCTGCGGAATGTCGCGGGTAAATTCCTCCGGCCCGAGTTTGGTTTCGCGGCAGTCTATTTCATGCTCCTCGATGTGTATGGAGGTAAAGGCGTCTTCCTTGACCAACTTTTCGGAAATAAGCACTGCGTCTTCGTAGTTGTAGCCTTCCCACGTCATAAAGCCGATAAGCATGTTTCTGCCCAGAGCCAGCTCGCCGCCGTCGGTGCTGGGACCGTCGGCAAGCACCTGTCCCTTGGTGACTCTGTCGCCCTTTTTGACGATTATCTTCTGATTTATGCAGGTGCCCTGATTGGAACGCACAAACTTTTTAAGAGTGTGGTTTTGCAGGGTGCCGTTGTCGTTTTGCACTATTATCCTGTCGTCGGCGGCCTTTATCACCACGCCGTCCGCTTCGGACATTATCATCACGCCGCTGTCGCTGGCGATACGCGCCTCTATGCCCGTTGCCACTATGGGCGCTTCGGGACGCACGAGGGGAACTGCCTGACGCTGCATGTTGCTGCCCATCAGCGCGCGGTTGGTGTCGTCGTTTTCCAAGAAGGGAATAAGACTGGTAGCCACGGAAATGAGCTGTCTGGGGGAAACGTCGATGTAATCCACCTTTTCGCGGGGGAATTCCAGAATTTCCTCTCTGCGGCGGCAGGTGATACGAGCGTTGACAAAGTAGTTGTTTTCATCCAGCGGCTCGCTTGCCTGACCGATGATGTATTTATCCTCCTCGTCGGCGGTAAGATATTCCACCGTGTCGGTGACGGTGTGGTGAATCTTGTCCACCCTGCGGTAGGGCGCTTCGATAAAGCCGTACTCGTTTATGCGAGCGTAGCCCGCCAAAGAGGTGATAAGACCTATGTTCTGTCCTTCGGGCGTTTCGATGGGGCACATTCTGCCGTAGTGGGTGTAATGCACGTCGCGCACCTCGAAGGTGGCTCTTTCCCTGTTAAGACCGCCGGGGCCCAACGCCGAAAGCTTGCGCTTGTGGGTAAGCTCCGCTATGGGGTTGGACTGATCCATAAACTGCGACAGCTGCGAGGAACCGAAAAATTCCTTTATTGCCGAAGTTACGATACGTATGTTTATCAGCAGCTGCGGAGTGGCTTTGCCCGCCTCCTGCACCGCCATTCTTTCCTGTATGACCTTGGCCAGACGGTTGATACCCGTGCGAAACTGGTTTTGCAGCAGTTCGCCCACGCAGCGTATGCGGCGGTTGCCGAGGTGGTCGATGTCGTCGGTGGTGCCCACGCCGTATTTCAGGCTCAGGTTGTAGTTGACGGCTGCAATAATGTCTTCGCGCGTGACGCTCTTGGCGACGAGATCGTCCTTTCTTTCCGCTATGAGCTTGCTTGTATCCTCTACGGACAGCTGATTTGCCAAAATTTCCCTCAGCACTTGGCTGTCCACCGCTTCGTTTATGCCGCATGCCTTGAAATCGATGGCGGCAAAGCGTTTGTCGTAGCCCACTGCGTAGGAGTGCGCGTCTACCGTGCGGTTGCCCACGATCTTGACCCGGGGGCAGCGGGAAGCAAGCAGTATAACGTTGCCGGCAACGCCTTCCGCCTTGCTCTTGTACACGTTGAAGCCGTTTTCTACCGCTATTTTCACGCATTCGTCTACGGAAATTTCTCCCTTGCGCTCCTCGTAGGAAGCCTTGGGAAGCTCGGTAAGCACTCTGCCGGAAGCGTCTATTTCCTCGCCGTACACGTTGATGGTGCCCTTTTCCGCCATCACCACGCTGCCAACGTACCCCGACAGCAGCTGCTTGTAGGAGTGCGCTCCCTCGGCGTCGGCTGCGGAAAGTATCTGCTCGTAGGTTTCTTCGTCGGTGTGCACGGAGTTTACGCCGCTGTTCTGAATATCGTATGCGTCCGCCGCCGTAAGCACCGTTCCCGCGGGGATAACTCTGGGCAGGGGCAGCGTCACCGCCTCGTCCAGATAGCTGCCTTCGGCTTTTTGCGCGAAGTCGGCTGCCGTCACGTCGTAAGCGACGGTGTTGCCCTTTTCGTCCAGCACCTTTATAAAAGGCGTTACGCCGCAGTTGACTATGTCGGCGGCGTTTTGCGCCGTAAGGCAGGTGTAACGGGGAATGGTAGTCAGCTTGACTTCCACCGCTTCGCCCAGCGTTACGCCCTCTATTCTGGCTGCCAACGCCAGCTTTTTGTTGTACTTGTATCTGCCCACCTTGTACAGCTCGTACTTTTTGACGTCGAACAGAGCGTCGTTGAGCGTCTTCTGCACCGATTCGTCGGTGGGTATTTCGCCGGGGTGCATGCGCCTGTACACTTCCACCAACGATTCCTGATCGGTGGCGGTGTCGTCCTTGGCATAGGTGAGCGCCAAAATGGGATCGTATTCCAGCAGACGCGCCACAAGGTTGCCGCACTGCTCCGCAGCCCCGTGCAGTATGCTGCGCAAAAACACCGTAATGGGAATTTTACGGTTTTTGTCTATGTGCACGTACAGTATGTCGTTGTTTGAATCGTGCATCATTTCCAGCCATGCGCCGCGTCCGGGCATGACGGTGGTATTGTAGGTGGGCTTGCCGTTTTTGTCAAGCTCGTCCGTGCAGTACACGCCGGGAGAACGCACTATCTGCGAAACGATTACGCGCTCCGCACCGTTTATGATGAAGCTTCCCGTATCCGTCATTATGGGGAAGTCGCCCATAAACACTTCCTGCTCCAAAAATTCGCCCGTGCTCTTGTTCGTAAGACGCACGTTTACGCGCAGCGGACATGCGTACGTCGCGTCGCGCAGGCGGCACTCCGCCTCGGAATATTTGGGGTGCGGATCGAAGTGATGTTCCAAAAAGTCCAGACGGAAGTGCCCCGTCATGTCCTCGACGGGAGAAAAGTCTTCAAAAACTTCCCTTATGCCTTCGTCCAGAAACATCTGATAGCTGTGCCTTTGCATGTCTATCAGGTTGGGCAGAGGCAGCACCTCCGCCGTTTTGGAAAAGGACTTTCTTTCGTGGTTGCCGTACTTCACGGTCTTGATGTCTTGTGGCATTTACCAAACTCCTCAAAAAATTTTTCTGAAAATTTTGCCGTAAAAAGTTGCATTGTGCCTCAGTTTGTGGTATGTTTAATTTACCGCAATAAAAAAGCCAATATCTTTTGCGTGCGCCGCAGGCGGAAAACGCAGTTTTTTGCGCGGAATTTGCTATATTTTTACCCCCAATCGGGCGAAAAAAGGGTAAAAAGGGCGCAAAATCCCCCTAAGGCGTAAAATCGTACAGATATATACTACCACTTCCGCCGTCAATAGTCAAAGAGTATTGCGGCGGTATTTTCAAAAAATAAATACAAAAATATTTTTTCATTTTTGGCTGTTTCGCGCTTTGAAAAAAGCGCGCTTTTTTTTGCTGAAAAACGGACGTGCGCCGTAAGCAAAACGTGCAGTTCTCAATAAAATAACGGTGCGCTCCTCGCCATGCGCTTTAATCGCCGTCACAACCTTTGCTTCTTCCCCCAAACGACGTATTCCGCACGAAAACCGTGCGCCGACTTGCGCCAAAAAATGCGCACGGCGTTTACGGGATAAATGCCGCTCTGTGAATCGTCGCGAACAAACGGAATACGTATTTTTTGAGATTTTGCTTTGCCGACTGCGTTTTGCCGCATGCTCCTTTTGGGCAGGCGTTGCGAAGGATCCCTTTGCCTTTTACCGTTGCGCAACGGCATTGTTCACCGCAGCAAAAAAGGGAGAGGTTTTACTCTCTCCCTTTCAGAGTCTGTCGTGCTTGCTAACAGGGATGCGTCGTCAAAACACCGTGACGTTGTCCAGCAGGGCAAAGGCGGGGCCGCAATAGTTTTCGTACGTCCTTTGCTGCTGCGAAAGGCGTATGGTGGGCAGCACCGCGCTCAGCTTGCCGCTTATGGATATGCCGGTGAGCGGGGTGCGTTTTTCCCCCTCCACCAGATAGGCAAGGCGCACCTCGCCCCCTATGTAGTCGTTGTTAAGGTCTGTCTGCAAGCCGGAAAAGGACACGCATTCCAGACGGCGAATACCCTCCGCTTGGCTTTGCGAAAGGGTGCCCGTTTCCAACCGTATGCAGGGCAGCTCGCCCGTGCAGGGCTGTTTGAGGTACTGCGCAAACCTGTTGCCGCCGTAGCAGGCGACAGCTACGCCGTTTTGCATTATCACCGTGTCTACAAGCTCCGAGCCGTCGGCGTCGAAGGCTGCCGAATGTCTGCTGCCCTTAAGCTGTGCGCACCTTGTGAGGGTTATGCCGTCCCCCGACGTGCGCTTTTGCACGTCGTCGCCCACGTTAAAAAGGTTGACCTTGCCGTACACCGAGGAATAGTTGAGAGAGTAGGAAAGCTCCTTGCACACCTCGGCAAGTTCCGGAGCGAACAGCACCACGGGAGCGTTGACGGGGGAAGCGGGCTTTTGAGCGTGGTAACGATCGCGCACCTCGGCAAGCTTGCGGGAAATTTCGGCGGTGAGCGCCTTTTCGTCCAGCTCGGTAAAATTGCACGCCTCGTACAGTTCCACTGATTCGCCCTTTTCGTTCCACGTGGGTATCGCCTCCACCATTACGCGGTATTTCCGTTGGCTTTTTTCCAGCCCGTTGCTGTTGACGACGGCAACCTCCTCGCAGTAGACGAAAACCTCCAGCGCGTTTATGGAACCGCCCTCCCCTTTGTCGGCGTCAAAGCACGCCTGCGCCACCTTTTGCGCCACGGCGTTCATGGGCATGGAGGCAAGGTTGCTCTCCGCCGTTACGCTTTGCTTTGCCTTTGCGGGCAGAGTGTAGTGCTCGTTGCGTATAAGACGGGCGCGAAGAATTGCGTTTTGTATCTTTTCACGCAGCGTTTCCTCGCTGTCGGAGGGGTACACGCGGAAGGTGTAGTCCCCCTTGAAGCCGTCGTGATCCACGTACACCGTCACGGAACGGGCGGTGACGCTTGTGCTGCGCACCGTTTCCGCCTTTTCGTGCACGAAGTACACCTCGTGGCTGTGGGTGCGGCGAGTGTTTATGCGAAACTCGCAATTTTGTTGTCTGAGCAGTCGTATCAAAGTTTTCATGCCAGTTTAGCCCTCGCTTTAAGGGAAGGTCCGCCGTCGGAAACGGTAACCCATTCCTTGTATCCTTTGCCGCACATGCCCGAACCGTGCACCTCGGCGCAGTCGGACACCATGCTTATGGAAGACAGCAGTTCCGTAACGCTGCCGCTTATCACCACGGGGGAAACGTAGTTTTCGGTAAGCTTTCCGTCCACTATTTCTATGCCGTATTCCGCCGTGCACTGTATCTGCCAGTTTTTGGGATCTTCCATGCCGTTGTTTGTTTCGAATATCATGTAGCCGTGCTTGACGGAGGCTATCATGTCCTCCAGCTTGCTTGTGCCGGCGTCGAAAAAGGTGTTGGTCATGCGGGTGTACGCCTTGCGGCTGAAATCCTGCCTTCTGCCGTTGCCGGTGGGACGCACCCCCAGCTGACAGGCGGAAACCACGTCGCAGATACCGGAAACCAAAATACCGTCCTTTATTATCTGCGTGTTTTGCGCAAGCACGCCGTCGTCGTCGAAAAAGTAGGACGCCGCGCTGAGCGTTGCCGCCGCTCCGTCCCGCATGTTGCACACGGTGGAAGCCACGGGCTTGTGCATATACGCCTTTGCCAGCGCTCTGTCCTTGACGAACTGATCCATCTCCACGCCGTGTCCGAAAGCCTCGTGCGCGATAAGCCCCGTTATGGAGGAATCGGTAATTATGTCGTACACTCCCGGCTTTATCGGGGTGGCGCGCACCAGCATTTTTGCCTTGTGCAGCAGTTTTTCCCGCTTTTGCGGCAGTTGTTGCAGCACGTCCGCAAGCAGGTGAGAATACGCCCCCTCCCTCACCTGCACCGTTTTGCCGTCGCGGTACACCGCCATAAGAGTGCCGTTGCACCAGCCGTAATGCTGATCCAATTCTCTGTTGGCGGAGATGAACAGCTTGTTTACTTCGTATGGGGAAAGAAGAACGAAGACGTTGAGCAGACCGTCGTCCATAGAAAGAGTGTCGTCGCGCAGCTTTTCCGCAAATGCCACGAGCCGAGCGTCGGAATAGCTGTCGAAATCGCTTTGCCTGTCGAAGGACTGCTTTGCCGGCGCGTCGTCGGGAAGCGGGCAGGTTATTGCCCCTGCCTCTACGGCGGCGTCGGGACGGACGCTTTCCAGAATTTGCTTTGCAAGCTGTGACGGCGTTTTGTCCAGACTGTCGAAGGAATACTCGAAAAAGCACCTTCCCGAATGCATTTTGACCACAAAGCCGCATTCGGACAGATTGCCGTCGCTTATGGAGGAGGTGGCGCGGTTTACCGCAATACGCTTGGACGTCACGTCGGTGCCCAGCACGCTGACGTAGGGAAAGGTATGTTGCAGCTGCGCCACAAGTTGTTTCAGATAAGGGCGTGCGCCCTCTAAAAATTGAGATTTCATATTTACTCCCATCGGCTTGCTGCGGCGTTTTTTGCGCCGCGCCGAAAAAATTACGCGGACAAACTATACTTTGCGCGTTACGACGTCTACGTTGTCGTCAAGATATTGGCGGAACAGCGCATACTGCCCCTCGGTGAAGGCTTGCGGATAGGTGAGCACCTGCAAGGACAGCGGAGCGTCCGTCTTGCGGTAGCGCGGTTGAAGGTGCGGATAGGGGTTTTCCCGCATGCCGTTGCGCAGATAAAACCCTTTGCGGCGGCTTGTAAGCTCATCGCAGGGAATCTCTATTTCCAGCACCACCGGCACCCCACGACTTTTAAGCAGAGTAAGCGCCGCCGAGCCGTACCCCTTGTTGCGCAGAGAAGGCAGCGTGCAGAAGTTTTCAAGGTACAAAAAGTCCCCCGTCTGCCAGAAGCCCACCACCCCCACGGCGTCTTGCCCGTCCAGCAGGGCGCAGAAATGGTAGTCGGGATGAGCCAGCGTCTGCCTTTGCACGTCGTCGTCGCGACGCTCGCAGAGGGGAAAGCTTTGCTTTACCAGATCTTCCGCCCATGCGTACAGGCTGCTGTCGCAGTTTAGTTTTTGCATTGTCAGATTCATATTACACCTCGAAATATCCCTCTCAATATACACCAAAACGCCGACGTTGTCAACGCCCGCCAAAACGCACTACGCAACGGCGTAAAAAAAATGCGCGGCAAAAACCGCGCAAAAAAACGCCCCGTTTTGAAGCAATACCTCAAAACAGGGGGCAAGTTACATTCCGCCGTGTTGGCTTATGTACTCCAAGCAATGGAAAATAAACGTTCCGAACAGCAAAAAGGCTATTATCAGCAGCGCTATCAGCACTACGGAAATTATTATTCCCGCCAGCGCAACGCTGCGGCTCTGACTGTTGCCCGCAGAGGCGGCGCCTATTATGCCCAGCACCAACCCCACAGGGGGCAGGTATAAGGACAAAACCAAGGCAAGCACCGAAATAATACTTGCTCCCTCCCCTTTAGAGCCGTTTTTGCTCATCATTGCCGACGCATCGTATTCTGCCATATTTGCCTCCCTTTCGTTATGCTTATTATACCATGCGGAGAAAATTTTGACAACCGCTCCCCCTTCAGGGCGGTTGCCGTCGTCATTTACCAAGGCGCGCAGTCCACAAAACGCCGCGCTACTTGCGCAAAAACATCAAACCCCTTGTAAAAATATCGGTGGCTTGCCAATGCTACCGTTTTTTGGCTCGCCCTCCTGCGGCGCATTTGACAAGCCGACACGCAACGCACTTCGCGGTTTGCTTTTGTAAAAACAACGCGCCAATACGTCACCGCCGCGGGCGCAAGGCGTAGCGCAAAAGGCAGATGCTCCCGCTCTGCACAAAGCGTTTGCGGCTGCCTGACAGGTTTACGGCAGCCGCCTCGGAAAAATTCCGACAGCCGCGCATGGCGCATTGTGCAAAAAAACGCAAACGGTACAAAAAAACGGATACCGCGAGAGTGACGGAAAAAAAAGACACCCTGCAAATGCCTTGGAGCGTCCCTTTCGTAAACGTCGCCGCTATACGGTTTTTGAAGGACTTGAAATACCGTTTTTCAAAACGAATTTAAGATACCTTTGTCGGGTAAGGGAAGAGGTATTTCGGCAAATGACTTTTGTATGCCGTCCTTGCCAAAGCAAATATAGTAAAAAAAGAACAAGCCTGCTTTTGCAGACTTGTTCCATTGGGCGCGGCAAAACCTTACCCTCCCGGGCCGTGTCCGGCCAAGTACTATAGGCGAATTGAGGCTTAACTTCTGTGTTCGGTATGAGAACAGGTGGATCCCCCAATCCTAAATCACCGCACTGGTTATTTACACGGCAGAGCCGTTATAAATCGAAATTGAGAAAAGGAACATTGACAACTGCACACAACAAAGCTTAGTGTAATAGAGTTTTTACGTTT
>DVOC01000030.1 GCA_018713905.1 Candidatus Fimimonas merdipullorum
TACGGCGATGACGATTGTCACGACGAAGAGCGTTGCCACTGCCACGAAGAAGGCGCTTCAAAATAACATCGGGGGACGAGCAAGTCCCCCTTTTGCATATACGACTATTTGTGCGGCGTATCGGCGTCGCCTTTTTTGTGCAATATTTTGCAAACGTATGCGGTTTTTCCGCACAAAAAAAGGCGCGCCTTGCGGCGCGCCCAAGGGGGTAGGCAAATACCTGCGGTACTTGCAAGAGGGACTCAGTATGCGGAGAAGCTGCTTTCCGAAAGCGTTATCTCTACCTTTTGCGTCTCGCCGTTTCTGGTCACGTCCAGCGTCACCGTGTCGCCGGGACGGGCGTAGAGCAGCGCTTCCGAAACGTGGTAGCTTTTGGTCACTTTGGTGGTCACGCCTCTTATAGTCACGCTCTCTATTGCGTCGCCTGCCTGCAACGCGCCCTTTGCGGCGCCGCTGTCGGAAACTTCCGTCACCTTCATAATTTCTTCAACTACAATGTTGCCCTGACTGTCAAGGGTGGTGGAAACGGACTGTAATTGCAGCGTTATTCCCAAGGTGGGGCGCATGACGGTTTTGTTGGAGGACTGCGAGCAGAAGTACACAACGTTGTCCGCAACGGCTTTCACCAAATTGGCGGGAATGGCGTATGCTATGTTTTCCGCCTTTTCCGTCTTCATTTTGGCGTTTACTATGCCTATCAGCTTGCCCTGCGTGTCGAAAAGTCCGCCGCCGGAATTGCCGGAGTTTATGGCTGTGTCGGTGCGTATCACCCGCATGGTGACGGTGGAACTTTCGTCTACCGCCGTCATGGTTATGTCTTCGCTGGTCACGCTAATTATTCCGCTGGATACGGAAATGCCTTCCCCCTCGGGGTTGCCTATGGCAATGGCGGTCTGTCCCACGGCAACGTTGTCCGAATCGCCGAAGTTCACGGCGCACAGCGTGCCCTTTTCCGCCGCTGTTTTGACTATGTCGCTCTTATCTACGCGCAGCACGGCAACGTCGTAGTTCATCGAGCCACCCACGTAGGTTGCGGGTATCCCGTACTGCGAATACTCCATTCCGTACAGAAAAACGTAAATTTCGTCGCTTATTTTGTCCGATGTGTCGCTGTCGGCGTCGTACACCACGTGGTAGTTGGTAACGACGTAGGCGCTGCCGTCCTCTTCAAGGGTGTACACAACGCCCGCTCCCGCCGACGAATAGTTTATTTCCTGCGGGTGCTGCGGGAAAAATATCCCTCCGCCGGTGGAGGTAGTGGTGAAGTAGCTGTACACCGATACCACCGATTTCAGCCCCGTGTTTGCGGCGGCGCTCACGTCGGTGCCGCTGCCCTCTACGTAAAAGTTGTTGGTAGTTTCCTTTATGGTGGTTTCGTTATAGAAGGAATCCAGCCACTCCTGCTCCGTGCCGGTAAAGCCGTTTTGTACCGCTATTTCGTAGGCGGACAAGCCGTCCTCTCCGAAAAACGAACACGCCGACAGGCATACAGCCAGCGCCGTGACGACGCAAAGCAAAGAAATTATTTTCCAACTCTTTTTCATACAGAACAACTCCTTGTGTATGGATTTGCCCTAATTTTAGGGGCAAAATCTTAAAAGGAGGTGAAGGTTCCCGCCTTTTTACGTAATTTTTTCCCTTTTGAAGGAGATTTTTGCTTGTTTTGCGCAATTTTTTTCAAATTGCCGTCAAAACGGGAGAGGCTTTGGACGCAAGTACGCCGCTCGCTCCGCGCCCGTCCGTCTTGAAAAAGGAGCCTTCAACGTCCTCTGTTCGTATGCCTGCCGTGCGCAAATTCACCTTTAAGTTAAGTATGACGGCGCGTGCTGCGCTCTTTATGCGCGTACGTTCCCTTTTGTCCGTCATGCCGCTCTTTTACTCGTGCCGACGTCGGAAAGACGCCCGTTCCAAGCGAGCGCGTTTGCATTGTCAAGCGTAATGCGCACGATACGTCGCGGCATTGTGCCTTTGCGGTGCGCTCGCTGTCCGTCGTGTGGGTAATGCGTCGGTGTGCAAGCAAAGTAGCTTGTTTGCCCTGTTAAGGGTAAGTCCGTCGCTTGCATGTTGCAAACGAGGCGATTTGCCTTGCTTGCGGGGCGGCAAACGGCGGCGTTGTCGGGCTTAGCCCACAGCGGCAACGGTTTCGTGCTGCTGCGTATAGAAAAGGGGGATGGCACGAAAGGGGAAACGCGCAAAATGCTTTCCGTGCGGGCGGCAGCCGTCAGCCTTACGTGTTGACGTCCGAGCATGGCAGGTTCTTTTTCGGGCGGTGTGGCGGGCAAATTGCGTTTTGATTAGTGGACGCTCGGTCGGCGGGCTTTTTGTGCGGGTGCGGCAATATAAGGACAAGTAATTTGCCTATATTATATACAAAAAAACAATGCAAAAAAGAACGCCGCTTTTGTTGCCAAAATACCGAGGTTGTGCTATAATCTACAAGGTTTAATTCGCATTTGCGCAATATTCGTTCGCTGTGTCGGGTTTTTGCCTCCCGATCGCGTGCGGAGCCGACGGCGTAAAGAGGTTAACAACAATAAAA
>DVOC01000004.1 GCA_018713905.1 Candidatus Fimimonas merdipullorum
AGCTCAAAGTCTACCCGCGTCGCCCGTCAGAAAACAATAATTTGTTTTTGTCTGCCTCAATAGGCAATTATATTATACGCAATCTGCTGTTAAAAGACAATGTTTTTAGTTAAAAAGGATTATGGCTACGAGAAAGATTAAGAAGCTTTTGTTTAATGGATGTAATAGCAAAACAAAATTATTATTATCATATATAAACGATACGACAACACAATAAAATCTGTTCGGACAGTCTGATAAAACCGTTCTGCCCATACGATTAAAACCGTCTTGAAAAAACACCGCGAAGGTCTGACCTTCGCGGTGCTTTTGTTTTGTACTCACAAGCAGCTCTGCCCGTCACTGCTGCTCGTCGGGAACGGTGTATTTAAGCAGCACGCCGCTTTTTTGCAGCGCAAGCATTATGACGGGAATAAGCGCAAGCTGCACCACTATGCCCGCCCAAGTGGAGGTGAAGTTTTGCAAAAACTTTGTGCCCAGCGACGGAAAAAAGGGCGCGCCGTTAGCGGCAAGTATGATGGCTCCCGCAAGGGCGTTTACCGCCCTGCCCGCCACCATGGACAGCGCCACGGCAAGCAATCCCGAAACCTTTTGCGTTTTGGGGTTTAGGACAAACAGTCCGCGCAGCAGTCCCGACAGAAAACCGTAGGCGGCAAGTTCCAGCGTCATGGGTATCAGCCCGTCGGGAAAGGGCGGTCTGCCGCTAGATAAAAAGGACACCAGCGGAGTTACCGCGCCGCAGATAAGTCCCGGCCACATGCCGCACAATAGCCCCGACAAAAACACCGGCAGGTGCATGGGGGAAAACAGCGAGGCGAAATCTGCCGCAAGGTGGTGAAAGGCGTTTGCCAGCACCACCGCCAAAGCGCAAAGCATTGCCGTGGTCACCACGTTCAGAGTGGTGAAGGTTTTACTTTTCATACTACTTTATCACCCCGTCGGCAAACGCCTTTATCTGCGCCAGACGCTGCTGCGCCTGAGTGCGGCTGCCGCGCACGAAGATATACGCCTTGACGATAGGCTCGGTGCCGCTGGGGCGCAGAATAAGTCTGCCGCCGTCCTCCAAGTCGTACCGCAGCACGTTGGATTTGGGCAGGTCGTACCTTGTCTGTAACAGAAAATCGCATACGTCCTTAACTTTGCTGTCCGCAATTTCCTCAAAGGGCTGCTGCCGCAGTTGCACGAACAGCTGTTCCTTGCGCTGCGCGCCGTCCACTCCGCCAAAGGCGTAGCTTACCGTCTGCTGCAAAAACGTGCCCAGCTGCTCTTCCAATTCGGCAAGCCTGTCGGCAAGCGTTTTGCCCTGCTTTTTGTGGTAGGCGGCGCATTGGCACAGCAGCATGGAAGCCACCACGCCGTCCTTGTCGCGCACGTAGGTGCCTTTAAGGTAGCCGCAGCTTTCCTCGAAGCCGAACACGTATCTGTCCGCCTGTCCCTTGTCTTCCAGCTTTTTGATGGCGTTGCCGATGTATTTGAAGCCGGTAAGCACGTCCGTCACCTCGGCGTCGTACGGCTTGCACACCGCGTCCACCATGGGGGTGGTGACTATCGTCTTTACCACCACGGGGCGGCGGGGCAAAATGCCCTTTTGCTGCATTCTGGACAGCACGTAGTCGCACAGCAGCACGCCCACTTCGTTGCCCGTAAGCTGACGGTAGCCGCCGTCGGTGCGCACCGCCGCGCCCATTCTGTCGCAGTCGGGATCGTTTGCCACCACTATGTCGGCGTTGCTTTGCTCGCCCAGACGCAGGGCAAGCTCCAGCGCCTCCTTCTTTTCGGGGTTGGGGTAGGGGCAGGTGGGGAAGTTGCCGTCCGGCATGCTTTGTTGCGGCACTACGACAAGGTTTTTTACGCCCACGCGGGCAAGAACCTCCGGCACCACTCTGTGCCCTGCGCCGTTCAGCGGCGAGTACACCACGGAAATGCCGTCGGCGTCGTCCAAGCTTTGAGCTATCACGCACTGCTTGTACTTTTCTTCCGTTTCGTCGTCGGAATAGTTTACGAGAGGGTGGCTTTCGTCAAAGGAGGGCAGCGGCTTTGCAAAGGGATCTACTCCCTCGATAAATTTCGTAAGGGCGTTTGCCGCGTCGTCGGTAAGCTGACAGCCGTTTTCGTCGTACACCTTGTAGCCGTTGTACTGCGAGGCGTTGTGGCTGGCGGTGACGTTTATGCCCATGTCGGCACCGTAGCTGCGCACCATATAGGACAAGTAGGGCGTGGGCATGCACTCCCTCGTTATATACACCTTTATGCCGTTTTCCGCCAGAACGGCAGCCGCCATTTGGGAAAACTTTTGAGAATTGTTGCGGGAATCGTAGGTGATGGCGCAGCTTGTTTTGCCCAGACTGCGCATATACGACGCCACTCCCTGCGTGGCGCGGCAGACGGTGTAGACGTTCATTCTGTTTGTGCCCGCCCCCATTATGCCGCGCAATCCCGCCGTGCCGAAGGACAGATCGCTGCCGAAAGCCTCCTGCAGTTGCTCGTCGCTGTTTATTGCCGCAAGGCTTTTTACCACCTCTTCGTCGGTGGCGTGTTGCTTCCAATACGTATATTTTTGTTTGTAGTCCTCCATAAACCTTCCTCCTTGTGTGAAACTATATTACCTTTTGCACGTGCCGCAAAATTATCTGCGACAGGTCTGTGCCCGTGCAGTCGAAGGTGGATTTGAAGTGCATGTTGGAGTTTACCTCGCACAGCACGTCCCCCTCCGGCGCGGGCAGAATATCCACGCCGGCAAAGTGCAGTCCCAGCGTTTCCGTCGCCGTCAGCGCAATGCGCTTTTGCTCGGGGGTGGGCTCCACTTCCGTCATGCTGCCCCCAAGCGTCACGTTAGAGCGAAAATCGCCGTTGCTTTGCCGCCGAAGGGCGTTTATTACCTTGCCGCCCACGACGTTTATGCGGATATCGCTTCCGCCGCACTCCTCGTACCGCTGAAACAGCATATCCTTGCCGGCAAAGCGCGTAACGACGTTTTGCGCCTCCCGTACGCTTTTTGCAAGATACACCTGCTGACCGAAAGAGCCGTACGCCTGCTTTATTACCAAAGGCAAGCCCAGTTCTTCCGCCGCCCTGCTTGCAAAGCCCGTGTCGGGATAGCCCACTCCCTCGAAGGTTTTAGGGGCAAACAGCGTGGGCGGCATGGGTACCTTTCCCTTTAATGCCAGACAGGTAAGAATTTTGCTGTCGCACAGCGCAATGGCTTTTGCTCCGTTGAACACCTTGTGCCCCGCGTTTTCCAGCCGATATGCCAAAAACACGTCCTTATCCCAAAACAGAATGAAGTCGGCCTTTATTTCGGCAAGCTGACCGTCGCTTTTGCAGCACAGAGCGTCGGTAGTCGTCCTTTGCAACTGTATGCCGAGTTTTTTTGCACCGTTTTCAAAAAACGTGTACAACTGTAAAAATTTTTGACTTTTTATAAAGCCGTTTACTACCAGTAGACCTTTCATTTTATTCGAGAGAAGCGTTGAGAAACTCCGTCAGAGCCTGCGTTACGTATCCGACGTCCTTTGCGCCCATGGTTTCGCATGCCGAATGCATTGCCAGCTGCGCCGCGCCTACGTCGCAGGTTTTCATTTGCAGCGTGCGGGAGGTGACAAGCCCCAGCGTAGAGCCGCACCTTACGTCGCTGCGGTTGTAGTAGTCCTGAACGGGCACCTTGCCCTGCAAAAGGTTTTTGAGCAAAGCGGAGGTGAGCCCGTCGGTGGCGTAGTTGGGGTGATGCTTTATCACCACGCCGCCGTTAAGCGTCACGGGAAAAGTTGCGTCGCTCTTTTCGGGGTGGGCGGGGTGCGTGGCGTGACCGTTGTCCACAGACAGCACCATGCCCTTTTGCCGAGCCTCCTCCCGCTGCTCGTCCGTCATGCCCAAGGCCTGCTCTATGCGGTTGAGCACACGCTGCAAAAACAGCGGACTGCCCTGACGGGTGCTGCTGCCCACCTCCTCGTTATCCAGAAACGCCGCTACCGCCACGTTTTGCGGCACGCAGTCGGCTATGGCTTGCATACAGGCGTACACCGACGTGAGGTTGTCTATCCTTGCGCCGCACAGATATTCCTTTTCCGCCCCTGCGCAGAAGGGTTTTTCCGCCGGCACGGCGTACAGGTCGGAATCCAGCACCTTTTCCTGCGTAAGACGCTCGTACAGGCTTTTGCCCTGCGAAAACAGCGGCAGCATGTCCGTCTGCACGTTTACGGCAAAATTATCGTTGACGTTGGGGTTGTGATGCACCGCCAGCGAGGGTATAACTACGTTGAAGTCGCTGACAGTAAGCTTGCTTTGCACCTTCCCGTCCTTTTGAACGAGCAGTCTGCCGGCAATTTTGAGCTTTCTGTCCATAAAGGAATACATAATGCCGCCGCCGTACCTTTCGGCGTCCAGCCGAGGGATCACGCCGGACACAGTGCCGTTGCCCTTTATTTTGAGGCAGGGACTGTCGGTGTGGCTTTCGCACACGTTGAAAATTTTGTTTTCCCCGGTTTTGAAGGCTATAAGGGCGCTGTCGTTTTGCGTGACGAAGTAGCCCTTGCCCTGCCGAAGCTGCCATTTCTGCCCCATTTCGAGGGGACAAAAGCCCTTTTCCGCAAGATATTGCGCTACGTTTTGCGTGACGTGAAACGCCGTGTAGCCCTTTTCGAGAAAAGTGAGTATATCCATTTTTTCTCCTCCGCAATTTGTAAGCAAATTGTACCACAATGCGGGCGTTTAAGTCAACTGCGCCCGCCTTGCTAAACAGGTAAAAAATAAATATACAAGGGATTTTACCCAAAAACTTTGCCTCGACGTCTTTTACCAGCTTCGGGCGCGGCGGCAAAACCCGATGGCGACGGATTGGCTTGCGCAGTCTTTAACCTGATGACTTAAACGTTGAGTAATAGCGGCGGCGTTGCCCACAGCGCTCCGCCTCGGCTTGCTTGATAAAACCGCTGCCCGTCGGACGCGTCCGCAACGTGACGGAAAACCTTTGTCAACTTGTGTTGTCCGCAACGAGCAGGCGCTGCCGCCGCTCCGACAAAAGGGGGACGGCGCTGCCGCAAATTGTGCATATAAAACGCAAAAAGAGCGTAAATACCGCTCTTTTTATGCCATATATATGCAAAATATTGCAATTATACTACTTTTCCGAAACGGTGACGTCCACCTCTACGGGAATGCTTTGCATGGTCATGCTTTCCACATGCGGCACGCTGCCGTAGCGGCTGCGGTACAATTCGTGAAAGCCCAGCAGGTCAAATTCCCACTCCCGCTGCTTTTGCAAAAACAGCTGCGCCATTTCCAACGCCTGCGTGTGCACCTGCTGTTTTTGCGTTTCGGTCACCTCGCTGTCCGTCTTGGCGGAAAATCTGCCTCCCGCGCCGAAGCTGTCGGTACGGGCGGGCTTTACGAAAAGGTGCACGGACAGAAAAACCCCCTGCTCGGTGCCCTTTGCCTTGACGCTTTTTGTGCCGGCGCGCAGCGTGACGGTGTAGTCCTGTTCCTTCACGGCAAAGTTTATGCCGGCGACGTCGTCGGAAAGCAGCGCAAAGCCCTGCGTTTCCCTTTGGGTAAGCACTCCTACCAGCTTGTTTTCGCGGAATACCGCCACTTTGTTGCAGGAGAAATAGCCCTGCTGCGCCCCGTCCTGCTGCGACGACTGCCGAGAATCCTGCTGCGACTGCTGAAACTCCACGTAGTTCAGAAAGCCGGTTTTGTACAGCTCCTGCTGACTGCGCGCAAAGGCAAGCATATCGCTTACAGGCAGAGCCACGTCCTTGGACTGACCTTTTAGCCCGTCGGCGATGGACATGGACGCTCCCGAGGCCGTCGCGCCGCTGTTGAGCAGCTGTTCGGCGGTGCCCTTGCAGCAGCACACCACCGCGCTGCCCTTGAAGCTGTCGGAGCGCATAAAATATTCCGTCACGGAAGTGAAATCCTTTTTGACAAATTCCTCTCCCAGCACCAGCACCACGCACTGTCCCAAGGAGGTTTCCTTGCCGCTTTTTTCCGCTATCGCCTGCAACGCCTCCGCCACGGTAGCGCCGTTTGCGGAAACGGTTTTGGTAAAGGTGCCCACCTGCTCGCCGCCGTTGCCGGGGCTTATCATCTCGGCGGTGACACGCACCCCGTCTGCGGAGCCGTCCACCCCCAGTCCCAGCACTATGCCCCTTTTCAGCACGTCGTTGCCCTTGTAGTTTACCGAAAGAATTATCACCGCGGCGGCTATCAGAATGAAGAGGGCTATACGTTTAAGATTTGCCATATTGCTCCTTTGGCTGCGGATATTTTTTGTTCGCCGCCCTTACAAGCAGCGGCATAAACAGCGGCAGCACGTACTGCACGACGGCAAAGGGCACAAGGCACCAGCGCACGAAAGTATCCAGCAGCTGCGTGACGGACAGAAACATGGGCAGCAACGTCGCCGCCGTTATGCCCGCCATCACGAAGGGATTAACCTTGCTGAAAGTTTTGCCGCATATTTTTTCCACGCAGGTGTAGGCGCAGAAGGTAAACACCACTATTTTCAGTATCACCGAGGTGAGCCACACGGTGAAGGTCAGCCAGTCCCACCTGCCCACTCCGCTGACGGACACGGCAAACAGCCCTATTTTGCTCATTGCAATGTCCACGTGCTGCGCCAGACTGCCGAACAGCGCCACAAACACGGCGTTCATAAGCACGGTAATGGCTGCGCCCACGCTGAAGCTAATAAACACGGGGGCGGAGCGCCCCTTGCCAATGCCGTCCATCACGAAGTAGATAAACACAAAGTCGGAAAACCAAAAGCTTTTGAGAAAGGCTTGTTCCGCTATGTTTTTCCACCCGACTTCGGCAACGGGCGCCAGCGCGCGGAATTGCGTCTGGGTGGCAGGATACAGCAGAATGGCAATTATGGAAAGCACTATGGGTGCAAACAGCAGCTGCGCCGTACGCGCGACGGAATTGAACCCGCGGTGCACGGCGAAGGCAGCGACAGCCATTACGGGGAGCACGAACAGTATCCAGCTGGTGTTTACGTCGAAGGTGACGGCAAAGGTTTTGTAGCAGGAGTCCAGAAGCACTATTATGCGGCACAGAAACAGCACCAAAAACACCGCCAGCACCGCCCTGCCCCCTACGGGAGTAAGTGTGCCGTAAAGCACTTTGTCTATGGGAAGGGAATTTTTGCGCACCGCCGCCATAAGAAACGCAAGGCACACCCCGTCCCACAAAAAGGTCATCGCCACAGCCAGCCAGCTGTCGTGCCCCAGCTCCGCAGCCAGAAGGGCGGGCAGCGACAAAAATTTGCCGCCCATCATCACAAGCATAAGCAGCAGCGAAAGCTGCGCCATCGTAACTCTGTTTTTCACCTTTTACCTCCGTCTGTCATTTTCGTGCGGAACAGACTTGGGGCGATATTTCTGCTCGGGCAGAGGCTTTTGCATGACGGCGTCCTGCCTGTCGCGGGGCACGTCGGGCGCAAAGGGGGCAAGAAAGGGCGTTTTGTACTGCGAGAGGGAGGACATATACAGCATAAGCGCCATTATGCACAGCACCACTCCCATTATGCCCATTATTCCTCCCACGAAGGTTATGCCCAGCCGCAGCAGCGAAAGTATCAGGGTGTCCTCCGGCATGGTGAAAAGCCCTATGCCGCTCAGAGCACCTATCATGACGGCGGGAGCGCCTATCAGCCCCGCTTTGACGGCGGCGTCCCCCAGCACTATGGCGCCCACAAGGGACAGCGTTATGCCCACCGCCGACGGCATGCGCAAATTGGCTTCGCGCAATATGTCGAATATGACGAGCACAAGCAGCATTTCCGACAGCGGCGAAAAGGGAATGGGATCGGTGGCGTTGAGAATGGTTATGAGAAATTTCAAGGGTATTATCTGGTAGTTGTACATTTGCAGGCAGACGTACAGCGAGGGCAGCAGCACGGACAGAAACACCGACAGCAGCCGCAGCGTCCTGTTTACCCCCGTCACCACCGAGTTTTCGTAGTAGTCGCCGGGGGACTGCAAATCCTCCACGTACAGATAGGGCAGCGTGAGCGCCATCGGAGAGCCGTCCACCAGCACCGCCACACGCCCTTCCAGCATTTTGCCCACCGCCACGTCGGGTTTTTCGGTAGAGCCTACCCTGCGGAACAGAAAGGTCTTTTCCTTGTCGAGGTAACGGGCGAGATAACTGCTGTCCAACACGCCGTCCACCTTTACGCTTTTTAATCGGCTTACCACCTCCGCCACCACCTGCCTGTCGGCAATACCCTGAACGTAGCACACGCACACCGCCGTTTCGGTGTATTTGCCCACCGACAGGTTTTCCGTTTTGAATTTGTCCGTTTTTAGCCTTTTGCGCAACAGCGTGACGTTTACCTTTACGTCCTCCACAAAGCCCTCGCGGGGACCGCGCATGACCATGGAGGTGGGCGGCTCTGCCACGGCCCTGCCCAAAGCGGTGCGGGTGTCGGCGGCGACGCACCCCTTTTGCCCCTCGCAGAACACGAGGGTGTAGCCGTTTGCCAGATCCTCCGTCATTTTTTTTACGTCGTCGCGGCTGTGTACGCGCATTGCGCACAGCAGCCTGTTCTGCACGTCGGCAAGTCCCGACACCTGCTGCCCGACAAGCGGTTTCAGCACAAACTCGCTTATCTTCATGCCGTCGCACATGCTTTCCAGACTTACAGCCGTAATTTCGCTGCCGCAATGCAGACTGCGTTCGACAAAATCTTTCTGACCGCCGTACATACGGCGCAACTTTTCCAGACTCATAGTAAAATTGTGTAGGTTGAGGGCGCATTTTATACCTTGCGCCTCTCCTTTTGCCCCTACCTTTTGTTAAAAAAATATAGTTTTGTCACAAAAAAACGCACACGTATGCTTTTTTCGTGCACAACAGCCCTTTGCGCGCTTCGGCAAACGCTATGCCGAGTGCGCCGAAAAGTTTTTGAGGCGCAAAAAAAAGTCCGACCTTTGTCGGACTTATATTTAACGGTAATATTCGGTTTTTTACGCCGCGGAACTACAACACCTTGCCGCACACCCTCGAAAGGGGCACGGCGCCTATCATGCGGCTGTCCACGCTGTTGCCGCGGTTGTCGCCCAGCACGAAAATACAGCCCTGCGGCACGACGTACGGCTCGTATTTTGTGGCGTCTTTGAGGTAGGAGCCGGGATAGTACAGATACGCCGTTTCCGTAAGCTTGCCCGCGCCGTCGTAAAACTGCGCCGGTTTGCCATTCCTTTCGTAGTAGTTTTCCCGAAGAATTTCGCCGTCGGCGGTTTTTATCACCAACAGCCAGTTGCCGTCGACGGTCTGCTCCGTCCACAGGCTGTCCCCTTCCAGCGCCACCACCCGTTTGATGAGGCGTTCGTACTTTTCCTTGTCCGTCAGAAAGGAAAATTCCCCCAAAAACTTGTTGACGTCGTTGCGGTAGAACACCACCACGTCGCCGCGCTGCGGTTTGGCAAGCTTGTACACCCAAGTTATCTCGCCGTCGGTGAAATTGGGCATCATGGATTCGCCGGAAACGTAGTTGGGCTCCACCACGATGAACTTCAAAAACAGCGCAAGCACCAAAATGACGAGCAGCGAAATAAGCAGGGCGCTTATTATCCTGTCCCGTTTGAGCTTTGGAGAATTACTTTCCGTCAATGGTTTTTACCGCCTTGTAGAATTTTTCCGAAGATAGCATCACCACTCTGCCGCATTTGGCGCATTTAAGCTTAAAATCGGCGCCTACGCGCACAACTGTCCACAGGTTGCTTCCGCAAGCGTGAGCCTTGCGCGTTTTTACGCTGTCGCCCACCTGCACCGTCATACCAGAAACACGTTGTTCAGCATAAATTCCTCTTCCGCCTGAAACGCCAGCAGCTGAACAATTTCGTCCTCCGGCATCTGGTGTCCGTCCTTCGTCATGTGAAAATCGTCGTGTTCCAGCGTTATGCGCTGCCACCTGCCGCCCCCTACAAGCTGCGATTGCGCTACGTACGCCGTGTTTTTGCTGCCCACGTCGGACAGAGCGTACACCCTGAGCTGCTGACGCGCCTTGCAGCTGACGTCGAAGGACACGGTGAGCCCCTTTTCGTACAGCACCTTGGGATCGCATATGGCAAAGGTAGCAATGTTTTTGCCCTTTGCGCCGCGTATGTCGAGGTATCCCTTTACGTATTGCACGCCGCCCTGCGCGGAATGCCAGTTGCTGCCGCCGAAGTCTATCAAAAAGCCCTGTTCCCTGCCCTCGTACAGGCTGCGGGTGCGCACGTCTATTCTGTCGGGAGCGTTTACAGTAAACTCCTCCAGCATGGAGGACATGGCTATACTGCCCTTTACCGTTGCAAAAGCCGCTATCCGCGTCTGCTCGCCGTAGCAATCCAGCCGCGCCACAAGCCCTTCCTCCGTCTTTTTGAGGGGCGCGCTCACCCAGTTTCTGGCGCAGGAGTCCCCTTCGCGGGCATACCACAGCGATACCTGCGTCTGCTTGAACTTGCCGCTGACGACGACGTAGTTATCTCCCTTGTCGTCGGAAAACTGACGCACTTCGGCGCTGTCTTCGGCGGCGGAGCCCTTTACCCACCGCACAATGCCGAGGACGTACTCCTCCGGCAGACAGTCCATAACGGCGGGAAGCAGCAGCAGACGGCTGTCGCTGTTTATGCGGCAGAACATTCTGTTGGCGTTGGTAACGTCGTCGTACAGACTGTTGGCGGACACTATGAGGTAGACGGGGCACTTCATTTTTATTGCATAGGACTGCGGCGCTATGCCGGCTATCCACTTCTGACGTTTTTCCTCGTAGGCGAGCCTTTCGGGAAGAGATTCGTCCGTCCAATTTTTCGTGCCGCCGTGCTGCGGGTACTCTCGGTACAGGCTGTTGAACACCACCACGCCGTAGTTTATGCGGCTGTCGGCGCCCAGCACCACCGTGCCCACGCGAGCGCCTTTTTTTACCGTTATCAGAGATACGCTTTTGACCTTTTCCTGCGTAAGCAGACAGGTGACGGCGCGCATGCACCCCACGGCGTACTCGTAAATTTTGCTTTCCTTTGCCGTTTCGCCCACGTCGAAATAGCTTTTAGCCTTGTCGGCGTTGCAATAGTCCAGCGAAAAGGGGTACAGCGTAAAGCACCCTTTGGGACATCTGCCGGCAAAGTCAATAGCCATGACGACAAAGTCCTTTTTTGCCCAATACGCCAGCTCCTGCTCGTCTATCGGGCGGGTGTAGTCCTCCACCAACAGCAGGGCGCGGCGGGGGCTTTTGTCCGCAGGACGGCACACCTTGGCGTAGACGCGCGTTTTGCCGTCGGACACTTCCCGTCCGGTAAAGTAGAACGACTTCACCGTCACCCCGTCCCTTTCCGTCTGCGTTATGACGTTGACGTCCAAAGGCTCTGCGGCGGGATCGAAGTCCTTCCACAATTCAGTTGCGTTGAGAATTTTTTCCATGGTTTCCGCTTTGCGGCAAACGCCGCACGGCGCACCTTACTACGAAAGTTTTGCGCCGAAAAAGTTTTTCTATACTGCCATTGTACCACAAACTTTTATTTTGTCAATGCCGCTTTATTTGTGGTAGGGTATATTTTTGCGTATGGTTTCCGCGCGGTAGAGCTGTTCCAAAGCCACGACGCGGCACAGTTGGTGGGGCAACGTTATCCTGCCGAAGGACAGCCGCAGCGCGGCGGCGTTTTTTACCTCGTCGGACAAGCCGTAGCTGCCCCCTATCGCCACCGTTATCACCGACGATTGCAGCAGAAGCTTGTCTATGCTTTCCGCTATCTGCGGGCTGGAAAGCGTTTTGCCCTCCACGTCCAAAGCAATTATCGCACCTTCGGCGCGGCGCAGTATCTCTTTGCCTTCCGCCGCAATTATTTTGGCTATTTCCGCCCCGCTCGGCACGCCGTTGAAAAGGCACTCCTCCGCCTCTTCCACCTTTACCTCGCCAAAGCGGGAAAGGCGCTTGACGTATTCGGCGCACGCTTCGCGCAGGTACGCCTCTTTAAGCTTTCCCACAGCCACGATTTTGTATTTCATCACTCTGCCACCAAAGAAAACACCCACAGCGCGGCGCACACCAGCAGCGCCACCACGAACAGCACCAGCGCATTGGAGGAAAGGAGCGCCTCCTTTTCGTATTGACGCGAACGTGTGGTTTTGACGTACCCGAAAAAGCACAGCGCGGCGCCCGCCGCCCCTACAAAGAAGGCGGGCAGCAGCATTTTGGCGTAAAGGTCGTCGGGTATGGGCACGAAGGACAGCGCCACCGCCGTCAGATTGTTGAACAGGTGCACTATGGATGCCGTCCACGTGCTACCGCTGCGCAAAGCCAGCGCCGCCAGCAGCGCGCCGAACAGAAATTGATGCACCGTCTGCGCAGGGTTCATATGGAACAGCGCAAACAGCGCGCCGGAAATAAGGGACGCCTTCCACACTCCGCCGCCGGCAAGCCCCTGCGCTACCGTTCCGCGGAACACCGCCTCTTCGGTTACGGCGGGCAGCAGGCTTCCCACCAGAATAAGGGGGAATATCTGCATGGGCAAATCGACGGAGGGACGAGGCAGCCCCGCCGCCTCTATCGCCGTCATAAGCCACTCGTTGACGGGTATCATGCACACCACCAAAAACACGTCTATGGCAATGCCCCACAGCGTGTGGGCGGCGGAAGGCTTGACGTTCAAAGCGGCGGCCTTCAAAAAGTCCGTTTTGGTAAACGCCGCATAGGCAAACGCCGACAGACCTATAAGCGCCGTGTACAACGCCTGCATTATCCAGTACGCCGTATCGGACAAGTTGCCATTTTCGTCGGCAAAGGGCAAAAACACAAAGGAGAGCAGTATCTGCGCGCCCAACGCGGCAAACACCGCCACGGCAAAGGCGCGGTATGCGTCGTTTTTGTTGTAGACAGTTCTCATATCGTAACCTCGTTGCGGAACTGATCCGCCACGTACAAATATACGTCCTTGCCCACCTGTACGCCGTTTTGCTCGTACATTTGCGCGGCGCAGTCGTAGGCGAGGCGGGGAGTGTTGTTTTGCTGCGAAAGGTGCGCCAGCACCACGTTGCGCACGCTGCTGCCCAAAAGCCTTTGCAAAATTTTTGCCGCCTGCTCGTTGGAAAGGTGTCCCGTATCCGACGCTATGCGCTTTTTAAGCAGGTAGGGATAGTTGCCCTTTTGCAGCATTTCGCCGTCGTGGTTGCTTTCCAGCATTATGGACGTGCACGGTTGGAGAAAATGCACCAGCCGCATGGTAGCCACGCCGGTGTCGGTGACGGAAGCCACGCTTTGGTTTTTGTCGGAAAAACGGTATCCCAAACACGCCCGCGCATCGTGCGAACAGCAAAACACGTCCACGTGCATATCGCACAGCTCAAAATCCTGCGTGACCTCGCGTATGTCGGCGCAGCAGCACTTTGTGCGCAGACATTGCGCGCTTGCCGCGGGCACGTAGACGGGAGTGCGGAAGTGGCGCGTCCAGATGGGCAAAGCCGCAACGTGATCGCCGTGCTCGTGCGTGACCACTATTGCCGACACGTCCTGCGGACGGACGCCAAGTTCACCCAATTTTGCCACCGTCGCCTTAAAACCGTACCCTGCGTCCAAAAGCACGCGCGCCCCGCCGGAGGTTATAAGAGTGCTGTTTCCCTTGCTTCCGGAAAACAGCGGAGTAAGTTTTATCATGCGCCCATTATACCACACCCCCGCCGCTTTGACAACAAACAAACCCGCCCGCATTACGCGGACGGGGGAGAGAAACAAGTTGTTTCACATAATCAGTATTGGGGCGTTTATAATATTTTTCTCACTTTTGGGCTGAAAATTCTTCTTTACGTATTTTATAATTTCATT
>DVOC01000031.1 GCA_018713905.1 Candidatus Fimimonas merdipullorum
AGCGGTACAAATAAGCGCGCAGAGATTTTCTTTTTGCGGAAGTTTTGTGCAGTTGGCGTAAACGAGCGAAAGGCTTGACAATAAACAGCGTTTGCCCATAATGCCGCAGGCGCAGTCAAAAGGCTTGAAAACGAAGGGCTTTTGCGGTATAATGAAAATATGAAAAACACTCTTACCGTAGCAGCCGCATTGATCGTCAAGGGGGATAAATTTTTCGTATGCCGCCGTCCCGAGAATAAGGACAGGGCTTTGCTGTGGGAATTTGTCGGCGGCAAGGCGGAGCAGGGCGAAACGTTGCGCGAAACGCTGCGGCGGGAATGTCGCGAGGAGCTGGGCGCAGAAATTGCCGTTGGCGGCGAGTTTTGCACGGTAAACTACGAATACGAGGACGTTTTCGTAAAAATCACGGTGTTTCTTGCCGACGTAGTCGCGGGAAAAATCCAACTGCTGGAGCACAGCGACGGACGCTGGGTAACGGCGCAGCAGGCGGAGGAGCTGCCCTTTTGTCCCGCCGACAAGGAAATTCTCAAACGCATAAAGAGGTTTGTGCACTGACCAAACCGCAAGGCAACGTGTTTGTCCCGCGCTTTCAGGCGCGGGATTTTTTGTTGCAACGCTTTTGCATAGGAGAGCAGACGTCGCTTGTTTTGACGGAGGCAGGCTTTTGCCCAAAAAGGAGGGCGTCGCCGCGCTGTCGCATATTGACACGGCGCAATTGTGTGGTATAATAAAATATATATCGGGCGCGTTAGCGCTGCGAAAAGGAGAATACCATGACGAAAAAAAGAGTCACCGCGGCATTTGCGCTGCTGGTGGCGGCGGCGCTGCTTGTTTCCTTGCTGCCGCTGCTGCCTTTCAGCATGCCGCAGGCGGTTGCCGAACAGTGGACGGGCAGCTACGAGGGCTCCTATTACGACAACCTCAACGAAAATCTCGACGGTTTGCAGTTCCGCGAGCAGCTGGCACAGCTTATCACGGACACGCACTCATACCAGACGACCTACAACGAGTTGTCGTCGGTGTATGCCCAATCGGACGCCGATCCCTACAATAACGGCAACGTAATTTGGTTTTATACCGGCACTTCCGTGCCCTACGACGGGCTGGGCGGAAGCCCAGGCGACACCAACCGCGAGCACGTGTGGCCAAAGGACGGCGGCAGAGCCTTTCCCGAAAAGAGCGGTCCGGGCAGCGACGCTCACCACCTGCGCCCCACGGAACAGCAGCTCAACGGCACCCGCGGCAGCCTCAACTTCGACGAAGTGGCGCAGACCTCTTCCAACATAGTCAAAGAAAACGGTAGCAGCAGCTACGGCAATGCGGAAAACGGTGCTGACGCGCTGTGCTACAAGTCGGGCAGCTTTTTCTACCCCGCAAAGGGATACCGCGGCGCGACGGCAAGGATACTTTTCTACGTTCAGACGCGGTGGGGCGACCAGTACAATCTGGAATTTGTAGACAGCGCCGGAAGCTGCAAGACGATAGGCAAAATTTCCACTCTGCTGAAGTGGCACCTTGAAGAACCTCCCACCGAGGAGGAAATTCGTCGCAACGAAGTGGTGTTCGGCATTCAGGGCAACCGCAATCCCTTCATCGACCACCCCGAATACGCCGCGCAGATATATTGCTACGACGGTGAAAGCTACAACAACGCCCTTATGGACGTGCTGGAAGCCAGCGACGATCCCTACGGCAACCTCAACAAGGCGGAGATCGAAGGTCTTTCGATATCTCCCTCCACGCTGACGCTCACGGCGGGACAGACGGCGACGCTCACGGCGGTGCCAAATCCCTCCAACGCTTCGGCAAAGGTGACGTGGTCCTCCTCCGACAGCACGGTGGCGTCGGTATCGGCAAACGGCGTGGTGACGGCGCACAAATCGGGCGAAGTCACCGTGACGGCGATAAGCACGGAAAACTCCTCCGTAAGCGCTACGGCAAAGATAACGGTAAAGGACATAAGCGGCATAGACGTTACGGGCACTCCGCAAAAGACTGCCTACGCCGCAGGGGAAACGTTCGATCCCGCGGGGCTGACGGTGACGGCGCACTATACCGACGGCACCTCCGCCACTCTCAATAACGCCGACTGCAAGTGGCTGGACGGCGTGACGGGCAGCCCGACGCTTTCCGTCGGCACCACCTTCGTGTTGTGCGTGGTGGGCAGCGTACAAAAGGCGGTGCAGGGCATAACGGTGGTGGATGACCGCGACGTCATTCCCGCCGATATGGACAACCTGTCGGAAAGCGTCCCCTACAAGCTGGTGATAGAGCAGCAAAACAAGGGGCAGACGCTGTACATAGTAAACGCCGTGGCAAACACCTACTACGTGGCTTCCACAACGGAGCTTGCCGATTCCGACGACGTGTACGTCACCCTGTCGGGCAACGGCTTCTATCTGTACTTTGACGACAACGGTCAAAAGCTGTACCTCACGGCGCAGGTAAGCGGCACGCACATCAACCTTGTGCGCTCCTCCTCCCCCATGGTGTGGCAGTACGACGAGCAAAACGACTGTATCAAAACGCAGGTAACGGTGTCGGGCAGCCCCACGTGGGCGTACATAGGCACCTACGACAACCACACCACCTTCAGCACCAGCGACATCAAGCACGTTTCCACGTCGTTCACGGCGTACCTCGCCACGGTCAACAACGGCGAAACGCCTCCGCCCACACCCACCGTGACGCTGGACAAAACTTCCCTAAGTCTTGAAGTGGGCGAAAGCGCCACTCTTGTAGCCACGGCAAGCGGAACGGTCGAGTGGAGCAGTTCCGACACGCAGGTAGCCACCGTAGTCAACGGCAAGGTCACGGCGGTGGGGGCAGGCAGGGCAGTTATCACCGCCACCTGCGGCACGGCAAAAGCCACCTGCACCGTCACCGTCACGAAAGAAGTTCCGCCTACACCCACCGTAACGCTGGACAAAAACTCCGTAAGTCTTGAAGTGGGCGAAAGCGCCACGCTTGCAGCCACGGCAAGCGGAACGGTCGAGTGGAGCAGTTCCGACACGCAGGTAGCCACCGTGGTCAACGGCAAGGTCACGGCGGTTGGGGCAGGCAGGGCAGTTATCACCGCCACCTGCGGCACGGCAAAAGCCACCTGCACCGTCACCGTCACGGAAAAGACAAGCGACAAGGTCGCGCAGTTTGTGGCGGCGGTGCAAAGCATTCCCTCCGATGGAAGCATGAGCCGGAAGTTTGAAAGCATCAAATCGGCGCTGACGCTGTACGACAGCCTGACTGCGCAGGAAAAGGCGCAGGTTGCGGATAGCTACGCGGCGTTGCAAAGCGCGGCGGCGCAGTACGACGAGGCGGCGGCAGCGCAAAACGGGCATATGAAGGAGGCGCTGCAAGGCGCATTGCTGTCGGCGGCGACAATTACGGCGGCGTTTCTGGCAATAGCGGCGCTTATCAAGCAGCAGCTGCTGTAAGGAGGAACGGACATGAAAAAATCTTTTGTATTTGTAGTAATATTGTGCCTGCTGGTGTGCCTTGCGGCGTGTACTCCGCAGCAGGGCTCGGAACAGCTCAACGAAAAACTTAAAGCAAACTATTCGCAGATAAGCCTTTCCGTCACCACCAAGTACCTCGGCGAAACGCTTACAAGCACCGTCACTACGACAACGGAAGGGGACGTAAGCACCGTCACCTACTCCATTCAGCAGTTTGCCACCTTCAACGAGGGTATTCCCGAAAGCCTTATCGTCACCAAGCAGGGCACGCTGACGGTGGAAAAGGGCGTAATAACGAGTATGGACGGCGACGAGGCGGACATTGACGTCAGCGGCGTTTCCGCGGGAAATCTTTCCTTCGACGACAACTACTTCAAAAACGCCAACCTCACCGCTACGCAGTTTACGGCGGAGGTGTCGGCGCCCGCGGCGTTTTTAGGCACGGCGGTGCAGTGCAGCGACATGAAGGTGTCCGCCACCTTCGACAAGACCTTTGTCAAAACCATTGCCATCACCTATACCGCCGACGGCGCAGAGGTGACGTACAGCTATCAGTTTACGGCATAACGCTTCAAAAGCAGCACAACGTGCGGTTTTGCGGGAAAAAGCAAAACAATGCTTGGCGAAATTGCCCTTAAAGCCAACGGTCGGAGCAACAGGCTCCGACCGTTTTTCCGTGTGCGGTTTTGCGCGAGATCACGTTTTCAGCACCGTCACGGGGTTGTCCAGCGGCTGCGTGCCGAAATTCAGTTTTCCTCCCAGCACCGCCCTTTCGCCGTCTATGCAAAAGGGGCGTTTTTCCGTTTCCAGCGTAAGGCTGTCAAAGGGGATGAGCATCCAATTTTTGTGTACGGCGGGCTTTGCGCCGCAAAAAAATATTCTGAAAAAGGGAAAAAAGAGTTTGATTCTGTTTTTCAGACAGTCCTTTCCTACCGATTTTACCGCCAGCAGGTAGCTTTTGGGCAGCTTGTCGTACCCCTTGTTGAAGTTGAAACGAAAACACCGCCTGCTTTTGAGTATCATTATCAGGGTGTATCTGCCGCAAAAGCTTTTGCCGTCGGCGCACATTGCGGCGGGAATGTCGTGGCAGCGGTAGTACTTTGCCGCCTGCGGCAGGTACGCCAGCCCCTTCCACCTGCGCTTATCCTCCGTCTTTGCCGCATAACCTATTTCCGTAAAGCTGCCCGTGGCGCACACGTAGGAAAAGTATCTGCCGTTGACGAGGCATGCGCTGTCTATCGCCTTTTGCGAGGCACATTCGTTCAGCGTGCCGCAGGGCAGATAAAACAGCTTTTGCCCCCTGCACCTGTTCAGCGCGGCGCTAAGCGTGCCGTCGCCGCCGCACGCTACAACGCAGTCGAAGCCTTCCGCCTGCCAATCTCCCTTTACGTATTGCACTTCGTAGCTGTCCGCAGGCACCTGCCTTTTTATTTTGTCCACGTTTGCCTTTTTGCAGTTGCCGCTTTCGACGTTTACTATAATTTTGCAGTTCACCCCTTTTCCCCCTAAAAAATATGCCGCAAGGGTAAGGTGTGTGAAGGGGCGGCTTTTTATGCGCTTTGACAAACAGGCTGTGCGCGTGGTACAATGTTTAAGGAGAAAATACTATGGATATGTTTGAAAGAACCTTGCCCCTTGTGGGGGAAGAAGGAATAAAAAAACTGCGGGGCGCTCACGTGGCGGTGTTCGGTCTGGGCGGTGTGGGCAGCTATGCGGCGGAGGCGCTTGCCCGCGCGGGCGTGGGCTGTCTTACGGTGGTGGACGACGACGTGGTTACGCCAAGCAACCTCAACCGTCAGCTGTATGCGCTGCATTCCACGTTGGGTATGGCAAAGTGCGACGTGGCAAAAAGCCGTATTCTGGACATCAACCCCCTTGCCAAGGTCAACGCCCTCAAAATGCGTTTCGGCAGCGGAGCGGCGATGGACTTTTCCTTTGATTTTGTCGTAGACGCCATAGATGATATTCCCGCCAAGGTGCTGCTGGCAAAAACGTGCGCGGAGAGGAACATTCCTATAATAAGCTGTATGGGCACGGGCAACAAATTGGACGCCTGCGCCTTCAAGGTGGCGGACGTGTTTTCCACGTCGGTATGCCCCTTGGCAAAGGCAATGCGCAAGCTGCTTAAAGATGCCGGCGTAACCTCCCTCAAAGTGGTGTATTCCGCCGAGCCTCCGCAAAAGACGGGCAGCCGTACCCCCGCAAGCCTGCCCTTTGTGCCTCCCGTTGCCGGCATGATACTTGCCGGCGAAGCCATAAAGCACCTTTGCGGCAAAGAGTAACAGCGTTTTCAGAGAGATATTTTGCCTAATCGTCCCGAAAAAGGAAGGCTTTTGCGGCGGCACAGGCAACAAAAAAAGGCGCGGAGCAACCGCGCCTTTAATTTTGTGTTTTACGCCTTTATCTTTTTGGCTTTGCCGCGCTTCACGGCGCGCACGACAAGCTTTTGCAATTCCACAATGGGAATGATGGCAAATGCCAACGCCAGCGCGATGACGTATTCCGCAAAGCTGATTACGCCCTGACCGTTTGCGTCCACAAATCCGAATGCGTCGTTGACGCCGGGAACGTAGATGACGGCGGTGGTGAGCGCCAGCGAACCTATCATTGCAAACCACAGAATTTTGTTGTGGGAGTGCAGCGTAAATATGCTGTGCTCGCTGCTGCGGTTGTTGTAGGCGTGGAAAATTTCCGTCATGCTCATGGTCAGAAACGCCATGGTGATGCCCTGCGCGTTGTGTCCGTCCACAAACTCTATAAAGCCGTTTTCCATATATACGCCCACAAAGTAGGCGGCAAGCGTTATCAAAGCCACAAATACGCCGTGCAGAGCCACGTTAAGCCCCAGTCCGTGGGCAAAAATGCCTTCGTTTTTGCTTCTGGGCGCGCGGGACATAATGTCCTTTTCCGCCCTTTCGGCGCCGAGGGCTATTGCGGGAATGGTGTCGGTAACAAGGTTTATCCACAGCAGGTGGGCG
>DVOC01000032.1 GCA_018713905.1 Candidatus Fimimonas merdipullorum
CCTCCCTGCCTGCCTGTATAGTGTGACCACCTGAGGTATTTTTTATGCGCGTAAACACGTCGCTCCGCCACGGGCAAAGCGCACAAAAAGCCCACTGCCGCGAAAAGCGTTGCCGACTTTTCAAATATATACCTCTGTCTGTTTCGGACTAAAAGCCGCGGCAATCGCCCCGTTGCCAAAAGGGCGCAACGAACGCTTTTCGGAAATAACGACGGCTCGCAAACCTGCATACGCATGGGTATCCATGCCGTCGCCCGATCAGACACTTTGACTCACATATCCGTCGGGTGTTAAAGTTCACGCTCCTGCGGCGTGCGGGCGTATCCGCAAAGTTGCCGTTCAAAAAAAAGACGGCACAAATGCAAAAAGACAGTTTTTTGCTTTTCACCCTCCGCGCCCCTTTGGCGTTTTGTAGCATACCGTCAAAAGCGCCGCTACGCAAAACGCCGCAAACGTACTGCATACAAAAAAAGGCGTGCCGAACACACGGCAACGCCTTTATTTCTTATAAACTATTTTTTGTGCAGCTCCTCCTGCCAGCACCAATAGCACATATTTTCGTAGCTTTCGTCCCCGCCGATGAGCACTACCGGACCGTCGTCCACGCACTTGCCGTTCACAAAACGGGCGTTGACGTTGGACTTTCTGCCGCAGCGGCACACGGATTTTATCTCTTGCAGCGAGTCCGCCAGCTCCACAAGTCGCTTGCTGCCCTCAAAAAGCTTACATTTGAAATCGGTAAGCAGTCCGTAGCACAAGACGGGGACGTACTGAGTCAGCCTTTTAAGCTCGTCCACCTGCTGCTCGGTGCAGAACTGACATTCGTCCACGATGATACAGTCGTACACGCCCTTTTTACACCTTTCGGCGTACAGCGCTTCAAAATTCTGCTGCGGTGAAATTGTTTCGCAGGCACATTCCAGCCCTATTCGTGAGCGCACCATAGGCACGTCGCCGTCGCCGCGGTTGTCCAACGAAGGCTTTACCAGCAAAACCTTCATGCCCTTTTGTTCGTAATTGAATTTGCACATGAGCGCCTGCGCCGATTTGCTGCTGCCCATAGTGCCGTATTTGAAGTAAAGTCTGAATGGCATTTTTCCACCTCAATAAAGCCCGTCGATTTTGCCGTTGCTGTCGATAGTCATATTGACGGCGTTGGGAGTTTTGGAAAGTCCCGGCATAAGCAGCATATTGCCGGCAAGCGCCACCAAAAAGCCGGCGCCGCCGCGATATTCGATATCCCTTATCTTCACCGTAAACCCTTCGGGCGCGCCCAACAGCGAAGCGTCGTCGGAAAAGCTGTATTGCGTTTTGGCTATCACCACAGGCATATTGCCTATGCCCAAGGGGGCAAGCAGCCTCAGGCTCTCCTGCGCTTTGGGCAACAGCTCCACGTCCTTTGCTCCGTAAATTTTCTGCGCCACTTTGCGGATTTTTTCCTCCACACCGTCGCTGTCGTCATAGCAAAAGGTAAATTGCGAGTTGTCGCCGTCGTCGCACAGCCGACGCACCGCTTTGGCAAGCTCCGTTGCGCCTTCGCCTCCTTTGCCCCATACGTCGCAGGTTACGGCGTGCACGCCCATTTCCTGCATGGCGCCCGTTATTTCCGCTATTTCCTTTTCCGTATCGGAAGTAAAGCGGTTGACAGCCACCACCACGGGCAGGCGGTATACGTCCCTGATATTTTTTACGTGCCGCACCAAGTTGCACATTCCCTTTTTGAGGGCGGGCAGGTCCTCTTGCGTCAGATCGTTCTGCGAGCCGCCGTGCAGCTTTAACGCCCGCACCGTTGCCACAACCACTACCGCATTGGGTTTAAGTCCCGAAAGACGGCATTTTACATCCAGAAACTTTTCCGCACCGAGGTCTGCGCCGAAGCCCGCTTCCGTCACCGTGTAGTCGGCGTACGTCATGGCAAGCTTCGTTGCCTGAACGCTGTTACAGCCGTGTGCTATGTTGGCAAAGGGGCCGCAATGCACAAAGGCGGGAGTGCCCCCTATCGTCTGCACGAGGTTGGGCTTCAATGCGTCTTTAAGCAAAATGGTCATAGCGTTTTCCGCGTGGAGATCGCGCGCAAACACGGGGTTTCCGTCATAGTCGTAGGCTACAAGAATATTCCCCAGCCTGCGTTTCAGGTCGTCCAGATCCTCTGCAAGGGTAAGCACCGCCATCACCTCGCACGCCGCCGTGATGTTAAACTTTTCGTGATGAGAAATTGCGTCTTTAACTCCGCTGTTGACTTCCACGCCGCGAAGCGCCCTGTCGTTTACGTCCAGCGTTCTGTTGAAACGAATGTTGTCGGGGTTAATGTTAAGCTTGTTACCCTGAAATATGCTGTTGTCCAACATGGCGCACAGCAGATTGTTTGCGGCGGTTATGGCGTGAAAATCTCCCGTAAAGTGCAGGTTGATATCTTCCATAGGCAGTATCTGCGAATAGCCGCCTCCCGTTGCGCCGCCCTTTATGCCGAACACCGGCCCCAGCGACGGTTCGCGCAGGGCAAGACAGGTTTTTGCTCCGACAAGGTTCATTCCGTCGGCAAGACCTATGGAAACGGTAGTTTTTCCTTCCCCCGCCGAGGTGGGGTTTATTGCCGTTACCAGCACCAGCTTGGCATTGCTTTTGGGCGACGGCTTTGCCGTCACTTTGGCTTTGTAGTTGCCGTACAATTCAAGGCGACTCTCGTCAATGCCGATTTTAGCCGCCACTTCGGTAATTTTTTTCAGTTTACATTTTCTTGCTATTTCAATATCCGTCATAGCGCCACCTCCCAAATAACGCCTATATGATAGCAAATATACGGGAATTTTGCAATGCTAAACGGAAAATT
>DVOC01000005.1 GCA_018713905.1 Candidatus Fimimonas merdipullorum
TCCATGCGAACCTCCTTTTATTTTGTGAATACCACCGCCGTCTGCGCAGACAGCAGCGTTTTGTCGCCGCGGGGAGTGGCTTTTCCTATGCAGAAAAGCACCTTGCCGAGCTTGAGGGGAACAACGGCGGCTTTGTCCTTGGGGTTGAAGGCGACGTAGGTGTTTTTGCCCCGCTTGTAAAACAGCGTGCCGTTATCGAGAGCGGTGACTTGGGAAAGTTCTCCGTCGGCAAGCAGATCGTCGTTTGCCGCGCGAAGGGCGTTGAGCGCCTTTACGGTGTTGAGCAGGGAGTCCTGCTTTTGCAGCTGTTGCTCGACGCATGGAGCGTCGGCGCTTCTGTCCACGTCCAGATACAGCTTTTCCCTTTCCGCCGTGGAGAAGCCGAGGTTTTTCTCGGAAGAATTCCACTGCATGGGGGTGCGCGCGCCCGTGCGGTTGTAGCCACCCTCCTTGGATACCTGCGGCAGATACCTCATTGCTATTTCGTCGCCGTAGTAGAAAAAGGGCACTCCCGGCTGGGTAAGAATGAAGGTGTAGGCAAGCTTCAGCTCGCTTTCGTCCAGAGTGTGCGCTATGCGCGCCGTGTCGTGGTTGCCGGAAATGACGCTGACGTAGCCGTTGCCCCAACTGCCGTACACGTCGGGCAGATAGGTTTTGAGCATGTTTTTTGCCGTGACGTGCGCGCTCTTGCAAAAATAGCTCTTGTTTTTGCCCCCTTCCACACGGCGGAAGGCGTAGTAGGAAAACTTTTTGTAGTCGTTAAGCAAAAAATCGCAATGGAAGCCCGCCTTGTTCAACGCTTCCAAAGGTCTGCTCCACTCGGAAATCATGACGGCTTGGGGATATTGCTCGTCCAGCATTTTGCGCGCTTTGCGCCACAGACTTGCCGTAGCCTCGTGCCCGTCGTCGTTTTTTACCAGACTTGCCGCCATGTCCACGCGGAAGCCGTCGCACCCCCTGTCCAGCCAGAAGCGCATAACGGACAGTATCTCCTCGAATACCGGCTTTACCCTGTCGTCGGTGTAGGGAATTTGCCAATCGGGATGGTCTATCCTGTTGAAGCCGAAATTGAGCGCCGGCTGCGCGTTGAAAAAGTTCAGCAGATAGCAGCCGTCCCTTTCAGACATGCCCGCCACCCAGCTGTACGGAGCGGGCTTTTGCCACACCTCGTTAGTCCACACGTAGTAGTCGCTGTACTTGTTTTTTTCCGCGCGGGCGCTCTCGACAAACCAAGGGTGTTTGACGGAGGTGTGCCCCGGCACCAAATCGAGAATGACGTGCATGCCGCGCTTGTGCGCTTCGTCGAACAATTTGTACAGATCCTCGTTGGTGCCGTAACGGGGAGCCACCTTAGTGTAGTCCTGCACGTCGTAGCCTGCGTCGAGGAAGGGAGAAAGATAGCAGGGGTTGAGCCACAACGCATTGAAGCCGCAACCCTTTACGTAGTCCAGCTTTTGCGTTATACCGTTTATGTCCCCTATGCCGTCGCCGTTGCTGTCGTAAAAGCTTTGGGGATAGATTTCGTAGAAACTTGCGTTTTTGAGCCACTGAGGCATATGACGTTTTCTCCTTCGGCGCAAAAGCTTTGCCGTTTTGCGCCCTTACGATTAAATATTACTACATATTTACGCACTTTTCAACGGTTTTTGAAAAAGTTTACCTACGTTTGTGCCGAAAAACCTGCTTTGATGAGGAAAAACGCGCCTTTTGCCCTCCCCGACGTTTTGCCTGCACGACTTGCGTTTGCCTTCTCCCGCACGGATATTATCATAACCTTATCGGAAAAATTTGCCGAGTAAACGCTTATATAAAACGGACGTACCGCCCCTTTCGGGAAGAACTTTTGTGCGACAGGTCGGCTGCTTTCTCCCTGTGTTCCCCTGCCGCAAAAGATTGCCTGAAATTTTGTGCGGCAAACGCAGTTGCCCCGCTCCGCGCGGGTTACGACAACACGAGCGGCATTGCTTCGTGACGGGCGAAGTATATTTACCCGCTTGCTCCGACGTTTGAAAAGCGCGCAAAAAAAGGCTTCGTGCGAAGCCTTTTTGAGATCGTTGCGCAATTACATTGCCGCTCTTATTCCCGCGCTTGTTCCGTAGAAGATCATCTTGCCGAATTTTTTTATTTTCCAGTCGGAAGCGTCCTCTTCCTTTTCGCTTTCGGCGTATTCCTGAACCGTTTCCCAAGCGGAGTTGGCTGCGTCGGCAGTGAGGAAATAAACAACGGTGACGTGCTCTCCCTTGGTGCCGTCATCCGTTTCTACCACTTTGCTGCCGGAAATAACTACGTCTATACCTTTAACCCCTGCAAGAGTAAGCGCCGCAGGCACAATGAGTGTGTCTTTTATCGCCGTATATTCGTTCTCTTTAAGAGAGGCAAGCGCCTTGTCGGGATCGCTGTTGGGGGCGCACGCCGTCAGCGCAAACAGCGCAAACACGCACACCAATGCAAGGCAAACTATCTTGGTAAATTTTTTCATTACGTTTCCTCCTTGTTAGATTGCTTTTATTGTAACTTATGCGGCAATATAAGTCAATAGGGCAACAAGTAAAAAAATAAAAACGGACAATTGTTCACTATTGCCCGTTTGTACTTTACTTAACGTATGCCGCGACAAAACGTCCGTCGAAAAGGTTTCTTGGCCGCAGCACACTGCCCCAAAACACTCCCGTTTTGCCCATTGTCGCGCCGCATTGCGCACACTTGAAGCAGACGCCTCTGCCGTTATGGAGCCGTTACCTCAAAAAAGCGTACGTACACGCCGCGAATTTTGCCCACGGCTTGTTGCCGAAACGCTTCTGCAAGTTCGGCAGTCGGCAACGACGGCTGCGGAAAGGGAGCGATACTTACTTCCGCCGCAAAGAGGCAGTTTTGAAAAACACACCCTACTTGACGCTTTTAAGCAGCGAAAGATACCTGTCGTCGCCGTCGGGGAAGACGGTAACGACGTTTTTGCCCTCGTTGCAGGGCTGCTGTGCAAGGCGCAGACATACGGCAAGGTTGGCGGCGGAGGATATGCCGCAGCAGTAGCCCTGCTTTTTGCTGAGAATAAAAAACTCGTCCAACGCTTCCTCGTCGGTGACGCATTGCACCTCGTCCACCAGCGAAGCGTCGTAAATTGCCGGCACGAAACCGGCGCCTATGCCCTGAATGGCGTGGCTGCCCGCCTTGCCGCCCGAAAGCACGTTGCTGCCGGACGGCTCTACCGCCACCACCTTGCAGAAAGGAAAAGCCTCCTTTATTCTGCGCGCGGTGCCCATAAGAGTGCCGCCGGTGCCTACGCCCGCGACGAAAACGTCCACTTTGTCCAGTTGAGAAATTATTTCTTCCCCCGTGGACAGATAGTGCGCCTGCGCATTTGCCAAAGAGGAAAACTGGTCGAGGCGCAGCGCATTGCGGCTTTTGGCTATCTCGTCGGCGCGCAGCTGCGCCCCGCGCATAGCTTGCGCTCCGTCCGTCAGCACCAGCTGTCCCCCAAGGCCGCGTATCAGCGCCCGACGTTCCTCGCTCATATTGTCCGGCATGACCACCGTCACGCGGTAACCCCGCCTGACGCCCACGTAGGCGAGAGATATACCCATGTTGCCGCTGGAAGCTTCCACTATTTCACCGCCGCTGTGCAGCAGTCCCTTTTCTTCTGCGTCCAGAATGAGCGCCAGCGCCGCCCTGTCCTTGACGCTGCCGCCGGGGTTCATGCTTTCCTGCTTGAAAAAGACGTTGGCTGCACACTCGCAGTCGTACCGCAGCAAAGGCGTGTCCCCTATGCCCAGTTTTTTTGCTTCGTTAACGAAATCCATATTCCCTCGTGCGCATTTTGCGCTTTATTGTGCGCAAAAACTCGATACGTATCTATTTTTCTGTTACACAATTATGTTTACCAGCCTGCCGGGCACAACTATGACCTTTTTGGGCTGTGCGCCGCAAAGCAGCGCCGCAACGTCGGCGTTTTGCAGCACAAGCGTCTTTATAGTGTCCGTGTCGGCGTCTGCGGGAAGGTTGAGCCTCACCTTGGGACGGGAGTTTATCTGCACCAGCATTTCCTTTTCTTCCTCTGTCAGCGCTTCCTGCTGCCAGTCGGGGAAGGACTGCGTGACAATGCTGCCTTGGTGTCCCGTCTGCTGCCACAGTTCTTCCGTCACGTGGGGAGCAAGAGGGCAAAGCAATTTCAGCAGATCGTCCGCCGTTTCGCGGTACAGCTTGGCGTTTTTCTTTTTTGCGCCGTCGTAGCGGCAAAGGGCGTTTACCAGCTCCATCATGCGCGCCACCGCCGTATTGAAGGAAAAGTCGCGGTAGTCTTCGTCCACCGCCTTTATGGCGGCGTGGCGCACTCGGTTGAGCTGTTTTTCCTCCGCGCCTATTTCCTCGGTAGTTTCGTAGTCACCGTAGGCGGCAAGCACGTACCTTTCCACCCTGTCCAGCCACTTGTTTATTGCCTTTATACCGTCGTCCGACCACGGGCCGCCCTCGGTGTATTTGAAGCCGAAAGCAAGATAGCAGCGGAACACGTCTGCGCCGTAGGTGCCGACGTACTCGTCGGGAGAAACGACGTTGCCGTGAGTTTTGCTCATTCTGTTGCCGTCGGGGCCCAAAATAACGCCTTGATGAACCAGCGATTTGAAGGGCTCGTCAAAATGCAGATAGCCCATATCCCGCAGCGCTTTGGTGATAAAGCGGGCGTACAGCAGGTGCATGCAGGCATGCTCCGCCCCGCCCACGTACTTATCGACGGGCAGCATTTTGTCTATCCACTGCGTATCGAAGGGCTTTTGGTCGTTGTGCGCGTCGGGATAGCGCAGATAGTACCAGCTGCTGCACACGAAGGTGTCCAGAGTGTCCGCCTCTCTTTTGGCTTTTGCGCCGCATTTGGGGCAGGTGACGTCGTGAATGAACTTTTCGTGCTTGGCAAGGGGACTGGTGCCGTCGGGACGGAATTCCACGTCGTAGGGAAGCTGTACGGGAAGATTTTCGTCCAGCACCTCGCCGCAGTTGGGACAGTAAATTACCGGAATGGGCGCGCCCCAATACCGCTGACGGGAAACCAGCCAGTCGCGCAGACGGTAGTTGGTCTTTATTTTGCCGCACCCCTGTTTTTCCAGCATTTCCACCACGGCGACGCGCCCCTTTTCGCTGGGCATGCCATCGAACTGTCCGCTGTTTGTCATAACGCCGTAGTCGCAGAAGGGCAGACTGTCGTCCACCTCCGCCGTTGCGCCCTTTATTACGCGCTTGATTTCTATGCCGTGCTTTTGAGCAAACAGATAGTCCCTTGCGTCGTGCGCGGGTACGCCCATAACTGCGCCCGTGCCGTAGCTTGCCAGCACGTAGTCGCCTATCCACACCTGAACCTTGCTGCCGTCGGCGGGATTTACGGCGTATGCGCCGGTAAAGACGCCGGTTTTTTCCTTGGCGGTGGAAAGCCGCTCCACCTCGTTGGTTTTGGAAACCTGCTCTTTGTACTTTTCCACCTCGGCACGATATTGGGGCAGCGTAATTCTGTCCACCAGCTCGTGCTCGGGGGCAAGCACCACGTAGGTGCAGCCGAACAGAGTGTCGGCGCGGGTGGTAAACACGTCGAAATATCCGCTGCCGTCGGCAAGACGGAAACGTATTTCCCCGCCCACCGATTTGCCTATCCAGTTGCGCTGCATGGCTTTGGTCTTTTCCGGCCAGTCAAGTCCGTCCAGCCCCTCCAGCAGCTCCTCGGCGTAGTCGGTTATTTTGAAAAACCATTGGGTAAGATCCTTTTTGACCACCTGACTGCCGCACCTTTCGCACTGACCGTCCACCACCTGCTCGTTGGCAAGCACGGTGTTGCAGCTCGGACACCAGTTTACCGGCGCCTTTTTGCGATAGGCAAGCCCGTGCTTGTACAGCTGACAGAATATCCACTGCGTCCACTTGTAGTAGTCGGGCATGCAGGTTTTTATTTCGTGATCCCAGTCGAACAGCGCCCCGATGTTTTTGAGCTGTTCTTCCATGACGGCGATGTTTTTAAGGGTGCTGTCCTGCGGGTGAATGCCCGTTTTGATGGCGTAGTTTTCCGCAGGCAGTCCGAAGGCGTCGAAGCCCATGGGCTGAAACACGTTTTTGCCCTTCATTATCTGGTACCGCGCAAAGCTGTCGGAAAGCCCGTAGTTGTACCAATGCCCTATGTGCAGCTTGGCTCCGCTGGGGTAGGAAAACATTTCCAGCATGTAGTATTTGTTTTCCACGTCCTCCGGATTAAATTTGTACACTTGGTTTTCTTCCCAAAGCTTGTTCCACTTTTTTTCCGTTGCAATTTTGTCCATACAGACCTCACGATATAATTGTATATAAAATTGTAATTCAACGGCAAAAAAAAGTCAACGGTATGCGCCGCTCCTTTTGAAAAAGGGCGGTTTGAAAGCAAACGTTTGCCCCTTTTGCACGCCCTTATAAAAACGTACGGCAAAGAACGTCTGTTTTTGCAACGCGGCGGACGTTGCCCCGCACTATTGTTTTGGGAATTGTCCGACGGTTTATGGGCAAAACGGGCATACGAAGGTATTTGCCGAACAACGGCGGCGGTCTTAATCGGTATTGCGCAAAGACACAAAAAAAGGCGCGCGCTTTGCACGTCCTTTGACAAAAGCTATTTAAGATACTTGCCCGCGGCGTTTTCCTTTACCGTAAGGCGGCTGCGCCCTATGCCGAAGGCTCCCGACGGCATATCCTGCACCACGGTGGAGCCGCACGCCACAAAGCAGCCGTCCCCCACCGTCAGCGGAGCCACCAGATTGGAATTGCACCCGATAAAGCAGTCCTTCCCCACCTTGGTACGGTGTTTGGTCTTGCCGTCGTAGTTGACGAAGATGACTCCGCACCCCACGTTCGTGCGCTCACCCACGTCGGCGTCCCCCACGTACGCCAGATGAGAGGCTTTTGTGCCTGCGCCTATTACGCTGTTTTTTATCTCCACGAAGTTGCCTATGCGACAGCCGTCACACACTACGGCATTATTTCTCAGGTGAGCAAACGGCCCTACCGTGCAGCTTTCGCCCACGCGGGAATTGACTATGCGGGAGCTTTTTACCACGCTGTTATTGCCTATTACGGCGTTTTCGAGATAGCTGAAACTACCCACCACACAGTTTTCACCCACAATGCAGTTGCCCTTTATCACCACAAAATCCTCTATCACGGCGGTGGGGGAAATTTTTGCGGAGCCGTCTATTACGCAATACACAAACGCACCTCGGACACTTTGAAAGGATACGTTATTTTATGCACGTAAAGTGCAAAATATACATTAAACCGCTTGTTTTTGTGCTTTATCTCGACGTTTTTCGGCTTTTTTCGTCACGACACTCGGCGCGTTGTCCGTCAGGCGCACCGCCACCACCGTCATGTCGTCGCGTGCCGCGCCGCCGCGAAGCGCCTTGTTCAGCACCGCCTCCGCAATGCTCTGCGGGTTGGTCAGCATGGTTTCGGCAAGCAGGTCGGCTATATCGCAGGGGGCGAGGCTGTCGGTGACGCCGTCGCTTGCCAAGAGCGCCACGCCGCCCTCCTCAAGCTGCATACGGCAGGTGTGGGGAGTCATTTCTTCCAGTACGCCGAGGGGCAGGCTGCTGCCGCTGACGGTTTTTACCCCGTCGGAAGTTTTGACAAAGCTCTGCGGCGAGCCCAGCTTTATCATGTCGGCGCAGGCGGTGGAAAGGTCTATGACTAAAATATCGGTAGCGCAAAACACCTCGTTGCCCCCTTCCGTCAGCAGAGTGTTTACGGCGGACAGCACGGTGTCGCTGTCCAACCCCGCGCGGTATAAGCTTTCCACCAGAGCCATGGCGGTTTCGGAATATTTTTCGGCGCGGCTGCCGCTGCCCATGCCGTCGCACAGCGCCACGATACATTTGCCGTTGTCGGTGTTTATGACGGTGTGAGTGTCGCCGGAAACCTCGCTGCCCCTTTTGGGAAGGCTGCTTACGCCGAAGGTGACGGCGTACCGCGGCGCAGGGGAAAGCAGCACGTTTATCCACGAGGGGCTTTCGGTGTTTTCCACGCGCGCCGTCAGCTTTATGCCCATTACTCCCTCCGCCACACGGCAGACGGCGTCCTTGTCGCAGTCGGACGATACCGTGACCACCGCGTCCCCCATATTCAATACGGCGGCGCCGCGGCATAGCAGGTTGTGAAAGTTGAGCCGTTCAAACAGCTCCTTTTGCTTTTCCTCGTCGCAACAAATTTCGCTGCGGCACTCGACGGCAAGACGATCCAGCAGGGCAGAAACGCCTTTAAGCTGTGTTCCCAGCAGTTTTTTGCCTTCGTTTTCCCTGTTCACTCTGTCGACGTACTCCCGCCAGTTTCGGCTTTGCACGTTTATTTCCGCAAGCAACGCCGTTATGCGCGCACAGCGGAAGGAGGTGTTTTGCGGCACGTCCAAAATGGTGCACCTGCCCTTTTCCACGGCGTTTAATGCAATTTGCGTGACTACGCTTTCAAAGCCGCCGCACCGAGATTTTTCCCGACATTCGCCGCACACGTTGGCTTTGCAGGCGTTTGTCACCGCCTTTGCCCCGTCGCCGTTGGTGGGCGTAGGGGCGGACAGGGCGAAAAAGGCGTTTTTCATATCGGAAAATACGTCGGCAAGCCTGTACAGCTTGGCGGAAGTGACGGCGCCCGCCTTTTTGGCTACGCTTTTGCCCAGATACAGGTTTTTGTCGGCGCACAGACAGTCGCGCACGTAGTCGGTGCACCTTTTGGGCAGCAGGAAAAACGCCGCTACGGAACACACCGTGGGCGCAAACACCAAGGTGGAAAACTGCCCGTGCAGCCCCATAAAATAGGACATAAGCACGTCGGCAATGACCACGGACAGCCCTGCAACGTATTTGTTGAGGCGAAAGAAGGTTACTGCCGACAGCGCGGCGAACAGACAGAACACGCAGCCGTCGTACGCCCCCGTCGCCAGCAGGTTGCCCAGTCCCAGCAGGGCGGCGCACACCAGCGCGCCCTTTGCGGAAAGGGCGGAAGCAAACAGCAGCACAAAGGGGAAAAGAAAAAAGCCGACGTTAAATTCCCACAGCGTAAGGCAAGACGCGGCATAGGATATCACCACGGCGAAAATAGCTATGCATATCACCTCTTCGGAGGCGGGACGGTACCGTATCCCCCGTGAGAACAGCGCGCGGAACAGATACAGGCTGACGTAGGAAAAGGCAATGCCGCAGCAGCTGTACAACAGCTTGTCGAACAGCGCGAAATAGTCTTCCGTGCCGTAGACGCAGTAAAATACGCAGGAAAGAGAGGTATAGAGCAACATATACGCCTTGTTTATGCGCTTGCCCAATATTTTGTGCAGGAAGAAAAACACCAGATACACCCCGCACCTTACGGCGGAATGAGCCGCCTGCCTCCACCCGAAGGGCAGCGACGACAAGGCGGCGATAAGGGCGGCAACGGGGGCGTTTATGCAGTAGGTGGCTCCCACGAACAGTCCGAAGCACAGCGAACCCTCCGCCGCGCCGCCGCACAAAAGGGCGCACAGGGCGTAAAACACGTAGGGCAGAATCTTTTTTGCGGAAAATTTTGCAGACATAGCGTTACCTCGTCACAAAAATACCGCCGTAAGGGAGCATTGTTTTGCAATATCTTGCCGTATGTTGGTTGTTTTTGCGGAAGACGCTCTTTTGATGCGCGATTTGCGCCCCGACTGCCGCCCGCCGCCACTGCAAGCACGTTCAAACCGCGCGCAGCTTTACATCACCCTGCACAGCAGACAGCCCAGCACCCCGCCCAGAAAATTGCAGAAAAGCGCAATGGGCACCGCCATGCCCGTCTTTACGCCCTTTACCTGCGAAAAATACACCCCCGCAACGTAGAAGACCGTTTCGCCGCTGCCGGCAATGACGGAAGCGCACCTGCCCACGTAGCTGTCGGCGCCGTAGCGGGCAAGCAGATCTTGCAGCATCGCAATGCTGCCGCTGCCGCTGAACGGACGCAAAAACAGCAGACGTACCACTTCTTTCGGTACACCGAGCAATCTGAAAGGCTGCCACAAGACCTCCACGACGTACACGTCCAGCCCGCTTTTTTCCATGGCGTTTACCATAACGAAGGTGGCGGCGAGATAGGGGAAAATAGACAGCGCAAGGGGAAAGGCGCCCCTTGCACCCTCCACGAAACAGCCGTACACGTTTTTTCGCCGCGCCAGCCCCCACGTCAGCAGCAGACAGATCAGCAGCGGTATGAGAGCGTTCATTCGCGGAAGAACAAGGAGGTAAGCGCCCCGCCTACGGCGGCGCATACCAGCGTGCATATGACGGTGACGGGCAGAATATCCGCCGCCCCCGCCGAGCCTGCGGAGGCGCGCAAGCCTATGACGGTGGAGGGCACCATCTGCACGCCGCAGGCGTTAAGCACAAACAGCATGGCTCCCGCGCGGGACAGCTTTTCCCCTTTTTCGGTATGGGCAAGCGCCTGTACCGCCGACGGCGTGGCGGCGTTGCCCGCCCCCACGACGTTGGATGCAAGGTTCAGCGCTATGCTCTTTTCCGCCTGCGGGGACACGCAGCCGAACAGCGCCTTTATTACAGGGCGCAGCAGACGGGAAAGGGCGTCTATCACGCCGCACTGCTCCGCCACCCTGAACACCCCCAGCCAAAGACAGTACACGGCGCACAGCCCGAAGCACACCGTCACGGCGGAGGTGCACCCCTCTATGCATACGGAAAGGGCGTCGCCGCCGGAAAAACACAGCGCGATCAGCGCCGCCACGGTAGTCGCCGTCCATATTACGTTCATAGGCAAATTCCTTCAGATACTATACGCTATTGTAGTATCGGCAGGCGCACAATATGCCCGTTGCGACAAACGCACAATATACCCCGTCACGACAAACGCGCGACTTGCCCCGCCGTTATGGCGAAGCCGTCAAATCATAGCCGTGTTCGCAACTGCCGACTACGCGCGGAA
>DVOC01000006.1 GCA_018713905.1 Candidatus Fimimonas merdipullorum
GAAAAATACAGGGATGTGCTTGATTATATACATTCGGTTGGCTGTGATTATTACTTTGAATATATACCGCTTAAACGGATTGGCTTACCCGTGCCGCCAGAACTCATAGAGGACTGACTATGGCAAAGAAAAATATACCCTTGCAACCTGAAAATTTCGAGCTGGAAACAAATACCGTATGGGCTTTTCCCGATCGGGGCAAGTGGGCTACGCATGACGCAAAATATCGCGGAAATTGGTCTCCGTATATTCCGCGCAACGTAATTTTGCGTTATTCGCATGAGGGTGAAATTGTTTTGGATCCGTTTGTGGGAGGAGGAACTACGGCTGTTGAGGCGAAACTCACCCAACGAAATTTTATAGGATATGATATAAATCCCGCCGCAACGGAATTGAGTCGGAAGAAGTGCAATTTTCAATTTACAACCGAAGCCTTTTCCGCAATCGACGTTGCCGACGCACGCAACCTGCCGCTGGCGGACAGTAGTGTAGACCTGATTTGCACACACCCGCCTTATGCAGACATAATTCATTACAGCGAAGATATAGCCGGCGACCTTTCGCTTTTACCTATGAAGGAATTTTTGCATGAGATGGGCAAGGTGGCAAAGGAGTTTTACCGCGTACTTAAAAAAGATAAATTTTGTGCTGTTCTTATGGGAGATACGCGCAAAAAAGGTATGGTGCAACCCCTTGCCTTTGAAACAATGCGCCTTTTCGAACTTGCAGGTTTCAAGACCAAAGAAATAATAATCAAAGAACAGCACAATTGTAAGGCGACCGGCTATTGGAAAACCAACAGCATAAAGTACAATTTTTTATTGCTGGCGCACGAGCATTTGTTTGTTTTCAAAAAATAACGTTGTCTGGGCAAATGGAAAGTATTTGCGGAAAGAGGAAAATTTTTGGCACAAAAAACACGCACCGTTAGTAAAAAACGGTGCGTGTTGTGTTTTGAGAACAGGTGTTGTTCGTCTTCGTTTGAACGAGCCGCAATTTCCTTCCGTAATTGCGCCCTCCTGTGCGTTCGCGGCGCGTCGCAAACTTGGGTATTGCGCTTTTCGGCAACTTGTTTTGATTAAGCGCGGCTTATCATCTTGTTTGTTACATTTTTTTTGCTTTTATTTTTGCAAGTCCTACCCGTCAAATGCAAAGTTGTTTTGAAAGCAGCGTTTTGCAGCGAAAATCAGCTTTGTTCTTCTGCTTGTTCGTCGGGTTTTAGCGACTTGCTCTGCTTGTCTTTCAGCACGAATAGCCGCAGCAGGTACCACAGCACTATCAGCAGCTGCGCTGCGCCCCCTATCAGGAACACCAGCCCCGCATTGGCAACGGTCAGGTTCAAAAACACAAACGTCAAAAGGCACAGCGACCACATCAGCAGCGACGCCATGGCGCAGCGTACCCAAAGCTTGCTCCACAGGCAACTGAAAATAAGCAGCAGCACAAAGGTGACGGGCAGGGCGATGACGTAGGCGTACTTGGCAACGGGAATAGCCGTCTTGTTTACCAGCAGCCAGATCACCGTTACCAGCGTTGCCAAAAGCCATACCGCCGCCACCGACACAAGCGCCACCAGCCACCGCTTTGCAACAAGCGTTTTCAGCCGCATTTTGGTCAGCGGCAGCCGTTTGTGACGGGTAAGCAGGTCGTTGACGGTAATGCCGTACAGGTCGGCAATTTGTTTTAATACCAGCACGTCGGGCAGTCCGTCGCCTCTTTCCCACTTGCTCACCGCCTTGTCGGAATAGTTTATCTTTTCCGCAAGCTGCTGCTGCGTCATGCCGGAATTTTTTCTGAACGCCGCAAGGTTTTGGGCAATTATATCTTTAAGTTGATTTACGTCTGTTGTGTTTTTGTCGTCCATACAGAAATCTTAACACTTTTTTGTTACAAAATCAACTGTTTGAAAACCCTCTGCGGGCAATTCTACTGTCGGTAGAGAGGTTTGAAAGCAATTCTACCGCCACAAAACAAAGGGTAGAGGGACAGCGCATAGCGATAGGGAAACAAATTTCCTTCGCTGTGGTATAATGGCGCTGTCGGCAAAACGTCAGGCTTTTTTTGCGTTAGCACCGCAGGCAAAAGCGCGCGTTGCAAAATGCAGTGCGTTCAACTTGTTGCAGGCGCCGTGCGGGCGCGTGGGTAAATTGCCAACGGCGACGCGGCGAAAAGCAGGCGTATATTCTTGGCTTTTGCCGTGCGAAAGGCGGCGTCAACGAAACGTCCGCCGACAAAAATTTGAGTTTTCGGCCTTTGGGCACAATCAGCCTTTGGGCGCAAGGAGAATAACGTGTACCGTATAACCACCGAGTCCATATGCGACGTGGACGTAAACTATCTTCAACAAAGGAACTGCGACGTGCTGTTCTATTCGTATACCGCGGATGGCAAGGAGTATCTTGACGATATGTGGCGGCAGCCGCAGCAGCAGGAAAGTTTGTATGCCGCATTGCAAAAGGGCAAGCCGTCCACTTCATTGATAAACCAAAGCCGCTACGAGCAGTTTTTTCTCGAAAGGCTGCAAACGGAGGACGTACTGCACATAGCGTTCAGCTCCGGTTTAAGCTCGTCGGCAAACAACGCTTTTTTGGCGGCGCAGAAAATAGAAAAGATGAATTTGCCTCACAAGCTCAAAGTGGTGGACACGCTCAGCGGCTGCGGGGGTATGGCGCTATTGGTGGAGCACGCCCTCGACATGAGGGACGGCGGCGCCACAATGGAGGAGGTGTGGCGTTGGCTGGAAGACAACAAGCTTCGTCCGCGTCACTACTTTTTCACCTCCGACCTGTCCTATCTCAGGCGCAGCGGCAGGGTGTCGGGCGCCGTCATGCTTATAGGCAATCTGCTGCGGCTGTGCCCCGTCATGCGCGCCACCGACGAGGGAAAGCTGGTGGCGTATGCCAAAACGATAACGGCAAAAAAAGCAGAGCAAAAACTCATTGCGGAAATGCTCTCGCAGGCGGAAGGGGGCGTCGACTACGACAAAACGCTGTACGTGGCGCATGCGTGGTGTCCGCAAACGGCGCAGGCGGTGGCAGATCTGGCAAAACTCACCTTTCCCCGTCTGAAAGATATCCGCATTTCCCCCATAGGCTCTATTTTGTCCTGCCATTGCGGACCGGGCACGACGGCAATTTTCTTTTGGGGAAAGGATAATTGCAGATAGCACGCAAAATTTTTTCGGTCAGGTGCGGTGGAGCCCTCCCTGCGCAAGCGCTTGGCGGCGCGACAGGACAAGCCGTGCGATGACGTTCGGATAAGGGTTGCACGGGCGTTGCGCCTGATTACATAATTTATTGGGCGTTTCGCAGCAAAAGGGCGGCGACTTGCACGATTTCCCATTGGCTGCCGTTTCGCCGCTACGCTTTGCCGCACACTTGCAGTAACGTTTCTACTGTCGCTGTGACGAGTGCAATTCGCTTTCCTTTACGACAATTGTTTATGGTACAAGGCACCGCGTTTTTTGCGCTCGACAGGCGTAATTCCCTTGCCTATTTACCGTTGTTACGCCTGACGACATTACCGTATAAACTTTTTTCAGGCATTGTGTTTAGCGATACAATTTACCAACGACAAAAGCCCGACCGTAGTCGGGCTTTTGTCGTTATCCCTCAAAATTTGTGTTCGCCCTTATTGTTGCCGCAAAAGATTGCCCGTAAAGGGAGGCAAGTTACCTCTGCAAGCGACAACGTGGCGGCTTGGACGGTTCACAAAAACGCAACCGTTTGCAAAAAACGGCTCTTGCGCAGGCGAGCGCCTTCATCCGAAGCATTTTCGTCTTTAGTTTTCCCCTTGTGCGGTTTTTGCCTCTTGCGCCCTCCGTATGCTTTCCAGCGTGCCGTTAAATTCCTCTTCCGAAACCGCCTTCATCAGCCTGTCCGTCGCCTTTTCGGCGTCTGCTACGGTGATTTCCTTTTTGGTTATTCGGTGTACCATGCGCATGCACCGCATGTACTTGTTGTAGAAGGACAAGGCGTTGTACAAAAAGCAGGGATCTTGTTCCAATTTCTTGGCTTTTTGGTTGTACTGCATAAAGGGAATATCTCCCAGCAGGTGCAGCAGATAGAAGTAGCGCACGTCCTGCGTCAAGGTGCGGTACTCTATGTCCGCGGCTTCTTGGGGGGAAAGGTGCTTCACCTCCGAAATTTTCGCCTTGGCGGACAGGTCTTCCAGCGCCTTTTGTTCCGCCTCCCGTTCGCTTTCCGCCTCTACTATCCACTCGAACATGGCTTCGTCCGACATATAGGTGTCGGTGCCTTTCACAAGATATTTCATTTTAGCCTCCTCGTTTGCCTGAGTGTATTGTACGATAAATACACGTTTTGCAACAGGACATTTTTTGTCCTGTTTGCGGGGTTGAAAATTTTTCACCGCCGTGGTATAATGGTATCGTTCCAAAAGCCTTTCGGAGCATTGCTTCGGCTAAGCAAAGGAGGCTGTGTTATGGAACAAAAAGCAGATCTCGGCTTAGTTGCCGGGGCAAATCTCAGGCGGCTCATCAAGCAATCGCAGTTTGCCACGCAGGAACAG
>DVOC01000033.1 GCA_018713905.1 Candidatus Fimimonas merdipullorum
GTAAAAATCGTTTGGAAAAGCGCACCGAAAGTGATAAAATATTATGCGTAATATTTCAATACGCATTGCCGTATTTCGGAGGCAAAATGAAAAATTCCCTGATAGAAAAACTTAACGCCGCCAAAAGGAACAGGGGCGTTACCTTGAAGCAGCTGGCGGAGATGAGCGGAATTTCGCCCGGCACGGTAAACAAAATTATGAGCGGCGCACTGCTGGACGTCAAGACGGAAAAGCTGCAAAAGCTTGCAGACGCGTTGGGAGTGAGCATGCACTACCTCACCGCCGAGCAGGACGCGCCGCAGGAAAGGATACTCAACTACGGCATTGCCAAGGTGGCGTGCATATCTCCCGACGTGCGGGTGGCAGACTGCGACTACAACGCCGAAAAGATAATAGAAGGCGCAATACGCGCCGCCGCCGACGGAGCGTCGGTAATCGTGTTTCCCGAGCTATGCATAACGGGCTACTGCTGCGGAGATCTTTTCTTTCAGCAGGCGCTGCGCCGTTCAGCCGAGCGCAATCTGGAAAAAATATGCCGCGCCACGGAAAAAATCCACGCCGTAATTGCCGTGGGGCTGCCTGTAACGGACGGGGCGGGCAGGCTGTACAACGCCGCCGCGCTGCTTTTCGGCGGGGATATTTTGGGAGTTGTGCCCAAAACCAACCTGCCCAACTACAACGAGTTTTACGAAAAACGGCATTTTGCCGCCGCTCCGCAGAATACGGGTGTCATACGCCTGTGCGGCAAGGACAGGGTTTTCGGCACAAACGTCATTTTTGCCAACAGCGGCATGCCGGAAATGGCTATCGCCGTGGAAATATGCGAGGACATCTGGGTGAGCGACACCCCTTCTTCGCGCCACGCCAAGGCGGGAGCCACCCTTATACTCAACCTGTCGGCAAGCAACGAAACGCTGTGCAAGGCGGAATACCGCCGCAAAATAGTAGAGGTTCAGTCGGCAAAGGCGTGCGCCGTGTACGCCTACTGCTCCTCCGGAATGGGCGAATCCACCGCCGATACGGTGTTTTCCGCCCACAACGTCATTTGCGAAAACGGCGCCGTGCTGGCGGAAAGCAAGCCCTTCGGCAAAGGGTACGCCGCGGCGGAGGCGGACTTCGGGTTTATACTTAACGAGCGCAGCAAAATGCTGCGTGAAGACGCCGACCGGTACGTTACGGTGAGCTTTGACATGCCGGTAAACCGCGCTCCGCAAAGAGTGTACGACGCTTCCCCCTTTGTGCCTGCGGACAAAAAGCAGCTGGCGGAAAGGTGCGAAACGGCGTTTATGCTGCAAGCGTACGGCATAAAAAAGCGGTTGCAGCACACGGGCGCAAAAAAGCTTGTCTTGGGCGTTTCCGGCGGCAGCGACAGCACTCTGGCGCTGATTGCGTGCAGGCGCGCGCTGGAGCTTGCCTCTCGCCCCGCCTCCGACATAGTAGCCGTCACCATGCCCTGCTTCGGCACTACCGAACGCACGCTGGAAAACTCGCTGGCGCTTGCCAAGGCTTACGGCGCGCAGACGGTAAAGGTGGATATTTCCGCATCGGTGACGCAGCATCTGAAAGATATAGGGCACGACCTTGCCCCCGACGTGGTATTTGAAAACGCCCAAGCGCGGGAGCGCACGCAGGTGCTTATGGATATTGCCAACGGCTGCAACGGTCTGGTGATAGGCACGGGAGATATGTCGGAGCTGGCTTTGGGGTGGTCTACCTATAACGGCGACCACATGTCCATGTACTGCGTAAACGGCGGCGTGCCCAAAACGCTGGTGCGCGCCATGATAGAGTACGAGGCGGAGAAAAATTCCGCAACGAGGGATATTTTGCGCGACGTATTGGACACTCCCGTAAGCCCCGAACTGCTGCCGCCCGAGCAGGGGCAAATTGCACAACAGACGGAAAAGGTGGTAGGTCCCTACCGTCTGCACGACTACTTTTTGTACATGACGGTAAGAAAGGGCTTTGCTCCCGACAAGGTGTACGCCCTTGCAAAGCTTTCCTTCGCAGGCGAGTTCACTCCCCAAGAAATTCTGCATTGGCTGAAACTGTTTGTGAAAAGATTTTTCAGCCAGCAGTTCAAACGCTCCTGCCAGCCCGACGGCATAAAGATCGGCACTACGGACATATCCAAAAACAACTGGCGTATGCCCTCCGACGTGTGCGGCGACGTGTGGCAAAGCCTTTTGGAAAAACTGCAATGAGGCTGCGCAGAAAAAAACAGCTCGACCAAAGGCTGGACGCCTGCGGAAAATATATCGCCGCGCGGGAGGAAAATTTTTACGACCTACCTGCCGAACAGCGAAACTTCGCTCTCGACTTGCGGCAACTGTTCGGCAACGACAACCCCGTCGTGCTGGAAATAGGGTGCGGCAAGGGGGGCTTTGCCATAAAGTGTGCGGCGCAATTTGAAAAATACAACTTCCTTGCGGTGGAAAAACTGAGCAACGTCATTGTGGCGGGCGCGGAGCAGGCGGTGGCAAAACGGATACCCAATTTGCGGTTTTTGAACTGTTCGGCGGAAAACCTGCGCTGCTACCTTGCGGAACACAGCGTATGCGCCATAGCGCTGAACTTCTCCTGTCCCTTTCCCAAAAAGACCTACGCAAACAGGCGGCTGACCAACGCAAAGTTTCTGAAATTGTACGCCGAACTGCTTACGGAAGGGGGAAAGGTTTGGCAAAAAACGGACGACAGAGATTTTTTCCTCTACTCGCTGGAACAGTACCGCAGCTGCGGTTACACCGTTGAAATGCAGACGGAAGATCTGCACTCTCTTGACCGCCCTAACGTCACCACCGAATACGAGGAAAAGTTTTCCGCCCTCGGAAAAAAGATATTCGCCTGCGTGGCAAGCCCCTTCAAAGCGGAAAAGTAGCGCCCTCTGCGCTTCCCGCAAAAGGACGCCGTTGCCTGTCGTGTGCAAAAAAATTGCATACGCAGGCAATTTTTTTGCACATTTTCTCGTAAAAGGCAAAATGACCGTCGGTCTGTCCGACGCCCCGCTTTTTGCCCGTATTTACGCAGGCGCGTGGCGCAACTCGCAATTTTTTCAGCCTTACTTCCGCTTCGTCCGTCGTGGCAAAAATGAATTTTCAAAAATATAGATTTATTTTTACTGAAAAATATTGACATTTTTCGATATAATATCTATACTTTATATGAGCGAGATTACACAGGTATTGCAAGAGTTTGTTTTAACGCAATTTAAGTTGCTCGCAATCAGATCTGGAGGCGAAAACTATGACAGGCACAGTTAAGTGGTTCAACGCAAGCAAAGGCTACGGCTTTATCACCAACGAGAAGGGGGAGGACGTATTCGTACACTACTCCGTCATCAAAATTGACGGTTTCAGAACTCTGCGCGAGGGAGAAAAGGTCACCTACGATGAGATAACCGACCCCGCAACGGGCAAGTCACGGGCGGATAACGTTGAAATAGTAAAGGAAAAATAAAAATGGCGCTGCAAATTGCGGCG
>DVOC01000034.1 GCA_018713905.1 Candidatus Fimimonas merdipullorum
CGTCACCAGCGCAGCCACTACCGCGCTTGCCGCAACGGTAGCGATGGTAGCCCAGCTGTCGGCGGTGATGTTCTTTTGTATGTAGGTGGAAAAGTACATATTCTCCACCATCCATGCCAGCTGTCCCATAAGCCCGAACAGCACTATGGATATCCACGTCTTTGCGCCAAGTTTGTTTGACTTTTTAACAACTACCTCAGACATACATGCCTCCCGCAAGCGTCAATACTGTGCCTGCACGTATATATTGTACCACTTTCCAACGTCCTTTTCAATATGCTTTGAAAAATCTTTCGGCGTCAAAACTTCCTTTTTGAAACCTTTGTCCGCACAAAGGCGGCTTGCCGCAGTCGCAAGGAGCGCTTTGCCCTTCTCCTGCCGCAAAATTTGCCTGCCGTTTTGCCCTTACAAAAAATAGCCGTTGACCAAGGCTACGCAAAAGTGTATAATGTGTGCGGAGGCAGTTATGTTTGAGCAACTCACTTTGAAAAAGTACACGGAAATTCTGGCAAGCAACGCACCCACTCCCGGAGGGGGCAGCGCGCTGGCTGTGGTGGCAAGCATTGCCTGTTCGCTGGTGGAAATGTCGATAAACGTCACCAATACCAAAACCCCTGCGGAGCAATGGCAGAACCACGCCAACTTTTTTGCCAAAGCGCGGCAGAAATTTTTGCGCCTTTCGGATGAGGACGCACAGGCTTTCAGGCATATTTTAGACTGCATGCACATGCCGAAGGACACCCAAGACCAACAGCTTACAAGGCAAAGAGAATTGCAAAAAGCCTATCACAGAGCGGCGCTGGTGCCCCTTGACGTGATGAACGCCTGCCTCAACGCCCTTACGCGCGCCCGTCTTATTCTTAAAGAGGTGTACGCATACGTGGCTTCCGACTGTGTTATCGGCATAGATCTGCTGCGGCAGGCGGCGGAAAACTCTGCGGAGAACGTCTACGCCAACACCTGCCTTATAAAGGACGAACAGTTGCGCAATTCTCTGGAAAATCAGGCAAAGCAGGTATTGTCGCAGGTGAAAGCAAAATAACGGCATTGCCGTCAAGCGTGCTTAAACGCTTTTGCAAAACTAAACCGCCGAATTTTCGGCGGTTTTTTACTGCCCTTTTTCGGCGGTTTTCAGAAAATAGTTTCGCTCTTTGCCAAAGCAAACTGCAAAAAATATCGAGAGTTTTTCACGAAACACTGCGGCGTGCATTGCTTCTGAAAATTGCCGCAGCACAATTATTCGGCAAATTGAAAGCGGCTTCGAATCCCGTTATGGAGTGCTCAAACACTTCGCAGCCACCTCTTTCGTTGGCTTGCGTGTGCGCGGTTCGTCGCGAAACAAACGCGGCGTTTCTATGCCGCAAAACGTCAAAAATTCATTTACCAAAACGGACTGAGCGTTTGCAGGATAATGACAAACGCCTTACGGTAAATTTACAAAAACCATATCTGCATGTCGTTTTCGCCCCTGTTTGCCCAGCGGTAGTAGGGAATGAGTGTGAGCGTAAAGGGTTGCTTTTGCGGCGCGGAGTAGCCGTAAAGAGAGCTTTCCGTCCGCAGACGAAGGGCGGGCACAAGTATTTTGAAGTCTTTGCCGCAGCTGACGACGGCATTTTCCAACGACGGTATCTCCACGGAAAACAACTCGTCGCCGTTGTCCGCCTGCTCGGCGCACATCACCAAGGGACCGTACTCCACCGCTTTTCTGCCGCTGTCGGCGCGCACCCGTTCGTTGGCATACACAAAGCGCGGCTGCATGCCGAAAACAAGCTTTACGTGCGTGCTTCCCTCCACTTCAAAATATGCGTAGTCGTCTATTTCCTGCAAAACGACGTGTTTGCCGTCCACCTCGCAATGCGTAAAGGTGCGCCACGCAGGCAGCCGCAACGAAAGAGTTCCCCTGCCGTCGGCACGTATATCCACGTTGCCGGAAAAAGGGATGTCCGTTTGCACCGACAGGCGTATGCCGCAGGCAGATACTTGTGAAGAAACGTACTGATTTACCGTCAGTACTTCTCCTTCTTCGCCGTAGACGAAACCGCCCAGCTGCGCGAAAAAACGCACCAGATTGGGAGGGCAGCAGGAGCAGCCGAACACCTCGGCACGCTGCAAAAGCGGTTTGTGCGGAAAACCGGGTATCGTATTGGCGTACTTGGCGTACCGCGCGTCCGCTTCCAGAGGATTTTCGTAGAAAAAACCCTTGCCGTTTGCCGATTCCGCCGCCAGAATGCTGTTGTACAGCGCGCGTTCCAACGTGGCGTGATACTCGGCGCGGTTGTCCGTTTGAGCAAGCCGATGGCAAAACAAAGCCAGCGCTATTGCCGCGCACGTTTCGGCATATGCGTCGGCATTGGGCAGATCGTACGGTATGGTGAAACGCTCGCCGAACCAACCGGAACCGACGCCGCCCGTTACGTACAGTTTTTTGTCTGCAACGTCGCGATAAAGCGCGCGGCAGGTATCGATAAGCTGCTCGTCGCCGGCGATCCTGCCCACGTCCGCCATGGCGGAATACAGGTACAGCGCGCGCACAGCATGCCCCGCCGCCTCCCGCTGCATACGCACGGGCATATGCGACTGATCGTAAGCCCTGTCTGCAAAGGGGTAGATTTCCTCCTCGCGCACGCCACGCTCGTCAAGAAAGAATTTTGCCAGCGTAAGATACCTTTTTTCACCCGTGTGCAGGTACAGCCGCACGAGGGCAAGCTCTATTTCGGGATGTCCGCAGGTGGTAAAGCCTGCGTCGCGGCGCACGTAGAAACGCAGATAGATATAGTCGGCATACTTGCGCATTGCCGCAAGCAGCCGCCCGTTTACGCCGCAAACGTCCAACGCAACTGCCGCCTCGATAAGGTGTCCTGCGCAGTACAGCTCGTGTTCGGTGCGCCGAGTAAAAATTTTGTCCGGCTCGTACACCTGAAAGTAACTGTTGAAGTAGCCGCAAGGCAGCTGATTTTCCACTATGGCGTTCACCGCTTCGTCAATAATGCTGCGCACCTCCTCGTCGGGAAATTCCCGCTGTAAATACGCTGCCCCTTCCAGCCACTTGGCAACGTCCGAGTCGTAAAAAATGTGCGGCGGCTCTTTCTGCTTTTGACAGCGCAAAGCGGCAAAACGCCCCGTTTCTTCAAAACGGCGATAAACGTTTTTAATGGAAATTGCAGCGTTTTGGGCGCGTATTTTTTGCCAAAATCCATCGGAAAATGTAACGCGGTCAAAGCCGACGGGAGTCATAAGTTCTCCTCCTGAACACAGTTTTTTTCATTATAGAAAAAACCGTCGGCGATGTCAACCGCCACGGCGAAAAAGGAGCGTGCAGCGGCTTCTTTGGTATACGGAATTTTGCGTATATCCAAAACACAAACGCATAACTTTGCCTGACGGGCGGCGCGGCGTGGGCACAGTTACCGATGTGCCCGATACACGGCAAGGCGTCAATAGTGAAAAACAATGCTCTTTCATTAAAAAAAGCGGAAGGAAAACGCCCTAAGACAAAACAAGGGGGAACACTTTGTTTGCGCTCCCGACCTGCCGCGCCACGCGCAAGGGTGCGCAGACAACAGCGGCGACAAGGGGCGGAAAAGGCTTGCGGCTTCGCGCCCGCATTCACGGCAAAAACAAAACCCGCCGCGGGGGAATCCGTGACGGGTTTTGTGAATACGTATTGAATTTTTGGTGACACAACGCCCAAAAGGTCGTTGCCGAAAAGGTTTTGCGCCAAAGTTACTCTCTGTGCAGTTCCGCCTTTATGCGCCGCACACCGGCAGAGCTGGACTGCTCCTTGGTGATGACGAATTTGCCAAGTTCACCGGTAGAAGCGGCGTGCGGGCCTCCGCATATCTCCTTGCTGAAATCGCCCATAGAATACACCTTTACCACCTCGCCGTATCTGTCGCCGAAAAGCCCTATCGCGCCCGTTTTGCGCGCATCCTCTACGGGCATTTCCTCGCAGGTTATGGGAAGGTTTTGCTCTATCGCTTGGTTTACAAGCGCCTCCGTCTTTTCTATTTCCTCCTTGGTCATGGGACGTCCGAAGGAAAAGTCGAAGCGCAGACGTTCGGGGGTGATATTGCTGCCCTTTTGCTTTACTTCGTCCCCCAGAACCCTTCTGAGCGCCGCCTGCAAAAGGTGGGTGGCGGTGTGCAGATACACCGTTTCTATGCCGCCGCCTTCCGCCATGCCGCCCTTGAAGCGCTGTTCGCTGCCGGCGTGAGATCTTGCCTGATGCTCGGCAAACTTCTGACGGAAGCCCTCTACGTCCACGGTGTAGCCGTTTTCGGCGGCAAGCTCCACCGTCATTTCCACGGGGAAACCGAAGGTGTCGTACAGCTTGAACGCCGTGCCACCCGGCACAGTTTTGCCCGGGATATGGCTTATCACCTTGAAAAATTCCTTTTCGCCGGCAACAAGCGTTTTGGAGAATTTTTCCTCCTCCTTGTTGAGTTCCGACACTATTTTGTCGGCGTTTTGCGTAAGCTCGGGATAGGCGTCCTTGTACACTTGCACGTACACCTTGGCAATTTCCGCAATGCTGCCCTTTGCCATTCCCAGCGAATTTGCCATACGCACGGCGCGGCGTATAAGACGACGCAGCACGTAGCCCTGATCGACGTTGCTGGGCACCACTCCCACGGGATCGCCCAGCAGGAAGGTTGCCGTGCGCACGTGGTCGGCTATGATGCGCATGCTTTTTACGTTGTCGTCGTACTTTTTGCCGGAAAGCTGCTGAATTTTTTCCAACGCGGCGGCAAACAGGTCTATGTCGTACACCGATTTGTAGCCGTTGAGCACGCACACGGTGCGTTCCAGCCCCATGCCGGTGTCTACGTTTTTCTGTGCAAGGGGCAGATAGCTGCCGTCCGCCTGCTTGTTGTACTGCATAAACACGTTGTTCCATATTTCCAGATATTTGCCGCAGTCGCAGGAGGGATCGCAGTTCTCTCCGCAGGCAGGCTTGCCGGTATCCCAGAATATCTCCGTGTCGGGGCCGCAGGGGCCTGTGGTGCCGGCTATCCACCAGTTGTTCTTTTTGGGAAGGTAGAATATCCTCTCCTTGGGAATGCCGCACTGTTGCCACACCGCAGCGGAATCGTCGTCGCGAGGGGCGTCCTCGTCGCCGGCAAATACCGTGACGGAAATTCTGTCGGGATCCAGCCCGAGATACTGCTTGCTTGTCAGAAATTCGTAGCTCCATGCAATAGACTGATGGTTGAAGTAGTCACCAAGCGACCAGTTGCCCAGCATTTCGAAAAAGGTAAGGTGACTGTCGTCCCCCACCTCCTCGATGTCCCCCGTGCGCACGCACTTCTGCACGTCGCACAGCCTGTTGCCCTTGGGGTGCTTTTGCCCCATAAGGTAGGGAATAAGGGGATGCATGCCCGCCGTAGTGAACAGCACGGAGGGATCGTTTTCGGGAATGAGGCTGGCGGAGGGTATCACCGCATGCCCCCTTTCGCTGAAAAACTGCAAAAATTTTTCTCTTAAAAACTGTGAAGTGATTTTCATATTTCCTCTGTCGGCAGGCGCAGCGCGCCCGTATTTTTTTCGCGGCAATTTGTGCGCCGCATTTTTTGCAATAGTAAAGACCAAGCGCGGCGCGCTGTGGTCTTTGAAGCGTCGGCGGCGTTTATGCCGCGACGTTTTCCTTTATCCGTTTGGCTCTTGCGCCGATGGAATAAAAGAAGAAAAACCAATAGTAAAGGGGAATGGCGTATATGGCAAAGCCTATGCCGTCAACGGGCTTCACGTACGACGCCATTTTACCGACTATTTCCGGCAGACCGGAAAAGTCCACAAACGTTGCCACCGACGCCAGCGCCAGCCAGAAGGTGGAAAACACCGCCATCACGATGAAAAACACGTTGACGTTTTTGCTGCGCTTGCCCGTTATTATCCTTGCCACACACACCAGCAGGTGAATTGCCATGCTGACTGCCGTCACCGCAATGAATACCATAGCCACGAAGCCGCCGATATCGCGCGTGATAAGTTCCCCAACGGTAGAAGCGGAATCAAGTTCGCCCTTGATAACGCCCGTTACGGTAACTACCCATTCGCGCAGTACGTCGTAGCCGTACTTGGGATGGCCGTCGGTATCGCCGGACAGCACGCCCTTGTCGATATCCGTTATCGCATCGGGACGCAGACTGCTTTGCGGCACCATGAGCAGGTACGCAAACAGCAAAAGCAACACCAGCGCCACGGCGGCAATAATTCTGCCCCCCTTGTTGGCGGGATTTTTGCCCTTGGAGGTTGCCGCGCCTGCGTCGGCTACGGCTGCCGCGGGAGCGGGCACCGCACCGCTGTCGGGACGGACGAAGCCTGCGGCGGAAAAGCTGTAACCGCAGGAGCATACGTTTTGCGAAACGTCCACCTGCTTGCCGCAGCGAGGGCATATTTTGGTCTGACTTGCCGTGCGCAGCGGAGCGCCGCAGGCGCCGCAGTAGCTGGCAAGGGGCGAATTGGTTTTGTGACACTTCGGGCATACTACCGCTTCTTCGGGCACAGCCAGCTGTTTTCCGCAGCTGGAACAATACCGTGCGCTTAAGGAATTGGCTTTTCCGCAGTGGGGGCAAACGTTAAAACTGTTTGAAGTGAACATTTTTACCTCCCTGTGGCGTCGCGCTTGCTGCCGCACGCCACGCAATACTCGTTAATTTGCTTGTTTACGTTTCCGCATTTTGCACACACCCATTTTTCCTCTGCGGAAGGCTCGTCGCCGTTGAACGACCATTGACAGGAGGTGCAAAACGCGCTGTCGGCGGCGTTTTCCGCGCCGCAGTTGGGACAATACTTCTTTTGCTGTTCCACGTCCAGCTTGAAACCGCAGTTGACGCAAAACATCTCGTCGTATTCGTTGAGGGTACCGCAGTTGGTGCAAATTTTCTTTTTGCCCCTAACGTCTTCGAGATAGGTTTGTTTTACCTGATCGCCGCCTACGCTGCGCAGCTCGTGGCCTATCTGCATTTCCTCCGTTTCCGCCTCGGCAAGAGAGCAGAAGCAATAGCTACAGAAGTGGGCGTCCAGCCCGTTAGACCTGCCGCAATGGGGGCACACCTTTCTGTTGACCACCCTGTGTTCGTGCAGGTTTGCCACCGGAGTGCCGCATTTCTGGCAGAAAATGGCGTGTATGGGCACGTTGGCTCCGCACACGGGACACCTTGCCGTTTCGTGCGGTATGGAAGGCGCGCCGCCCGCGTACACGTCGGAATGCAGTTCCCTTACGTCCACGGGAGTGGGCACGAATCCTTCCTCGCCGGGCAGTATCTGCGCCGACGGAGCCACTTCCTCTACGCTGACCGCCTCGGAAAACAGCTTTTGCCCGCAGGATATGCAATAGACAAAGCTCTTGTCGTTGGCGGCTCCGCAATGGGGGCAGGTGCGCTCTTCCTGAAAGACGAAGGCCTTTCCGCCGCAGTTGGGGCAGAATTGCACGTCGTTGGAATTTATTTCTCCGCAGTTTTTGCAAACCTTCATCTGTTTTCTCCGTGAATATTGTAGATAACTACTATACAACAAAACGCCCTGTTTGTCAAACGAGGACTATTGTTTGAAGCTGTCTTTTAGCCCCACTATCTCGTTGAACACAAGACTGCCCTTTTTAGAATCCCTGTCCAGCACGTAGTAGCCCACGCGCATAAACTGGAAGCTGTCCCCCACCTTGGCGGAAAGCAGGCTGTTTTCCACCTTGGCGCTTACCGTCTTCATGCTGTCGGCATTGAAGCGCAGCGAGAAATCCGTTTCGCCCGCAACGGCGTCGTTGAGCAGGCTTTGCAGCTTGCGCACCGTGACGTCGGCGCACGTTTCGCTGTCCACCCACTGTATGACGCCTTTGACTTTCAGCCCGCTTTCGTCGCTGCCCGAACGGGAGCCGGGCACCACCGAACAGTTGAGCTGCACCACCTTGCCGTTTTCCGTCACCACCTCGTCGCAGTGGATTATGTACGCTCCTTTCAGACGCACGTATCCGTCCGGTTTAAGACGGTGGTACTTTGGGGGTGGATCGAGGGAAAAGTCGCTGCCGTCGATATAAATCACCTTGCCGAAGGGCACTTGGCGGGTGGTGATCTGCGGCGCGTTGGGATTGTTTTCCACAGATACCGTTTCCCTGCCTTGGTAGTTGGTAAGCACCACCTTTACGGGATCGAACACCGCCATTACCCTGTCGGCGGTGAGGTTAAGGCATTCCCTCACGCAGGAATACAGATAGCTTTCTTCCACTTCGCTGTTGGCTTTGGCTACGCCCACGCGCTCGCAGAAATTTTTCAACGCCTGCGGGGGGTATCCCCTTCTGCGCATTCCCGAAAGGGTGGGCATACGGGGATCGTCCCAGCCCATGACCTTGCCCTCGTCCACAAGCTTTTTCAAAAACCTTTTGGACATGATGGTGTTCTGAACGTTCAATCGGGCAAACTCTATCTGCTGCGGACGCGGCTCCGCGAAACCGCATTCCCTCACCACCCAGTCGTACAGAGGGCGGTGATCTTCAAATTCCAGCGTGCATATAGAATGCGTTATGCCTTCGTAGGCGTCCTCGATGGGGTGCGCGAAATCGTACATAGGGTATATGCACCACTTATCGCCCGTGTTGTGGTGAGTGGCGTGCAGCACCCTGTACAGCACGGGATCGCGCATGTTGATATTGGGGGAAGCCATGTCTATTTTGGCGCGCAGCACCTTTTCGCCGTCGGCATATTTGCCCGCCTTCATTTCGGCAAACAGTTTGAGGTTTTCCTCTACGCTCCTGTTGCGGAAGGGGCTTTCCTCGCCCGCCTGCGTAAGCGTTCCCCTGCGCAGACGTATTTCCTCCGCCGTTTCGTCGCTGACGTAGGCAAGCCCTTTTTGAATGAGCGTTACCGCACATTGGTACATAACGTCAAAGTAGTCGCTGGCAAACAGCAGTTTGTCCCACTTGAAGCCCAGCCACTCTATGTCCCGCTTGATACTTTCCACGTACTCCTCGTCTTCCTTGGCGGGGTTGGTGTCGTCAAAGCGAAGATTGCACTTGCCGTGATACTTTTCCGCCAGCCCGAAGTTTATGCACAGGCTTTTGGCGTGCCCCACGTGCAGATAGCCGTTGGGTTCGGGCGGGAAACGGGTGTATATTTCCTTCACCTTGCCGCTTGCAAGGTCGTTTTCTATTATTTCCTCTATGAAATTTCTGCTTTCGCTCATTGTCTTTTCCTTTGCCGCGCAAAGCTTATGCGGCGCGTTTTATTCTTCCGGCTCCTCCGGCTCGTAGGACTGATCCGCCTGCGCGTAGTCCTCGTCGGAAAGCATTGCCTCATCTTCGTCGCCGAAGGAGAGATCCTGCGTCTGTTCTTCGCGGCTTTCCTGCGGCTGCAAATTGTGCTGCACAAGGTAGTCCTCGTCCACGAAGCGCACGATTTTGCCTATCCAATGCAGGGGTATGGTGGCTGTCTGACCGTTGCGGTGCTTGGCGACGATAAGACTGTAAGCCGCCGCGCCGCCCGCTTCCGCCGTGCTTTTGTGAATGAACATAACTATGTCGGCGTCCTGCTCGATGGCGCCCGATTCGCGCAGGTCGGAAAGCACTGGCTCGCTTGCGCCCTTTTCCCCCTTGATGTTGCGGATTTCGGCGTCACGCTTTAACTGTGACAACGCTATTACCGGCACGTTGAGTTCCTTTGCCATAAGCTTTAAGGAGCGGGTTATGTTCTGCACCTCCTCCTGACGGCTGGAATTGCGCCCGAACAGATCGCTTGTCATAAGCTGAATGTAGTCGATGACTACCAGATCCAGCCCGTGCTGCGCTTTGAGCCTGCGGCATTGGGAGGTTATTTCCGAGGGACGGATATTGGCGTAGTCGTTGCCGTACAGCTGCATTGTGGAGCAGATGACGTCCTGCGCCGCCCTGAGGCGAGCCAAGTCCGTTTCGCCGTTGGGAAGCTTGCCGCTTTTTATGTATTCCAGAGGCACTGCGGACATGCTGGAAAGCATACGCTCCACCAGCTGTTCGTTGGACATTTCCAGACTGAACACCGCCACGGTTCCGCCGTTTTTGGCGACGTTTTCCACCATGTTCATGGAAAGCGCCGATTTTCCCACGCCGGGACGGGCGGCAAGCACTATCAGTTCGCCGCCGTGCAGTCCGTTGGTGAGCCTGTCAAACTGACGGAAGCCCGTTTCCACTCCCTTGAACTGGTCGGGATTGACAAACCGCGCGCCTATTTTGAGCAACGTCTGCGCCGTTTCCTGCGCCAGCAGCACAAGCCCGCCGTTGTTTCCCCTTTGGGAAAGGCGGAAAATGCTTTCCTCCGCAAAGGAAATGGCTTCCTCCGCCGTGGAAGCGCTGTATGCCTTTTTGGTCACCTCGCCGCAGATATCTATCAGCTTGCGCATGGTGGAAGCCCGCTTGACTATGGCTACGTATTCGCCGTAATTTGCCGTGCCCGGCAATGCGTCGTTTATTTGCAGCAGATAGTCCACGTCCCCCACCTTGGCAAGGTTGCCGTTGCGGCGCAAAGCGTCCACAAGGGTGGTGAAGTTGACGGTGTCCGCCACGTTTTCTTCGCCCACAAGGTGGTAGCCGCGGGAAATATCCCGCATGGTTTCAAAAATAACGGCGTGGTTGGTCTGATAAAAATCGTCGCCGTTAAGCTGCGCTATGATGTCCAGCTGCATTTCGGGATTTTTCATAATGCAGCACAGCACGTTTTTTTCCGCCTCGACGCTGTTGGGCAAAGAGGTATAGTTGGCTTCCTTGGGCATTTGTTCTCCTGTTGCGCCCCTGCCGCAACGGCATAGTGCGCTATTGTAGTGTATTGATATTATACTATGTTTTTGCGCAATAGGCAATGATTTTTTTGCCGCAGTATAAAATTGACCTGCCCAAGCGCTTTATTCCTTGTCACCCGCGCATTTGACAAGCCCTTTGCGCCAAACAGCCTTCACAGCCGAAGT
>DVOC01000035.1 GCA_018713905.1 Candidatus Fimimonas merdipullorum
GCCAACGAAGTAGTTGCCGAAAGAGTTATGGACAGCAACGACATCGAAAGGGAAAGGGGCATAACCATACTTGCAAAAAACACCGCCGTGCACTACAACGGAGTAAAAATAAACATCATAGACACGCCGGGGCATGCCGATTTCGGCGGCGAGGTGGAACGCATTTTGTCCATGGTAGACGGCGTGCTGCTGCTGGTGGACGCCATAGAGGGCTGCATGCCCCAGACAAGATACGTGCTTAAAAAAGCGCTGGGACTGGGCAAAAAGGCTCTTGTCGTCGTAAACAAAGTGGACAAGGGCGAATTTGACCAAATGCAGCTGCAAGAGCAGATAATGGAACTGTTTATGGAATTGGGCGCCACCGACGAGCAGTTCGATTTCAAAATCATATACGCTTCGGCAAAGCAGGGCTGGGCTTCGGATACCCTTGAGCACGGCACGGACATGAAACCGCTGCTGGACGCCATTTTGCAGGAAATACCCTGTCCCGAAGGGGACGTCGAGGGCGGTTTGCAGCTGCTTATTTGCAACATAGACTACGACGAGTACGTGGGCAGAATAGGCATAGGCAAGGTGAACAGAGGCAAAATTTTCGACGGTCAGCAGGTAATGGTATGCCACCGCGACAACAAGTTTACCACCGCCAAGGTGTCCCGCCTGTACACTTTTGACGGCTTGAAGCGCAAAGAGTGCGACAGCGGCGCCATGGGCGACATTGTTGCCGTAAACGGCATTTCCGACATGAACATAGGGGAAACGCTGTGCTCCATAGACTGCGTTGAGCCGCTGCCCTTTGTAAACATAGACGAGCCCACCATTTCCATGGTGTTTTCCGTAAACAACAGTCCCTTTGCCGGCAGAGAGGGCAAGTACGTCACCAGCAGACACCTGCGCGCCAGACTGTTTAAGGAAGTGGAAACAAACGTTTCCATGCGCGTGGAGGAAACGGACAGCCCCGACAGCTTTAAGGTTTACGGCAGGGGAGAACTGCACCTTTCCATTCTGATAGAAAACATGCGCCGCGAAGGGTATGAATTTCAGGTTTCCCGCCCCAGAGTTATCTTTAAGGAAAAGGACGGCGTCAGGTGCGAGCCTATGGAATACCTTGTGGTAGAGGTGCCGGAGGCGTACGTAGGCTCCGTCATGAACAAGCTGGGCGCGCGCAAGGGAGAACTGCTGAATATGTATCCCGACAATCAGGGCTCGACGCGGCTGGAATTTCGCATTCCCTCCCGCTGCCTTATCGGGTACCGCAGCGAAATGCTTACCGACACCAAAGGCTTTGGGGTGATGAGCAGCGTGTTCGACGGCTACGAGCCCTACAAGGGGGACGTGCAGGAGCGCTCGAGGGGCAGCCTCGTATGCTTTGAGGACGGCGTCACCACCGCTTACGGTCTGTTCAACGCTCAGGAACGCTGCCGACTGTTTGTGGGCGTGGGCGTGCCGGTATACGCAGGTATGGTGGTAGGCGAAAACAGCCGCGAAGACGACATTACTGTGAACGTGTGCAAAACCAAGCACCTTACCAACAACCGTGCAAGCGGATCGGACGAGGCGCTGAAGCTTACGCCGCCCACCGTTTTGAGCTTGGAACAGTGTCTGGAATTTATTGCCGACGACGAGCTGGTGGAGATAACCCCCTCCTCCATAAGACTGCGCAAAGCCATTCTGGATCACTCCGAACGCATGCGTATCTGGGCGCGCAACAACAAAAAGCAATGACGGCGAGAGCGGTTTTTGCAAACGGCAAAGCGGGTATTTGAAAAGATTCTCGGTAAAAAGGCAATAATACGAAGATACCGACAAAAAGCGGCAACAAGATAACGATAACAACAAAAAGACAGCACAAAAAACAGCAAAAAAGATAACAATAAAGATAACGGCAAAAAAGTCCGACTGCCGTCGGACTTTTTTGCATATAGGGTGAATTATACCGTTAAATGCGCCGACTATAAAAAAAGTTCATACAAATCTGTGGCAAAATGAAGCTGCAAAACCGACAATCTGCCCTAAAAGACTTGTATGAACTACCGACGTTTTATCACGGAAGAACGCTGCTATCTACAAGAATATTACATCGAGGTACGCTATCGTGAGATTGCAAAGCGGATTATACTTTTGAAATGGCGAGATAGCGGATTGCCTTTAAGCGCACGGCGGCAAAAACTTTGCGGCGTGCCGCGCAGGCGAAAGGACGCTTGTTCAAATCTGCCGTAAAACGGCGTTGCAAAATACGATCCACGCCGAAAACAGAGGTATATTGCGTTTTAAGCACGCTGTCGTGCAGCAACGTTTACGACTGCCGCGCAGACAAAAAACGGCTTGCGAAATTCACCGTAAAAAGGCACTTATAAGGAGTCATCTCAAAATAAAGTTTGTTGTGCTCTGCTTTGCACTAAGCGGGTTTTAACCGCACAACGCCCTGCGCTTTACTGCGGCAAGGCGCGTGTGAGGCTAATCGCCGTGCAAGCAAACACTGACGTCACAAGCTGCGCCCCGCATTTAGCCCTTTCGGCAAAATTCTGCTCTGCTGACGCAAAAAACGCAGACGTACGCAGTTTTTTGTTACGCAGACTGCGCCGAAGGCACCGCCTCCGTCCCTGCGCTTACGGGGGAAGCGAGGGTAAAGGGCATAGTCTTTTCTTCGTATTTTTGCGTGAACCTTTCGGCAATTACCGTCTGCAAGGTGACGAATATTATGAATATGGGCTCCAGCAGTCCCACGTCCACCAGCGACTGCCCCTCGAAGGCTATCCACGCCGCAAGGAAAAACCAAGGGAATATCCTGCCCTTTGCGCCTTTGAGCAAAATGCGGAAACGCATAAAGTAGTAGTAACCGTAGCACAGCACTCCCACTATACCCATAGAGCCGAGTATCTCGAACACGGTGGAATGGAACCAATCCATTTTGGTGTAGGATACGTTGCTGTCCACCAGCACGTGTCCGATGCCTATGCCGAATATCGGATGATTTTTGAAGGCGTCCAGCGCCTGATCGTACAGGCCGCCCTCTTCCGCGCGGGAGCTTGTGCCGCTTATGACCAATTTGCCGTCCTCCCACTTGATCTCTATTTGAGAAAACCTTTCCCAAAGGGAGGCGAGCACCTTACGCACCTGTTCGTGAAGCAATATGCACACCACAATGACGATGGCTGCCGCCACGCCGAGGCAAATGAGCATACGCTTGGTGTTGCCTTTGACTATGGCGAACACCAGTGCGACTATGAAAGCCACCGTACCTGCCAGCACTCCCCCGCGGGAGAAGGTAAGCAGCAGGCAGCCGTATTGCAAAAACGCCAACGGGAAAAACACAAAGCAGGTCTTGTCGTTTCTGGTGCAGAGGTACAGACAGGACACAAAGCCGAAGGGCAGGAAGGTGGCTATGGTGTTTCTGTTGCCCCAGCCGGTGTTCCAGCTGCCGCCCATAAGCTCGCCGCCGCCGGCAAGGTGCTGCGCCACCACCGTCACCAGCTGAGCGCACACCACCAACGCCACGTACACGCACACCTTGGAAAGGTGCAGCGGCAAATCGGCGTCGGTATCGACGTAGTTTACAAGCAAAAAGTACAGTGCGAGTATGCCTATGCCCAGCACAAGCACCAGCGGCAAAGCGCGCAGATAGTTTTGCCCGCTGATATTGTCCGCCCCGCCCAGCAAAAGTGCGGCGGAAACGGCAACCTGCGGGAAGAACAATTTTCCCAAACGGAATTTTTTGGGCGCGTTGCGCCACAGGAAAAATACCGCGCAGGGCACAAACGCCACCAACAGCGGCCACATTCCCACGTAGTTTACTACGTTTGTGTCCCTTACCGTCAGCATTATGCACAGCATGGGCAGAAACAGCCCCGCGACGTTATCTGAAAACAGCAGTTGCAGGCACATAAGAATTGCAATGGTTATCACTCCCGCCTGCGACAGTCCGAACGCCCAGAAAATATAGGTGAGAATGCAGACTACGGCGGAAAACACGTCGCCCATCACCGCTCCGCTTGCAAAGCTGTTTGCGTTGTTGTACAATTTTTTTATTTTTTCCATGGTAACACCTTTACGACAGCACCTTGCGTACTTCCGGTATCTGCCGCAAGTTACCTTATATTAGCAAAATACCAGATATTTGGCAACCGTTTGAGCGTATAAGGCGCGCCTGCGCCCTTTGCCTGCGTAGTACCGACGTTGCTTTATACAACGGAAAAACGTCACTGAACACACGGCGGAATATTCCTTTGGAAAAAGCTTTCCGCTCGGCGGAGGGAGCGCTACGCCCTTTGCACCTGCGCTTCGCCCGACGGCGCAGAACCTGCGTCCCGCAAAACGCCGACACCCCTCTGCGCAAAACAAAAGGCGCGGCGCAAAGCCGTGCCTTGACGAAGGAGTTTCGCCGCCAAGCGACAAGCCCCTTCAACGCTCCTATTCGCCGCCCGTCGTTTTGGCGCGGTAGTATCCGTTGTGAGCGGAGCGGTCGTCGGACACCATTTTTGCTTTGGAAAGGATTAGCCACGCTATCATATAGATACCGGCTATGCCCACCAGCACGTACAGCGCCCTTTCCAGCCACAGCGTGCCGAAGGTTATCGCGCCGACAAAGTTGAAGTTGAAAATGCCGACGCACAGCCAGTTGAGCGCGCCCACGATGGTAAGTACCAACGCAATTACGGACAATACGTTAAAAGTCTTTTTCAATGCCCTGCCTCCTTGTTGTATTTTCGCTTTTAGTATGCGCAGGGCAAAAAATAATATTCCGTCAATGCCCCTCGGCAATGAGGGCGTACTGCTCGATGGCGATATTCAGCTTTGTGGTGCAGCCCACGCTGTCCACACGCTTGAAGCGGTACACCGCCTCCGCCGTAGGTAAAAACACGTAGTCGTTGTTGAAGGACAGCGTATAAAACGTGCCGACGGGGTATTCCAGCCTTTCGCCGCTTTCAAACAGCACGTGAGTGCCCGCCCCGTCCTGTTTTATACGCGCCGCCCCCGCGTCGCGGTACTTGCCTTTTACCAGCTTCTGCGCCGCAAATGCGTGGTCGTAGCAGAATTTGCCCTCCTCTATTTCGCGGCGAAGCTGCTTTTTCTGCCATTCGTACCACGTGGTCACGCTGCAAAATTTGCCGCCGTGCAGCACTCCGTATTCGTCCATATGCACCGTTTCGCCGCACGCCTTGCAGGACAGCTTGTTCCATTGCGCCGATATGCGGAACTCCGCGCCGCAGCAGGGACACTTGTACAGCACGTTCTGTATGCCGTCCAAAAGGTCGGGAGGGAATATCTTTATCTGATTTCGGCGCTGATAGGCGTAGTCGTCGTATTGAAGGTTCTGCACTATGCGCCGGTATATTTCCTGAACGGAAAGGGTTTTGACCTCCTCCTCGTCGGCAGCCACCTTTATTTCCGCCATGACGGGCACGTAGCGGCTGCTCTTTGCCCAGCGCGGACGGTGCAGATAACTGCCGTGAAAGCACACCGTCACCAACGGCACCTTGAACATTTTTACCAATTTTGCCACGGAGGGTTTTATCATGTTGGGCGTGCCCGTGACGGAAAGCTTTGCCTCCGGATAAATGACTACCGGACGCTTGTTTTGCAGGCAGTATTTTATGGAGGAAAGCAGCGACATGTCCACGGTGAACTGTTTTTTTGGCAGTATGCCCATTTGCATTATCAGCTTGGGCCACTGAACTATCTGCGTTTCGCTTGCCACGAAATTGGCGCACACAGGGTGCATAAGCTTTATCAGCCCCGCCACGTCGGCAAAGCTGCAATGGTTTGCAAGCACTATGTAGGGCGGCTGAATACGGGAAAACTCTCCGTCGGAAAAAAGATTTATCTTCTTTTTGACGTATCTGTTGCCGTAGAAGGTAAGCGCGCCCTCTATAAGCAATCTGTTGGCAAGCACAGGCTTTTTACGCATAGGTGTTCTCCGATATGTGCAAGAGCGGCGTCACAAAAAAGCGCAACCGTTTGCAAAATTTGTTACTAAAACAAAAGCCGCCCGTGACGGGCGGCTGTGCGTTACGAGTTATTTATCTATTTCGTTTTTGATATAGTTTACAACGTCGTCGGGAATAAGATTCATGCTTATCGCCCAGTCAATAACGTATTTGTCCGTCTTTCTGTATTCCAGTAGTTCCTGCTTGGCGTCTTCGTCGTTGAGCGCCGCGTTGTACAGTTGGATCAGTTTGTCCTTGGTGTTTGTGAGGCTGGGCAGCTGGGTAAGATACGCCAGAAGTATACACAGCAACAGCACCAGTACCACTATCGCCGCTATCGTCAGAATTGCGTTTCTCTTTTTGTAAAACAGACTTTCCATACTTTCGACCTGCCTTTTTGACGGTAGCCAAATTATACAATCTTTCCGCTCCTTTGTCAAGCGTACTCTTGCATGTTGCGGCGGCAAAAATTATGCCGAAAACAAGGGCGACGAAGGTATAAAGCCGAAACTGCCCGTTGTTTCCGAAAAAATTTACCGCCCAAAAGGCAAAACCGCCCAAAAGACAGTAGAAAAAGTCGAATATTACGCAATATATCTTGCTTTTGAAAAAGTTTGCAAGAAAAAGATAGGGAATGCACAGCGCCGCCCCCAAAAAGAAAAAAGCAAAAAATATCTGCAACTGTTGAAGGGGCGTCATCCGAACAGTCCCTTTATGCCGCCCTTTTCGCGCAGGGCGAGGGAAAACAGATTTTTACACTCCAACTGCACCACGCCGCTTTCCCTGTCCAGACGGGTGACGTTTAGCCCCGCGCCTTTGACGCACAGCACTCCGTCTGCCGTTTTGAGGCGGGCCTCCTTGTCGCACACCTCCTCCACCTTGGTCACGCCGTTGACTGTAAGCAGATTGTCCGCAAAACCGAAATTCATTGCCACGGTATTCTCCGCAACAGTCTATGCTGTGGCAGGCAAAATTATCACCGCGAAAAGGGGCGCGGAGCGCCTCGCATATGCCGCCGACTGTACTGCTGTCACGACGACACGTTGGCTTTGCTCGTCCGCAGCGCCTACAATATGCCGCCGTGACAAAAACCGTCGTTACGCAGGCAAACGCCCTGCTCACATTCCATCCGGGATAGTTTTCGGCTCAAGAGCAAACACGCATTTATACTGAAAAGCCCAACTATACCACCGCCAAAACCATTGGGCGGGCGTTTTTCGGTGTGCCGCACAAAACAACTGCGCAAAAACGCCGTCACACAGACAAAAAAATTACGCTTTGACAACGCTCCGCAAAACGTCCTTTTCGCCGTCGTTATACGCAAAAGGCGTGGCGATTTTTTCTTTCGGTATTGACAACAAATATGTCGGATGATAAAATCATAATATAATAGCAGATTTTTCTGCACACACGGGAGGTGTTAATATGAAATGTTTGCATTGTCAGACGGAAAATCCGCAGGAAGCGGCGTTTTGCGTTAACTGCGGAAAAAGGCTGGACGGACGGTGTCCCCAATGCGGCGAACCCGTAACGGAAGGGGCGGCGTACTGCTCCACCTGCGGCAAATCTTTGAGTGGTTGTGCGACGCGCGCGAAAAAATACGTGAACCTTGCCGCCCACGTATGCGCCATACTTGCCGCGCTGACGTCGCTGCTGGGAGTGCTTACCATGGGCTCCGCTTTGGCTGTAAGGCAGGGCACTTTGCAAGTTGTCACTCAGCCGTCGGTGACGCTCTACTACTATTTCGGAGACGCTTTCCGCATAGATCAGACCGTTTCGCAACTGGAAAGAGTTATGCTGACATCTTCGGCATTGTTAGGAACGTTTGCAAGCACGCTGGCGATAGCCTCCGTTGTGACGCTGTTTGTAGTGACGGCAGTCAGGGCGGTGAAGCTGCTTAACGGAAAGGAAGGGGCGTTTGCCGCCGGCACAGCCACCTACTTCGCCTTTGCGGGCGGCGCGGCTCTGTTTGCCCTTTGCACGGCAAACGCCAATACGCTTATTACCGACACCACGCGGCTAAACGTTCTGGACGGCAACACTACCGCGGCGCTTATCATCGGGCTGATACTTACCGTTGCGGCGATAGTCTTGAAGGTGCTGGCGGGCAACGTGCGGCAGGAAGCATTGAGGGGCGGCGCAACGCTGACCTTCGCCACCCTTTCGGCAATTTGCTGCGGACTGCTTTCGGCGGGCGCAGGCAAGTTTATCGACGCCGACGGCACCACCTACAACTTGGGCATAACCTATCTGCACCAAACGCTCAGTTCGTCCCTTACGCTGGAAGCGCAGGACGTTGCGCTTGCCAACTCCGTTACGGCTTTCAGCATAATTACCTTTGTGGCGATGGCGGCTGCCGTTGCATTTGCCGTTACGGCGGCATACATGCTGCTTGCAGACAAAAAGTACGCCAAAGTTTTTGGAATTGTTTCCTGCGCGGCGGCGATAGTTTCGGCGGTATTTACCATTTGCACTGTGACGACCGCGCGCGACGCTTTGGTTACGGAAACGGGACTTTACAACCTTGCCGCCCCCATAGCGGTAATCGTGCTGGAAGCCATAATGCTTGTAGCGTTGGCTATCCCCATGCCGAAACAGTCCCAAACGAAGGCTGACCAAGCGCACGCCGAAGTCGCCCAAGAGGAATAGTCATAAAAAAAGCGCCCTTTGCGGCGCTTTTTTTATGCCCTTTGCGGCAAAAACGCTCCGCCCCGCCACAGTAAAGCACGTCACACGCATACGGCGCAACCGCACCGCCGCAATGCTGCCGATAAGCCCGTTGGCATTTGCACACGGCGGCGACACGTCTGAATAAAGCAACGGGCGCGCGCTATTCCGTGGCGTTTTGCCGCAAACACTACGCGCACACGCAAAAGCCAAACGCCGACGGAGCCATGCGTTTTGCCTTGAAAAAAAGCCTTCCGCACACAGCGAAAGGCTTTTTTTCGTTATATTACGTTTTACACTTAAACTGCATTTGCCGCAGTTGCAAAACAGATTGCCTACTTGGTTATTTCGTAGCCGTCGGGCGTATCCTTTATGACGTAGCCCAAGGCGTTTATTTCGCCGCGCAGCCTGTCGCTTTCCGCCCAATCCTTGTTACTGCGAGCGATTTTGCGGCGTTCCGCCAGTTCCCTTACCTGTTCGGGCACCTGTATCTGCTGTTTTTCCTGCTTTATTTTGTCAAAGTCCAGCGCAAACACCTTGTCGAATTTCAACGCCGCTTCGTATACGCTGTGCGATTTGGGCAGTTTTAGCATTGTCCACAGCACGCCGATAGCCAAAGGCACGTTGAGGTCGTCGTTTATGGCTTCTTCAAACTTTTCGGTAAACTGAGCAATGGTTTGAGCGTCGGTGTCGGCGGCGCTGTTTTTGTGCGCCAGCAGCAAAGAGCACAGCTTGCCGTACGCCGTTTTAGCCGCCTCCATGCCCTCCCACGTAAAGTTGATTTTTTGCCTGTACTGCACGTTGAGGCAGAAATATCTGAACACCACGGGAGAGTAGCCCTTGTTGACGAGATCCGTCACGGTGTAGGTGTTGCCCAGCGACTTGCTCATTTTGCCGCCGTCGATAAGCATAAACTCGCTGTGCATCCAGTAGTTTACCGCCTTGTGTCCCAGCCAGCACTCCGCCTGCGCAATTTCGTTTTCGTGGTGAATGGGAATATGGTCTACGCCGCCGGTGTGGATATCGAAGGTTTCGCCCAGATACTTTTTGCTCATGGCGGTGCACTCTATGTGCCAGCCGGGGAAACCTTTGCCCCACGGACTGTCCCACTGCTGCAAATGGTTGGGCGCGGCTTTTTTCCAAAGCGCAAAGTCGGCGGGATGACGCTTGAAGGAGTTGACCTCCACCCTTGCGCCGTGCCGCTGGTCGTCAAGGCTTATGCCGGACAGCTTGCCGTATTCGGGAAACTTTTCCACGGAAAAGTATATGCCGTCTTCCGTTTCGTAGGCGTAGCCCTTTTCCAGCAGACTTTTGACCACCGCTATCATTTCCCCTATGTTGTCGGTGGCTTTGGGGCACACCGTGGGGCGCTTGATGTTGAGCGCGTCTATGTCCTTCATAAACTGCGCCGTGTAGAAATCCGCTATTTCCAACGGCGTTCTGCCCGTTTCCACGGCGGACTTGGTCATTTTGTCTTCGCCGTCGTCGGCGTCGGACACGAGATGTCCCACGTCGGTGATATTCATGACGGACTTCACCTTGTAGCCGTCGTATTCCAGCACCCGCCGCAATTCGTCCATAAACACGTAGGCGCGAAGATTGCCTATGTGGGCGTACTTATACACGGTGGGGCCGCAGGAATACATGCGCACTTCGCGGTCGTTTATCGGAACAAAATCTTCCTTTTTTCTGGTGAGGGTGTTATAAACTTTAAGCTGCATATTCTCCTCCGCTTTTACCCTTGTATTTTAGCACAAACAGCGGGGTTTTTACAAGCGAAAGGCACATTTTTGTTTGTTATTATTGCAAATATCGCGGCGCTGTGGTACAATTAGCGGTGACGAAAACCAACTTTTAGTGAGGTCAGTGAAATGATTGACGTAAACCTGATAAGACAAGACGCTTGCGCCGTGCGCGAAAGATACCTCAAACGCGGCAAGGACATAGATTTCGCACCCTTTTTGCAATGGGACGAAAACAGAAAACAGCTGATAGCCAAAGTGGAAAGCATGAAAGCGCAGCGCAACAAGGTGTCTGCGGAAATCCCCAAGTTCAAAAAGGCGGGGCAGGACGTTTCCTCCACCATTGCGGAAATGAAGGCGCTGGGAGAAGAAATTGACGCATTGGACAAGCAGCTCGACCAAGTAAACGACAAAATACGCGATTTTCTGCTGCGTCTGCCCAACCTGCCCGACGAAGATCTGGCAGCAGGGGGAAAGGAGAACAACCGCCCCATAAAAGTTTACGGCGAAAAACCTCTTTTTGATTTTCCCGCAAAGGATCACGTGGAGCTGGCGCAAAGCTTGGGACTTATCGACTACGAACGAGGCGCAAAGCTTGCGGGCAACGGCAGCTGGATATACACCGACAGGGGCGCGCGGCTGGAATGGGCGCTGCTCAACTACTTTATAGACAGCCACATTGCCAAAGGCTACACCTTTATGCTGCCCCCCTACATGCTCACCTACGAGTGCGGGCTTACGGCGGGCCAGTTCCCCAAATTTGAAGACGACGTGTATCAGCTTGCCAACGCCGAAGGCAAAAAGTTTTTGCTGCCCACGGCGGAAACGGCTTTGGTAAACCTGTACCGCGACGAAATTCTGGACGAAAGCGACCTGCCCAAAAAGTTTTTCGGCTATTCCGCCTGCTTCCGCCGCGAAGCGGGAAGCTACCGCTCGGAGGAACGGGGCATGATCCGCGGACATCAGTTCAACAAGGTGGAGCTTTTCCAATACACCACGCCCCAAAAGTCGGACGAGGCTTTTGCGGAAATGGTAGACATGGCGTGCGGACTGGTGGAAGGACTGGGACTGCACTACCGCCTGAGCAAGCTTGCCGCAGGCGACTGCTCCGACAGCATGGCTCGCACCTACGACATAGAAATTTACATTCCCTCCATGAACATCTACAAGGAGGTAAGCTCCGCCTCCAACGCGCGCGACTATCAGGCGCGCAGGGGAAATATGCGCTATCGCAGAGCGTCGGACAAAAAATTGGAGTTCGTGCATACGCTGAACGCCAGCGGGCTTGCCACCAGCAGAGTTTTCCCCGCCATTCTGGAACAGAACCAGAACGCAGACGGTTCGGTGACTATTCCCGAAGTGCTGCGTAAATACATGGGCGGAATGGAAAAGCTGCTGCCGATAAAGTAGCAGGCAAAAAGGCAATAACGCCCCCAAAAGAACGCTGTTGCCGCACGTTTATTACGCAAAACAAAAACAGGAAAAAGCAGTACGCCTTTTCCTGTTTTTTTGTTGCGGATGAATTATACTACTTCATTTTACCACAGATTTGTATGAGCTTTTTTCCTGCGTGTTGCACTTGGTTTGACAATTCACCCCGCCGTCGGCAAAATACACAAAAGGCTTGCGACAATGCCGAATAAGCATACTGCAAGATAAACCGTTTGCGCCGTTTCGGACAATTTGTGTAACGAAAAACGACATACGTCCTTTGTTTTTTGAAACGGCGGCGACGTGAAGACAGTTACCCTATTTTGTTGAATACCACTATGCGCGCGTCCTCACGCAGGGGATCGGACAATTCGGGATTGGCGGATAGAAGATCCTTTTCCGACATGTGCAGGCTTTTTGCCAGCCCCCACACCGTTTCCCCCTTGTGGGCAAGGCACACCTCAATTGCCGACTGCGACAGCTTGTCGAAGGGCAGTTCTTCGGCGGACGTCACCACGGAAAAGCTCTTGTCGCAGAAGGAGTCCACCGTTATCGACAGTTCCGCGGAAATTTTATTTTCCTCTACGACAAAATCGCAAACGGACGCCTCGGCGAAGACCTTGCAATGGGGAGTAAGTCCGTTGCACTGCACCTTTTCGGAAAAGGGCAGTTCCGTTACCGTCGCTCCCTCTTGGGTAAGCACCGTGGCGGATATGATGCCCTCCGCTACGGCGTAGTTTTCCGCCGCGGTACACTTTGTCACCACCGCACCCACGTTGACAGCCGCCTGCGGCGAGGTTGTTTTGAAGTCGAATTCCAGCCGTTTGCGCTCGGTGCCCTGCGCAGAAGGAAGGGTGCATACGCACGTCTGCCTCTGCAAGGCAAAGTCGCAATTTCCCCCGTATGCGTCGGTGACGAAGGCAAAATCCTGCCTGACAAAATTTTCCACGCACACTACCGCCGCTATTTCTGCGGTAAACTCGGTGTTGACGCTGTCGTCGGCTATGTCCAGCCTTACCTTGGTGTTTTTTACCCTGACGGTCACGCGCAGCGACGAATCCTGCGGCAAAGAAGCCCCGTCCAATTCGGCGTCGAAACGGAAGGGCAATGCGTCGCACACCAAAGCGCCCTCGGAAAGATATGTAAGGCGCACGACGGCGTCGCCGGAGATACGCAGCGCACCGTCGGAAAGAGAATAATCCCTAAGACACATGCCGCTTTCGGCAAGCAGAACGGAACTTATGGTGCGTGTGGCGCAAAGCTGCCTGTCTACCGTGACGGGAAGATAACTTACCCCCGCTTGGGAAAGCAGCTGTACGTTCTGCTTGCGCATGAACACTTCCTCGCCGTCGGTAAGGCAAGCAGTGTTTTGCTGCACGTATGCGTAGACTGTTATTTCCAGCAAAATGGACAGCGTTGCGGTGTTGGCGTTGGTATCCGCCTTTACGTCCACCGTGACCACGTCGAAACAGCATGCCGTAGAGGAGTTTATTTCCTCGCTTTGCACCGCCGCCGTAAAATCGGCGTTGTAATTGGAGCCGATACGCGCCGTGCCGTCGCCGTACAGCAGACGAATGAAGGTCTTGCCGTAAAACGTCACTTCCCCCTCCGCCGCCTCGTAGGAGTTGACCACGTTGTCCACACCCACCGACAGCACCTCGGCTATGTCCGTCTTGGCGGATATCCGCACGTTTTCCGCAGTTTGTATTTTGCCCACCTGTTTGCGGCAGAAATACGTTGCGTTTTGAAATTTAAGATTTGCCATTGCCCACCTCCGCATTCTTTTTCAATGTAATATACACGAACAGTCGCGGCGATAGACCATTTATTTTGCCGTAACGGGCGGAGATTTGTCGGCGCAGGGGCACACCACCGCGTCGCCGCACAGCACGTCCACGTAGGAACAGCTTATTTCCGAGGGAATACCCTCGGTGCGCACCACGAACACGTTGGAATGCGCTTCGGCAAGTACCCCCTCGCAGCAGCGCATACGCCGCCTGCCCCCGTTGAGCTTGAGTTTTACCCTTTTGCCCACTAGTCGGCTTATGCCGAGGCGGGCGGCTTCAAGAGTCATACCACGCTTTTTCAAAACTTCACCTCACGAAAAGTATTGCCCAAAGAGGGGTGAAAAATAACGCGGCTGCTCCCGTCGGCGCAGGAGTTTTGTTTTGCGGCGCACCGCAGTCGTCAAAGTTGTTGCGACGGCAAAGGCATAGCGCCGCCCTTTGAGACGCTTTTCCTTGAAAGCCTTTACGCCCCGTTTCAAAATACAAAAAGTCCCGCCGCGTTGCGCAAACGCGCACACAGCAGGGAAGCGGGGAACGTCAATGCCGCTTTACGCCGTCGTTTTGCGGAAAGTGCAAAAAAGCCGCTACCTCTTCACAAAAAAAAACGGCGGCACATTTTTGCCGACCGTCTTTACGTGACACAAGCAACCTTTTGCCGCAAGGGAAACTGCGCGACGGCAGTTCGGAGCTGCATTTTCCCCGCCGCCTCGACGCATATTTTTGTTACGCCGCATTTTGACAGGTACAAAAAAAGGCAGGGGCTGCGCCCTGCCTTACCGTCAATTTTCGTCGTCCTCTTCGTCCTCTTCGTCGTCGAAGTCGTCCAAATCCTTGGCGTCGATAAATTCGTCGTCGAAGTCGTCCTCTATTTCGGGATTTTCTTCGTCCTCGAAGTCATCGTCGTCAAAGTCCTCTTCCTCGGCGCCCAACGCCTCCAACGGAATTTCGTCGGTATCTTTGGTGTCTTCGTCGTCCAGATAACTGCGCCAATCGTCGTTATCTTCGTTTTCGGAATTGCGCTCTTCCTGCGCAAGACAGTTTTCGCACATATCCTCGTCCATGCCGATGTATGCCGCCTTGCACACGGGGCACAGCTTGAGCGGTTCGTCGTCGTCGATTATGTCGTCCAAAAGCACGATGTTGGAATCCATGCCCAATTCCGCCTTGCACACGTCGCACATTTCTTCCTCTTGCTTTATGTAGTTGAGTTCACATCTCGGACATTTTTTGTACTTTGCCATATTTCACCTGTTTAGCCGCATTTGCGGCGCACCTTTTTGTAACGCGTCGGCGCCATTATTTATTTGCATATTGTATGCGCATTATACGCTGCGGCGGCTTTTTGATATCACAGCCCTGCCGCGTCTGCACCGTATCCCGCATAGCGCCATTTACGCGCTTTTATTTCGCGCAAATAATTTACCATTATTGCCGTGAATTGTAAACTGTTTTTACGGAAAAAATTGTCAAAATCAGTAATTTTTTGTCCAAAGCACGGCTTTTTCGGCAAGCGACGCCGCCCGCGACGGCAATGCGTAAAATTTTGCGCACCGCTAAACACGGAAAACGCTTTTTTCGTGGCGACAACCGAAGGGCAAAGAGGAGGGCGCCCGCAGTTTTTTTGCCCCCGTTGCGGTTGACATATTTCGACGCAAGGTGATAAAATAAGGTACATGGAACGATTGATAATAGGCATAGCCGGCGGCACAGGCTCGGGCAAGACCACCATAGCAAAAAAGATATACCAGTCATTCGGCAAAAACGCCGTGATACTTTCGCACGACTTTTACTACAAGCCGCACGACGACCTGCCTTTTGAGGAAAGGTGCAAGCTGAACTACGACCATCCCGATTCGTTGGATACGCAGCTTTTGGTGGAGCATCTGCGGGAGCTGCGCAAGGGCAACGCCATCTACCACCCCACGTACGACTTTTCCCGCCACTGCCGCAACAGCGAGTGGGAAAAAACGGAAAGCGCGCGCCTTATCATCGTAGAGGGCATACTTATTTTTACCGACAGACAGCTGTGCGAGCTGTGCGACATAAAGCTGTTTGTGGACACCGACGCCGACGTGAGGTTTATACGCCGTCTGCGCCGCGACGTGAACTCCCGCGGCAGAACGATGGAGTCGGTAATCAATCAGTACGTCAAGACGGTAAAGCCCATGCACGAGCAGTTTGTGGAGCCCTCAAAAGCCAAAGCCGACCTCATTATTCCCGAAGGGGGACACAACCTTATTGCCATATCCACCATTGTGGACGCAATAAATAAAAAGCTTGCCAACAGGGAGGAAGAATGAGAATACCCCTTTACGGCGCGCCCAACGCACGCGACCTTGGCGGTATCGTCACCGCTTTCGGAAAGGTAAAAAGCGCAAGGCTGATCCGCAGCGGCGAATTGTCGCGGCTGACGGAGCAGGACAAAAAAACGCTTGAAGCGGTAACGTTGCGGCGTGTGATAGACCTGCGCACCCAATCGGAGATAAATAACAGCCCCGACGTGACTATGCAAGGAGTGGAATACGTCAATATCCCCGTCATACGCGCCACCACCTTCGGCATTACCTACGAAAAATCCGACGGAAAAAGGATAGCGGAGATGCTGCAGGCGGGGTTCAGACGCATGGCGGAAAGGGGCGAAACCTTTTCGCTGCATATGGAACTGCTGTACAAAAAGTTTGTCACCGACAGTTTCAGCCGCGACGCCTACGGCAAATTCCTTAAACTTCTGACGGAGCCCGTAGAGGGGGCGACGCTGTGGCACTGCACCGCCGGCAAAGACAGGGTGGGCACCTGTACGGCGCTGCTGCTGTTTTGCCTTGGAGCGGACAGGGAAAGGATTTTTGAAGACTATATGCTTACCAACGCGCAGTCGAGGGAAAACAAGCTTGCCGTTTTGGGCAAGGTGAAAGATTTCGTTTCGGAAGAGGACCTCTACAGAGTGGACAAAATGCTTTCGGTAGAGGAAGCCTTTTTGCAGGGATTTTTCGACGAGGCGGAAAGGCTGTTCGGCGGCACGAGGCAGTTTTTGCGCGCCTGCGGAGTTACCGAAAAGGAAGAAGAAAAACTTCGGGAAAACTATCTGCAATAAGCAATTGCCAAACGGCTCGGAACCGAGCCGTTTTTTTATGCGGTGTGAATTATACTATTAAGTGCAACACCCATAAAAAGAAGAAGTTCATACAAATCTGTGGCAAAACGTGGCTGCAGAATATGTTTTCCGACAAAAACTTGCGGGAGGCGTCGTTTTACGGACGAATTATACCCTCTTGGCAACGACCGCGAAAACGAGTTTATGCCCATATGCAGTCAAAGGATCGCGCACAAAATTACTTGCCGTAAAATTTGCGCGGTGCAAATTTGTTTGAGCGTTGCACCGTGAAAACTCGGCAAAGCGTTGTACCGTGAAAACTCGGCAAAGCGTTGTACGGTGAAAGTTCGGCAAGACGTTGCTCTTGGTTGACAACTTTTATCTCAAAGCGTCGGGCGACGGCGCAGTCTGCGTTGCGTTTTTTGTTTAGCCTCTCTTGCGCAAAAGCTCTGCGTCGGAAAAAATTTAACAATCCCAAAAAAACGGGCATACCTTGTACCAAGGTTTTTTATGAACAACTTCGGCGTAAACGCATTCGACTGCAAAAATATGCAATTTTACCTCTCCGACGAGGACGTACGGGAAGTGTGCCTTGCCCGCAGACAGTTTCGCGCGCCGAAATGTCTTTTGCGGCTGGCGCAGGGAGCGGCAAAATGGGCGGCGGATATGGGCGTCACCTGCTTTTGCAGGCGTATTGCGGCGTGGGACGGCGAAACGGCGGGCAAGCGGGAATGTCTGTTTGAGATAAAGGAGGGTTTGCCTGCGCTCAAAACGGATATCTGCCGAGGGGAGCTGGACGGCGCGTCGCTGCCTACGGGTGGGCTTTGCGACGTTACGCATGCCTTTGTCGAGGTAAAATGGCAGGGCGCGTTACCTTTTGTGAAGGACGGCTGTCTGGTGTTGCCGTCGGTGGCGGAGACGGAAGGCTTTGCCGTGGACGAGCGCACCTTTCTGCTGCGCAGCTGTGTTGCCGTAAAAAAGCAGGCGGAGAGAATTTTGTCAATTTTGGGGGAAAACGCCCAAGTCACCTGCATTGCGGGCTTCGAGCAGGAATACTATCTGCAAAAAAAAGCCTGTGACGGTCGGCACTACTGCAAAAGGCCGGAGGGGGAAATTGCGGCGCTGTGGCGGCTGACGGAGCAAAAACTGGCGGAAATGGGCATTGCCGTACAGTCGCAGCACTGCGAAGGAGGCAAAAGTCAGTACGAGCTGGTGTTGCAGCCCATGCTTATGCCGGAGGCGTGCGACGCCAACGTGACGGCAAATCAGGTTTTGCAAGAGGTTTTGGGGCAATGCGATTTTTCCGAAAAGCCGTATATAAACGACTGCGGCAGCGGCAAGCACAACAACTGGTCGCTGCAAACGGAAAGAAACCTGCTGGGCAAAACGAGCGATGCGCGACAGCAGGCTGTGCGGGCGGTGTTTATCGCGGCGGCGGCGATGGCGGCGCAATACGCCGATTTGCTGTGCTTTGGCGGAGCAAGTTTTGCCAACGACCTGCGGCTGGGAGAGATGGAAGCGCCCTGCCGAGGTATAACGCCTTTGCGCGAAGAAGGTTTGCAACGATTTTTGAAGGAAGGAAAGTTAGGCGAAGATATCGTATGGAAACAATATCCCAAATGCCGAGACCGCACCGCCGCCCTTGCCGTTGTTGGGGACAGGCTGGAATTTCGCCTGCCGGGTGCAAACTGCTCGCCCTACCGTAGCGGAACCTTTTTCAATGCGGCGATGGCTGCGGCGCTAAGGCAGCTTGCCGACAGGCTGGAAAATGCGAAGGACGTTTACCGTGAAGCTTCCTGTGCGGCAAAGCAGGCGTTTGAGCAAAAAATGCAGCCGCCGTACAGCGCCGAGCAGTACGCAAAAAGAATAACGAATTACGCCGACTTGCTTTCCGAACTCGACGTTTTTCGCAAAGAGGAATTGTACGCCCTTTCGCGGGCGCACCTAAATTTTTACCGAAAAGACAAACAACTGTTTGAAAGAAAGGTCGTGCTGGCGGCGGAAGACTTTTTGAATACAAAAAACCAACTCCGCAAAGCGGCACGCGCGGACTTTTTGCGGCGGCGCAAAGAAGTGCTGCGCCTGTTACGCAACGTAAAGGACGTTCAAAACTGCCTGCGTATTTTACGTTTGTGCGGCGAAAGTTAATGCGCCCGCGCAAAGCCATTTTGCAACAAAAAACCGCATACGTATGCGGTTTTTGACCACAAAAAAATCCGACGGTCGTCGTCGGATATTTTGCGCGTTACAGCAGGCAGATCTTGTCTGCAAGCGGTTGCAACAGCGAAACGTCTATGTCCTCTGCCCTGCCTGCGTCGCAAAGACGGGCAAACTGCTGCGAAACGGGCAGCTTGCACACCGTGTCTACGCCCGCTTGGGCGGCAAGCTTGTCTACGTGGCTTTCGCCGTATATCTTGTGAATGGCGCCGCAGTCGGGACAGCGGAAGTAGGAATAGTTTTCCACTATGCCCAAAACGGGCACCTTCATAAGCTGCGCCATTTTTACCGCTTTGCCCACTATCATATCCACCAGCTCCTGCGGCGAAGTTACCACCACTATGCCGTCTACCGGCAAGGACTGAAACACCGTCAGAGGCACGTCCCCCGTTCCGGGAGGCATATCCACAAACATAAAGTCTACGTCTTTCCACACCACGTCCGTCCAGAACTGCGTCACCGCTCCCGCAATGACGGGGCCGCGCCACACCACCGGCTGGCTTTCCTCTTCCAGCAGCAGGTTGAGGGACATGACCTGCGTGCCGCCCTTGGACAGGGCGGGATAGAGCGCCTCGCCGTCGGCTGTAGCGCCGTCGTGCAGTCCGAACATCTGCGGCACCGACGGCCCCGTTACGTCGGCGTCAAGTATGGCGGTGTTGTAGCCCTTTTTGCGCACGGCGCAGGTAAGCATTGCCGTGACGAGCGACTTTCCCACGCCGCCCTTGCCGCTTACTACGGCGATAACCTTTTTTACCGACGAACCGCTGCGCAGCTGCGCCTTGGCGGGGGCGCTTCTTTCGCCGCAGTTTGCCGAACAACTTTCACAATCGTGATTGCAATCTGTCATGATGATTCTCCTTGCAGATATATTTTACAACTTTTTGAAGGTATATGCAAGCAAACGGCAAGGCGTATGCCGCAGTGCGCCTCGTATTGTCGGCAACTTGGCGCAAATTTTATTCCGTACGTATCAAAATGCCTTGAAACGTTTCCGTTCAAAAGCCAACGTGCAAAATGCGACAACTGTTTTTTTGTCAGCAAAAACAAACGCCGCGTTTTGCGGCGTTTGTACTTTTGTGTGTTTAGTTTAAGTTTCGGTTACTGCGCAGCCGCCTGTTCGCCGTCTGAAGGCTGATCGTCTGCGTGCCCGTCCTCCGACTGCGCCACCACGTTAAGCTCGCGCAGTTTTTCCAGACGGAACTGCTTGTTCTTTTTGTACACGAAATAGGTGGGAACAAACATAAGCAGCGCAGACAGGGCGGAGAACAAAAACAGCTCGAAGGGGTATACTTTGTCCCCCACGTTGTAGCCTATGCCTTCGTTTATTACGGGATATCCCGCGCCCGGCGACACGCCGAACTGCAGCACCTCCGGCCCGAAGGCGTTGATGATGAGAGGGCAGAAAATGCTGGCTATCACCATGGGCAAAGTGACGTAAATTACTATTCTTATACCCTGAAAGCAGCCCGCCTTATCCTTGGGGGTGTAGTCGCGCGCGGTGGCGTTGAACAGCCCTGCCGCCAACAGAGAGGCGGACTCTATCAAGGTGCCTCCCACTATGAACAGCACATAGGTTGCCGCGGCGTTGCCGTTTACGTATTTTATAAGGAACACCATTATTCCTCCCACTACGCCCGCCGCCGCTACCGGCCAGAAAAACTTTTCCTTGCCGTACTTGTCCATAAGCTTGCCGCCCGCCACAGCCATCGCCGCCGAAAGCAGAATGACCGCCGCCAACGGAATGACGAAGTTTGCGCCGAAGCCGAGAGTGTATTGCAACATCATTATCATGTACGGCTGCCAGAACTGCATTGCCAAGCCGGAAAACATCATACCCACAAGGCAGATATATATCATTTTGTGCTGTTTTACGTTTTTTGGCGTAAAGCCGTACGCCACTTCCTGCAAGTATCTGCCCGACTTGTCCGGCTTCAACGCGGGGCTGTCTTTAAGCAAAAACAGTCCCAGCACGCCGGACAACGCCGTCATGCCGCCGAGAATTATGAAAAACAGCGTCCATTGTCCGTTTTGCGTCAAGCCGTCGAAACCGACGAAAATTATCATGAGGGCGGCTACGGGCATTATGGAAAGTATAACGTCCACAAAGCCGCGGTTGGTGATATCGGTGACGTCTGTAACCCACGAGGAAAACGCCGCGTCGTTGGACATAGAACCGAACACCGTCATAACGCAGTCCATTATTACGAATATCACCACTATCGCCACAAGGTGCTCGTCGGTGTAGTGTTCGTCGCCGAAGAAGGCGAAGCTTGCCGTCACCAAACCCCAGATTATGTACCCCCACGATATAAACACCTTGCGCTTGCCTACCCTGTCGGACAACACGCCGCCGA
>DVOC01000036.1 GCA_018713905.1 Candidatus Fimimonas merdipullorum
GCTTCTCCCTGCTCTGATATATCAGAAAAGAAGTCTATATCATTTCTGTCAATATTTGGGATATCCACTGAAATTTTTTAATTCCCGCTGCCGCCTGCTTCAAAATTGTGTGCCTGTTCCGCGTTGTTTCGTCGTCGCCGGCACAGGCGGCATGGAAGGTGCCTTCGCACACAAAAAAGGCGGCTCTCCGCCGCCTGCAATAAAATTATACGGTATGTTTACACACTTTGCTTTTTGTTTGTCCGACGTTCCTCTTCCGCAGATTGGGGCAAGTCTTCCTGCTGCGAGGGCGACTGTTCCCCTACGCCGTGCGCCGTCTTTTTGTTGATGACGGTGGGCAAAATCTCTATAAGCACCACGGCGACAAGCACCAGTGCGCCGCCGACGCATATCTGCCAAGTAAGCGGTTCCAGCCCCAGCGATACGGAAAGTATTGCGCCCACAGGCGACTCGCACCCTATAAGCACCGACGTTTCCGTGGGGGAAAGCTTGCTTTGCGCATAGGTCTGCGCAAAGTAGGCGAACGCCGTGCCTACGACGGACATTATGGCTATCTGCCACCAGCAGTTTGCAAAGTTTATTTGCAGCGAGGCGTATCCCGCCCCTTCGAATATCAGCGAAGCCAGCGCAAAGGTGACGGCGCACACAGCCACCTGAATAAAGGTGAGGGAAACGGAATCGGTGCATCCCTTGCCCATAGCTCTTTCCACCCATATTATCTGCATTGCGAAAAACAGCGAGCCGCCCAGCGTTATCATGTTGCCCAGCAGCGTTTCCCTGTCCGCCGTGAGGGAGGAAGAGTTGGTGTTGAGTATCAGCAGCCCCGCCAGCGCCAATATTACTCCCGCCATGGTCATAAACGTCGGGCGTTTTTTGAACAGTATCCACACCAAAAAGGGCACGAACAACGTATACGAAGCGGTGAAAAAGCCGCATGCGGCGGGGGTGGTGTATTTCAGTCCCAAAAGCTGAAGGGCAAATCCGCCGAACAGCAGCACGCCGCCCACCGAGCCGTACAATAGCGTCTGCCTGTTGAAGTGCACCTTGGTGCAGAAGACCAGCGCAAGCAATATGGCGGCAATGGCAAAGCGTAACGCATTCAGCGTAAACGGAGCGTCGGCAAAACCGTTTTGCAGCAGCAAATCGCTCAGCAAAAAGCCGGCGCCCCAAACAAGCGCCGTCACAGACAGCATTGCTAACGCTATATTATGTTGTGCAGAATGCGTTTTCACCATAATAAACAAAAACCGACAAACTAAAATATTAGTCTGTCGTTCAATCAAAAAAGGCGAATGGACAAGGGATTTCTCCCACATTTCCTTTCTTTATTCTGTTAATTATATTATACGCATTTTTTCCTTTTTTGTCAACGGACGAAAGGACTTTTACCATTTTTGCCCCTTGCGTTGCAGACACGTTTTGACGGCGGTGCGGGCGCGTGCAGCCGACTTGTCTATGAGGCACGCTGACCGATGGACTAAACGTATATTGCGAGAGCCGAGCGGCGGCAGTTTGCAACGATTAGGCGGACGGTGCTTGCGGATATCTTTGGCGGGACTTGGACGGTTGCAGGATAAGTGCGCTTTTTTGGAGTTTACTTTCAGATAGTTGCGGGCGACGGGTGCGGACATGCGCCCGAAGCCGTCTGCGTTTGTGGCGTGTCAAACGAATACGCGAGCGCCGACGCTTCGCCAAAGCCGCAACTCCTCGCCCGTCAAAATTGCCCTTTAAGTTACAAGTCGCACGCAACGATTTTGTTGCAGTTGGGGCAGAGCAGGCGGCGCAGGGGTGTGAAAAAGCTTTCCTGAAAGGCGCGCGCCCCTTCCGTGAAAAAATTCCTATTGTAATTTCAATATTATTTGGTTATACTGTCGTTACGGGAGAAATCTGATGACTTGGCAGATAGTGTACATTTGCATATTTGCGGCGCTGACGGTAACGCTGATCGCCATGAAGCTGCTCAATATGTCGCCTCGCAAGCGGGGATTGGTAAAAACCGTCACTTCCGCGGCGTTCGTGGCGGCGGCAGTCGTCGGCTGCGTGCAGAAGGGCGGCGGACTGCATATTCTGCTTGCCGTGGGCTTGCTTTTTGCCGCTGCGGGGGACGTGCTGCTTATTTTTATGGACGACAGGCGTTGCTTTATTGCGGGAGTGTTGGCTTTCAGCGCGGCAAGCCTTACGCTGTCGGTGTATTCCGTGCTGCAATACGGCTGGACGTGGTGGTCGGCGGTGGTCTTCGTGCTGTCGGTGGTTGCCAACGCCATCTGTCAGAAAGCCAAGGTTTATTCCTTCGGCAGATATGTGTGGTACCTCAACGTCTACACCGTGCTGGTGTCGGCGTGCGGTGCGCTGGGACTTACTCTTTTGGGTGGCGGCGGTGCGGCGCTGCTGTTCGGACTGGGCTGCTTTATGTACTATGCCAGCGACGTCTGCCTTGGACTGTATCTGTTCAAGTTTCGCAACAAATGGGTAGACTCCGTCAATTCGCTGCTGTATTTCCCCGGAATGTTGCTTGTCGCCCTCAGCCTGTTGGTGTAAGTAATGGGCAAAAAAATGCAATACGTATTGCGTTTTTTGTAACACAATGCCTTAAATTTTCCGTCAAAAAGGGGCTAAAAGCGTCGTAGACGTGCTTGCAATTTGCAGCGGCTTTGCGGCAAACGCCCTCTGCGTCAGACGGGCAAAATAATCTCAAAAACAAACGGGCTGCCGAAGCAGTCCGTTTTTTCTTTGGTTATGTACAAGTCCGATTATTTGCCGTTTCCTACGGAAATACCGCCGCAGCACACCAGCATTGCCACCATAAGCAGCAGGCAAGTGGGGTTTACCGTAAGGTTGAAGTTTTTGATCTTGCCGCCGCAGCAGCACAAAAACAGCACAAGCAGAAGTATCCACGTGCAGTTGCAGCCGCCAAGGCAGCCGCCGTTTTCGTTGTAGCCGCCGTCGTTAAACATACCGTTGAACATCCTTTCACCTCCCTTTGACTTTGCTTTCTCTCGCTGTAAAGTCTACTTCACAATATGGTTTTGCGGCGAAAAGTGTTACACGGCTTTTGACGGCGCCCTTTTGCCATGCGTAGCGAACGTTTGCCCGCACGGTATTCGGCAAACGGGTTACTGCTTGCGGCGTCTTAAAAAGGGGCGACTGCCGCTTTACTGCGGGCAGCGAAAGCCCTGCCGACGGGTGCGTCAAGCGTTTTTTGATGATTTTCCCCGATAGCGTTGCGCTGCCAAGCGCTTTGCACGACGTACCGTTGTCGCGGCGTTTGTCTATACCGGCGCCTGCAAGGGCGGCGACGTAAAAACTGCCGTGGCGTGCGGCGCTTGTGACCTGTCCTTTCAAAGGTTCGGAGTTCAGAACTTCAAAAGAACTTGGCATATTTGCTTTACGCCGTTTGACTTTTTTGGCGTTTTACAGTAAGATACCTGAGGTATGATACACCTTTCGGAGAATTTTACTTATCGCAAATTGCTGCGCTTTGCGCTTGCGCCGGCGCTCATGATGATATGCGTATCCGTCTATTCCATAGTGGACGGTATTTTTGTGTCCAATTTTGTGGGGCAGGACGCATTTACGGCGGTAAACCTTGTCTTTCCCTACATCATGATTTTGGGCGCGGTAGGTTTTATGTTCGGCGCGGGCGGCGCGGCGATAGTGTCCAAAACCTTGGGAGAGAGCAAAAATCAGCTTGCCAACCAATACTTTACGCTTATCACAGTCGTCACCGCCGGCAGCGGCGTAGTGCTTGCCGTGGCGGGTATTTTGCTGTTGCGCCCCGTAATGCAGTGGACGGGCACAAGCGAACAGGTAATGCCGCTGTGCGTGGAGTACGGCACGATAATTTTGTGCGCTCTGCCCTGCTTTATGCTGCAAAATATGTTTCAAAGCTTCTTTTCCACGGCGCAGAAGCCCCGTCTGGGCTTTGTGTTTACCATTGCAAGCGGGCTTGCAAACGTAGTGCTGGACGCCTTGCTCGTTGCCGTGTTCAAGGTGGGCTTGAAGGGCGCGGCAATCGCCACGGCGGCAAGCCAATGCGTGGGCGGCATTGCGCCGGTGATATATTTCGCCTGCAAAAACGGCAGTCTGCTGCGCTACGTAAAGTTCCGTTGGTACGGCAGGGTGATACTCAAAACCTGCACCAACGGCTCGTCGGAGCTGGTGGGCAACATTGCCGCGTCGGTAGTTTCCATGCTGTACAACAAGCAGCTGTTGAAGCTTGTGGGGGACGAGGGCGTGGACGCCTACGGCATAATGCTGTACGTGCAGTTTGTCTTCGTGGCTATATTCATAGGCTACTGCCTTGCGGTAACTCCCGTGGTGGGCTACAACTACGGCGCGCAAAACCGTGCCGAGCTGCAAAGTTTGCTTGGCAAATCTTTCAGAATAATAGGCGTCACCTCGTTGGTGATGACGGGACTGTGCTTTGCGTTGGCGCGCCCGCTGGCGCTGCTGTTCGTAAGCGGCAATGCCGAGCTGTGCGACATGACGCAGCACGGAATGTATCTGTACAGCATATGCTTTTTGCTGGCGGGGTTCAATATGTTCGGCTCGGCGTTCTTCACGGCGCTGAACAACGGGCTGGTGTCGGCGGTGCTCTCCTTTTCGCGCACGCTGGTATTTCAGATACTCTGCATATACGTGCTTCCGCTGTTTTTTGGGCTGGACGGCATATGGATATCCACCGCCGTGGCGGAGGCGCTGTCGCTGGTGCTCATGGTGGCAATGTTTATTTGCAACAACAAAAAATACGGCTACTTTTCTCGCAAGGTCAAAGCCGACGCATAGCGGTGTTTTCAGGCGCGCGGGCACAAAACTCTCGGCGACCTTTAAACAACGGCACACGCAACTGCGGCGCAGCCTCCGTATGGGAGGCTGCGCTTTTTTTCAAGGTCGCGACAGCCGTTTTTTTTCTTTTGTTTGTTGTCGGCAACAGGTGGCTCAGCAGGCATAATGCCGCGGCGGGAGCAGGGCGTTTTTTATAACGCGCGGTTTTTTTGCTTGCCGCAAAGCGTTCGGATAAAGTGTGTTGCTAAATAAGGGATAATGGTGTATAATGGCTATATGATATTGCAAGGCTTTGCCCCCGTTTTCGACGAAAACAGCAGGATACTTGTTTTGGGCAGCTTCCCAAGCGTAAAATCCCGCCGGACGGAATTTTACTACGGCAACAATCGAAACAGGTTCTGGCACGTAATGCAGCAGGCTTTCGGGGGCAGTATCCGGACAAAAGAGGACAAAATAAGCCTGTGCCTCGCAAACGGCATTGCGCTGTGGGACATAGTGCAAAGCTGCACGGCAAAAGGCTCGCTCGACAGCAGTCTGCGCAACGTCAGTCTTGTGGATTTGTCGCTGCTTAATGGGTGTCCGCTGCAAAAAATACTTTGCAACGGCGCATTGGCGTATAAGCTTGTCGTCAAAGCGTACGGAGGCAGCCTTCCCGTCTTCAAAATGCCCAGCACCAGCCCTGCAAACGTGCGCTTCGACGGGCAGGTGTGGATACGCGCCCTTACGGGCAAGGAGTGAACTTATGGACGTCATCATGGCAAAAAACAGATTTGCGGAAATTTACACTAAATACGTCAATCGCGAAGGCAGCGACAAGCTGTTCGCCTATCTGGAAAACAGCGACTTTTTCACCGCGCCCGCGTCGGGACGCTTCCATATGGCGCAGGAAGGGGGCTTGTGCACCCACTCCGTCAACGTCTACGAACGGCTGCTTTCCCTCGTAAAGGCGGATCTGGGCGACGGCTACGCCGAGGTGTATTCCGACGAAACGTTGGCGATAGTGGGGCTGCTGCACGACGTGTGCAAGGTCAACACCTACGTGGTGGACTACCGCAACGTAAAGGAAAAGGACGGCTGGGTAAAAAAGCCCTTCTACAAGGTGGAGGAGCGTTTCCCCTACGGGCACGGCGAGAAATCCGTATTTATCGTGTCGCAGTACATGCGCCTCACGGCGGAGGAAGCCATAAGCATAAATTGGCATATGGGCGGCTTCGACCAGCGCGTCAAAGGGGGCAGCTATTCCGTGTCGGAGGCGTACGACAAGTATAAGCTTGCCGTCTACCTTCACATTGCCGACGTAATGGCAACCTATCTGGACGAGGAACGGGGAGAAAAATTTCAGTAAGGAAGTGTGTTATGCAGCTTTTGGAAAGATTTTTACAATACGTCAAAATAGACACTCAGTCGGTGGCGGACGTCACGCAGTACCCCAGCAGCGAAAAGCAGAAAAATCTGCTGTCCCTGCTGTGCCGTCAGCTTAACGAAATGGGCGTGCATGCCGAAACGGACGACTACGGCTACGTATATGCCACTATTCCGGCAAACGTAAAGTCGCAATACGTCTTGGGCTTCATCGCCCACGTGGACACCTCGCCCGCGGTGAGCGGAGCCGACGTAAAGCCCGTTATTACGGCAAACTACGACGGCGGCGACATCGTACTGCCCGCAGGGGGCAGGCTTTCTCCCGAGGAGTTTCCAAGTCTTTCGGCGCACAAGGGCAAAACCATAGTTTCCTCCGACGGCAGCACCCTTCTGGGGGCGGACGACAAGGCGGGGGTGGCGGAGATAATGCACCTTGCGCAGACGCTCGTGAGCAATCCCGACATAAAGCACGGCGAAATAAAAATCGCCTTCACTCCCGACGAAGAGGTGGGCAGAGGCACCGACTTTTTCGACGTCAGACGCTTTGGCGCAGACGGCGCCTACACGGTGGACGGCGGCGGTGTGGGCGAATTGGAGTACGAAAACTTCAATGCCGCCGGCGTAAAAGTCAAGGTGCGGGGCAAAAGCGTTCACCCCGGCTCGGCAAAGGACGTCATGGTCAACGCCAACTTGGTGCTTATGGAATTGCAAGGACTGCTGCCGCAGCAGCAAAACCCAATGTACACCCAAGGGTACGAGGGCTTTTTCCACTTGGACAGCATGCGCGGCGAATGTGACGGCGCGGAAGCCGACTATATCATACGCGACCACGACAGGCAAAAGTTTGAAGACAAAAAACGGCTGTTCGGGCAGGCGGTGCAGTTTCTCAACGCCAAATACGGCGAGGGCACCGTTATCGCCGAGATAAAGGACAGCTACTATAACATGAAGGAAAAGATACTGCCTCATTTCCACCTTGTGGAAAACGCCAAAAAAGCCATGGAGAGGGCGGGGGTAACTCCCGTGGTGTGCCCCATACGCGGCGGCACCGACGGCGCACGCCTTTCCTACGAGGGGCTGCCCTGTCCCAATCTGTTTACGGGCGGCTACAATTTCCACGGCAGATACGAGTATATCCCAGTCGAGGATATGCATAAAGCGGCGGAAGTGCTGCTTAATCTGGTGGACATCTACAAGGATATGCCCAAAAAAGTATAGGCAAAAGCAAAACGCCCTCCTGCGCGGAGGGCGTATTTTTGTGCCTGCGGCATTATGAATGCGCACAGGCTTTACTGTCGCAGACGTCTTTTGTGTGCCTCACGGGGGATCGAGAGCGCCTGCGCCGAGAGCGGAACTGCGGTCGGTGGCAAAATGGCAATAGGGGCAAGCTCAAAGGGCTTTTTGCCCGTAAGGCTGCGGCAGTGCGCCCGACCGTTACGCCATTCTGCCCACGGAAGTGTTGTCCTTGGTTCTGTCCCGCAGCGCGGGCACAGGATGCTCCTTCGTCTGATAGCGGTAGTCGGTGCCGTTGTCGGCAATATACTTTGCAATAACTCCGTGGCTTGCCACCTCGCTGTCCTTGACGTTTACCTGCGATTGGTAAAGGAAAAATCTGCTGTCTTTGGGCAGAGAACCTACTTCGCCGTAATCTTCCTCTACCGAAGTGACGTTGACGGTGTTTTTCAGCACACCGCGGATGTATTCCACGTTGGGGCTGAATTTGAGCAACTGCGGAAATTCCCCTTTGGGTATCACCTGCTGCCAATGCTTGCCTTCCTGCTTTTGCAGCAGCTCCGCCGCCTTGTGCAGGTGGCAAAGCTCGTCGTTGAAGTGGCGTTCCCACACCCGTTTTACTTGCCTGTCCGTTTCGTCCTGCCACAGCGAATAGTACAAATAACATTCGGTGTATTCGTGCATAAGCAGTTCTTCCGTCCACGTGCAGCTTACGTCTTTCAGCCCGCCGTACAGTGTCACGTGCTGTTCCTCTATCATGCCTATTTCCGTAAAAAGCTGTCTGCCCAGCTTGTTCTGGTAGAAGTTTGCCTGATTCATATAGTAGTTCATAGTCTGCTGTTCGGCGGCGGTAAGAATGTTAAGGTCAAGCTTGGTCAGGCTGTCCGCCTTGGCAAAGTTGACGTGCCGTTTCACTTCGTCGGCGGGGAAGCGGTGCTCGGCAATGGTGGGGCGCCCCGGCATAAGTTCGGTGTAGCCTCCCAAAAGCTTTTCCGCAATTATCCCTTTGTCCATTTCCAGCAGATCGGCGTATCGGTACAGGTGGTCGAAGTCCTCCAAAAGCGCGAAGTCCATCGCCTGTCTGACGTATGCGTCCTTTTCCCTTTGAGCGAAAATGGCGGTAAGGTCTACGGCAAGCTGCTCGTAGCCTATGGTGTGTTCCAAAATGCCTTCCCCTATGGGTTTTAAGGAAGCCAGCCGTTTTTGCTGTTGCTGTTCCTTGCGGCGCAAATTGGCAAGCTCGCGGCGCACGTCGTTGTCCGCCTCGTGACGGTGGAATTGGTGGGAAAACCACACCGCCTCGTATTCCGCGCCGCAGGCAAGAATGATCCTCACTCTGGTGTAGGGATCCACGTCGAATTTGTTGTAGGGGCGCAAAGCCAGCTCCCTCCAGTTGTAGTAGTCTTCGCTTGTTTTAAGCGGTTTTTCTTCAAACGGATTGATATTCATCGTTACCTCCTGTCCTTTGCTATATCTTTGC
>DVOC01000037.1 GCA_018713905.1 Candidatus Fimimonas merdipullorum
TTGTCGCGGTATGAAGTGGATAAAAACAGGGCGCTGACCGTTTCTTCGCAGGAATTTGTTCAAATAAGCGCATGGACGGCAGACTTGGGTATCGACGTTTTGTTTGGATATAACGAACTTGCAGACGAAAGTATCTATTCCTCCTGCGCGCTGATTTCCGGCGGCAAGGTAATAAATAACTATCGTCGCATTTCAAAAGGCCGGAAAGAGTGCTCCCAAACGGACGAACACTACAAAGAAGGCTGCGTCGTAAAAGCGTTTGAATACAAGAGCAAAAAATGCGTGATCGCGCTATGCGGCGACGTGTGGGAATACCCCGAAAAATTTGCCCTTGGCGAAGATATACTTTTTTGGCCGGTGTACGTGTGCTGGACAAAAGCGGAATGGAAAAAAGAGGGCAGGCTGCAATACGCAGCGCAGGCAAGGCTGTGCTGCGAAAATACGCTGTACGTCAACTCCCTCTGCCGCGGCGACGCCATTGGCGGCGCGGCACAATTTACGGACGGCAAAATAAAAAAAGAATTGCCCGTCTTCCACGAAGGCTTGCTTTACGTAACCGTATAATATCAGGCGCCACCGACTGCGCATTGCAAAAGGGAAATATAAAACGGCGTGCCGCGTCCGTCGGAAAACGGACGACGTCGGCGCACGCCGTTGTTTTTTTCTTCGGCAGTCAGTTTTGCCACGGCAGAAAGCTTATAGTGCGCCCCTGCAAATCTACGGCACGGGCGCCTTTTTCGTCCAGCAGCATATACGCCGCTACGCCGTCGCGGGGACGGCAAAGGGAGCCGACGTTGAGCGCGAACAAGCCGTTTTGCACCGTCAGCCGCGTGACGTGGGTGTGCCCGTACACTATTGCGTCCCCTTCCTTCAAGAAGGACGGCAGGGCAAAGGCGTTGTAGCGGTGACCGTGAGTGAAAAACAGCGTGCGCCCGAAGTGGTACATAATAGCGTAGTCCTCGGCAGGACTGCTCAAAAAGGCGTCGTAGCAACCGTAATCGTTGTTGCCGCGCAAAAAATACTGCACACCGGAAACCTCGCTTAGAGCCTCCGCCACCTCTTTGTAGCTTGCTCCGCCGAAAATATCCCCGCACACCACCGTTTTGTCGGCATGCTCGGCACGGCTTATGCGCGCGGCAAGCCTTGCTCCGCAGGCGTCGCCGTGCAAATCGGAAAACACAATTATTTTCACCTTCCGCTCCTCAAAAAGGGGCAATTTTTTTGCCCCTTTCGTAACGAATATTATACCTTTTGCCACGGCAAAGCCTTTTTGCCCGCGGCGTTGCTTGGCGTGTTCAGTCCAGCAGATTCTGATACACGTTGAGATACTTGCGGCTGCTTTCCGCCCAGCTGAAATCCTGCTTCATGCCCCTGCGCTGAATGGTGCGGTACACGCCCTTTTGAGTGTGGTAGAACCCCAGCGCTCTGCGCACGGTGAAAGCCAAATCGTGAGCGTTACATTCGGCAAAGCTGAAGCCGTTGCCCTCCTGCGTCTGCTCGTTGTAGCTCAAAACGGTGTCTTTGAGCCCGCCCGTTTCCCTTACTACCGGCACCGCGCCGTATTTAAGCGCGATAAGCTGCGTAAGTCCGCACGGCTCGAACACGCTGGGCACGAGCATAAAGTCGCAGGCGGCGTATATCTTGTGGGCGAGGGTGTTGTCGAAGTAGATATTTGCCGACACCTTGTCGGGATGGCGGCGGGCAAGCTCCCTCATCATTTCCTCGTAGCGGCTGTCCCCCGTGCCGAGAATGACCATCTGCACGTCCTGCTGCAAAATTTCCTCCGCAGCCTGCGCCAGAATGTCCAATCCCTTTTGATCCACCAGACGGGAGATGACGCCTATCATGGCTTTTTCCGCATTTATCGGCAGATTGAGCTCCAGCTGCAACGCCGTCTTGTTGGTTTCCTTGCCCTGCTTGGGGTTGCGTCCGTTGTAGTTGGCAAGAATAAGCTTGTCCTGCGCCGGATCGTAGACGGAATAGTCCACGCCGTTGAGAATGCCTATGGTCTTGTAGCGATATTTGTTGATGACCTCCCCCAGCCCTTCGCTGTACCTGCTTTGCGTTATCTCCCACGCATAGGAGGGGGAAACGGTAGTCACCGTGTTGGAAAACACTATGGCGCCCTTCATCACGTTGGCGCTGCCGTTTTCCAGCAGCCTGTCCCACGTGAAGTACCAGTCGGAAAGTCCCGTAAGATCCAGCGCCTGCTCCACGCTCATCCAGCCCTGATAGCGCAGATTATGTATGGTGTACACCACCTTGGATCTTGCCAGCTGCGGCGCGTCCTGATAGAAGGCGTGGCGCAGCACGGGTATCAGCCCCGTAGACCAGTCGTTGCAATGCAGAATGTCCGCCTTGACGTTGAGCCAGCACACCAAGTCCAGCGACGCTTTGGCAAAATAGGCAAAGCGTTCGTTGTCGGCAAAGCAGTACATGGGGCCGTGGAAATAAAATTCGTTATCCAAAAAGTAGTAGGTGACGCCCTCCTGCTTTAAGGAAAGCACTCCCACGTACTGATGACGCCAGTTTACGTCGGTATAGAAGTACCCTTCGTAGGTCAGTTTGGTTTTGTATTCCTTTTTGATGACGTCGCAATAATAGGGCATGACGACGTACACGTTGTGCCCTTCCGCCGCTACAGCCTTGGGCAAAGCGCCCATAACGTCGCCCAGCCCGCCGCTTTTGGCAAACGGCTCTACCTCTGCGGAAAAATAGAAAATATTCATACCTACCCCCTTATATTCTTCTGCGCTTGCCCACCACCACGGGGAAGTCGGGCTGACCGACCAGCTCGCGATTGTTGAGTATCACGCAGTCTTTGTCTATTATGCAGCAGCTAAGCCGCACGTTTTCGGAGATGACGGTGTCCTGCATTACTATGCTGTTTTCCACAACGGCGCCCTTTGCCACGCGCACCCCGCGGAACAGTATGCTGTTTTTGACGGTACCGTCTATCTCGCAGCCGTCGGCTATCATACTGTTTTGTACGTCGGCGTTAAACAGATACCTTGTGGGGCACTTGTCCTTTACTTTGGTAAGTATCCTGTCTTCCCCGAAAAACAGCGTTTTTCTTACCTCGGTATCCATAAGATCCATGCTTATTTCGTAGTAGCTGTCGGTGTCCACGATGGTGCGCAGATATCCGTCGAAACGGTAGCCCGCCACCTTGCTGCGGTTGAGATAGCTGCCCAGAACGTCGCGGTAGAAATCTTTTTTGCCGTGCAGCTGACAGCGTTCCAGCACGTTTACCAGAATATCCTTGGTAAACACGTAGTACCCCACCGTGCGGTTTGCCTTTTTGCCCTTGACCTTGTCCGTCACGCCGATGACGTTGCCTTGGTCGTCTACGGAAATAAACCTGTCCCCCTCGTTGCTTTCGGTGTACACCACGGTAAGCTCCGCGCCCCGCTCCTTGTGGTATTCCACCACCTTGTCGAAAGGCATGTTGCACACGTTGTTGCAGTCTGCCACCACCACGTACTTTTGCGGAGAGCGTTTGAGGTAATGCAAAATTCCCGTAAGCATAGACAGCCTTTCGTCGGCGTCTACGCGGGTGTTGTCGAAGGGGGGAAGGAATTTAAGCCCGTATTTTTTACGCGCCAGCCCCCAAGGCTTGCCGCTGCCCAAGTGATCCATCAGAGATTGGTAGTTGTAGTCGGTGACGACGCCTACGTTTACTATGCCGCCGTTGACCATGTTGGACAGTACGAAGTCGATAAGACGGTATCTGCCCGCAAAGGGTATGGCTGCCACGCTGCGCACGCGGGTAAGCTCGCCCATTTCTCCGTTGTCCGTCGCCGTCAGAATAACGCCCATAGTGTCAATCATCATCTTTTCCTCCCGTTATCATACTGTTGGGAGACACGTCTTTGTTTACCGTCACTCCCGCTCCTATAAGAGAAACCCCGTCGGTGCAGTATTTGGAAAGGTACTCGTCGGTGCCCTTTTCGCCCACCGAAACGTTTTCGCCCACAACGGCGTTTTCGCCCACTATGGTTTTTACCACGCGTGCGCCCTTCATTATCTTTGCGCCGGACAGCACCACGCTGTCCACCACCTGCGCGCCCTTGCCCACCGTCACGCCGTCGAAAATTATGCAATGCCTGACGTCGCCGTCCACGTAGCAACCTTCCGTTATAAGGCTGTTTTGCACCTTGGCGTGAGCGGCGATGAAGTGAGGCGCCATAAGCGCCGACTGGGAAAGTATCTGCCACGATTCGTCGGTGATATTGAGGCTGTCGGAGTCAAGCAGATCCATGTTTGCCTGCCACAGGCTTGCCACCGTGCCTACGTCCTTCCAATACCCCTCGAACTTGTAGCCGTACAGCCGCTGCCCGCTTCTGAGCATTTTGGGAATGATATTTTTGCCGAAGTCGTTGTCGCTGGACTTGTCCTTTTCGTCCGCAATAAGCTCCCTGCGCAGCACGTCCCAGCGGAAAATGTATATTCCCATAGAGGCGGTGTTGCTTTTGGGCACCTTGGGCTTTTCCTCGAAGGAAACTATTCTGCCTTCCTCGTCGCAGGACAATATGCCGAAACGGGACGCCTCCGACGGATCTACCGGTATCATGGCAATAGTCACGTCCGCTTCCTGTTTTTTGTGGTAGGCAAGCATTTTGGCATAGTTCATCTTGTAGATGTGGTCGCCGGAAAGAACGAGTACGTGCGAGGGGTTGAACTTGTCGATAAACTCGATGTTCTGGTATATTGCGTTTGCCGTGCCCTTGTACCACTCGCCCGCCGTTTCCTTCATGTAGGGGGGCAGAATGTACACGCCGCCGTCAGCCACGTCCAAGTCCCACGCCTGACCGTTGCCTATGTAAGTGTTCAATTCCAGCGGCTTGTACTGGGTGAGTATGCCCACCGTATCTATGCCCGATTGGGCGCAGTTGGTAAGGGGAAAGTCTATTATGCGGTACTTTCCGCCAAACTGTACGGCAGGCTTTGCCAGCCGTTTGGTGAGTATTCCCAAACGACTGCCCTGACCGCCCGCAAGAATCATTGCAATGCACTCTTTTTGTTTCATGCAATACCTCCTGAAACGATTTGGATTTGATTTTTATTTTAGAGGCGCTTTTGCCTCTTTATTCCGTTTTTCTTGGCAGATGAGCGACAAGGACGGGAAGGCTCTTGCCCGCGGCACTTTGCATCTTTATGCCCGTTCCCTTGGCAGACTGCGGCAAAACGCGCAGACTAAGGACGCGTTCAGTCCAGAACGATATGCTCGATACCCTCTTTGTCGCTGAACTTGTACACCACAAACCTGTTTCCCACGCAGGAAACGGGCTGGCAGTTGAGATAACGGCACACCTCGTCGCACATTTCCCGCGCAGACGTTTCGCAGCTTTTGAGGGCTGCCACCTTTACCAGCTCGCGGTGGTACAGCGCCGTTTCTATTTCCTTTACGACGCTTTGGGTAAGCGCACCCTTGCCCACCGTCACGCAGGGACGGAGAGAGTTTGCCATTGCTCTGAGTTTACTTCTTTGCTTTGTCGTAATCATAGTCGTCAGTCCACAAAATCAAATTCTATTTCGCCCATAATGACGGTGCATCCGTCATGCGCGCCGCTGCGGCGCAGAGCGTCGATAACGCCCCGTTCTTTCAGCACGCGCTGAAAGTACCCGAAGCTGTCGTAGTCGTCCATATTTACCTTGCGCGCCAAAATTTTTACCAGACCGCCCGTCACCTCGAACACGTCGTCATCCAGTTTTTCCACGGCAAAGTCGTCCTTTTCCTCGTCGTCTAACGAAAATTTTTCAAATTCCAGCGGTTGTGCGGGAGGCAGCGTTTCCAATTTGTCGGCGACAAGCTTTATCAGCTGCGCCACTCCCTCGTGGATTATGGTGGTCATGGGCACTATTTCGTAGTCGCCGCCGTACTTTTTAGTGAATCTTTCAAGGTTTTTATCGGCGTCGGGCATGTCCATTTTGTTGGCGACAACTATCATGGGCAGCCGCCTCAACGCCTCGTCGTAGCTGAATATCTCGTTATTGATAAGTTCAAAGTCCTGCAACGGATCTCTGTTTTCGCTGCCGGAGATGTCCAATACGTGCACCAGCAGCCGAGTGCGCTCCACGTGCCGCAAAAAGCTGTGCCCCAGCCCCGCGCCCTGACTTGCCCCCTCTATCAGCCCGGGAATATCCGCCACGACGAAGGTTTTGTCGTATGCGGACACCACTCCCAAATTGGGAGAAAGGGTGGTAAAGTGATAGTTGGCTATTTTGGGCTTTGCCGAGGATATTACGGAAAGCAGCGTGCTTTTGCCCACGTTGGGGAAGCCCACCAAGCCTACGTCGGCAATGGTTTTCAGCTCCAGCACTATTTCCTTTTCCTCCGTCTTTACGCCGTGTTCGGCAAAGGAGGGGGAACGTCTGCGGGGAGTTGCAAAGTGCTTGTTGCCTCTGCCCCCTCTGCCCCCTTTCATGACTATTTCCCGCTGACCGTCGTAGTACATATCCGCCACCGTTTCGCCGCCGACGGTTTTGATGACGGTGCCCACCGGCACTTTTATTTCCACGTCGGCGCCGTTTTTGCCGTAGCAGTTTTTCTTGCCGCCGTTTTCGCCGTTGCCGGCGCGGAAATGCTTTTGAAAGTGAAAGGCGTTGAGGGTGTTTTCCGACGAGGTGGCGACAAACACCACGTCGCCCCCCTTTCCCCCGTCGCCCCCGTCGGGGCCGCCGTTAGGAACGTACTTTTCCGTATGAAGGCTGGCGGAGCCGTTGCCGCCGTTGCCGGATTTGATGAAAATTTTTACCTTGTCTATAAACATACTACCTCGAAAATTTTTGCATTACCGCCTTAAACGCCGCGATGGCGTCCCCTACCGCCTGCGCAGCCAGCGTACGCCCCGCAGCGTCGCCGCCGCAGTACAAATTGCCATCCGCGCCGCCGCCGACAAGCGCCGCCGCCTTGTCGCGCGGATACAGCCTTTCGTCCAACCTTCTGCCCGCCGCCGACACTACGCAGTCGCAATGCAGCGTGACGGTATCCTCCGTCAGCACAAGCCTGCCCCTGCCCTCGGAAAGGGTTTTTGCAAAGGTGACGCACAGCCTGTCCCCCTTAGTCACGGCAATAGGAGCAAGGTTGTACAAAAACCTCACGCCCTCCCTTTCGGCGCACAGTATTTCCTTGGGGAACGCCGGCATATCCGCCCTCGTGCGGCGGTACGCCACAATGCTTTTGCCGCCGTTGGCAACGTTAAGACGGGCGCAGTCCATGGCGGTGTTGCCGCCCCCTATGACTATCGTTCCACCAAAGGCGTCGCCCCGCAGAAACTCGTCGGCGGACGTCACAAGCTGCTCGCCCTGCGCGTGCAAAGCGCCGCTTATCTGCGCCCCTACGGCAAGATACACCACGTCGAAGGAGCGGCGCAATGCCTCCAACTCCTCCTTGGTAACGTCCTTTTTTACAAATTTAATCCCGCTGTCGGTATAGGCGGCGCAAATTTTGTCCACGGCGACGCGAGGCAACCGAAAATACGGCAGCGTGCGCAGCGTGCGCAGCAAAACGTCCCTTTCGTACACGGTGACGTCGGCGCCGCGGCAATAGCATTTGCCTGCAAAGGTAAGTCCGCTTACGCCGCCGCCCACTACCGCCACGGAAACGCCATTAAGCGCCCCGTCCTTTACGCAAAGGCGCAAGGGCAGACGGGAAAACACTTCCCTCTCCACAGAGGGAATATCCACTCCCCCCTGTCCGTGCAGAACGCAATGCGCCCTGCAACCGCTTTCGGGGCATATCGCCCCGCACACTTCACCGAAAAGGTGCCCCACCGTATCTGCCGCGGCGGAGAAATCCCCGTTTTTTGCCTCACGCAGAAATTTGGGTATATCGTACCCTACGGGACAGCCCTTTACGCATTGCGGCTTTGCGCATTGCAGACACCGCCCCGTCTGAAAAGCAATATCACTCATGATCATTCTCCGCGTAGGTCTTGCACAGATCCCTGACCGAACACCTGTTACACAGCGGTCGCTGCGCCTTGCAAACGTAACGCCCGTGCAGCAGCAGATAGTGATGACTGTCCGCCCACATATGCTGCGGAATTGCCTGCATAAGCTGTTTTTCCGTGTCCAGCACGTTTTTGGCGTCGACTATGCCCAGCCTGTTGGAAACTCTGAATACGTGGGTATCCACGGCGATGGCTTGTCCGCCGAAGGCCACGGCGTACACCACGTTAGCCGTTTTTCTGCCCACGCCGGCAAGGGTGCGCAGTCGCTCTATGCTGTCAGGCACCTGCCCGCCGAACCTGTCCAGCAAGTCCTGCGACATTTCTTTGAGATACCTTGCCTTGCTGTGGTAAAAGCCGCAGGAGTGGATAAGCTGCTCCAACCTTTCCACCGGCATTGCCGCCATGCTTTTTGCGTCGGGAGCGCAGGCAAAAAGAGCGGGAGTTATCAGATTTACCCGTTTGTCCGTGCATTGCGCCGACAAAATCACCGCCACCAGCAGCTGAAATGCGTTTTCAAAGTGCAATTCGCTTTTGGGGGAAGGAAAATCTTTTGCCAGTCTGTCCAGTATCTGCATTGTGTCCGTCATCTTTTGCCTGCCTTATACGATAATATTATAAAGCATATTTCTTCACTTTTCAAGTCATTTTTCAATTTTTTATATCTTTATTGCCACGCTTCCGCGCGCCGTGCGCCGAACGAGGAAGATTCCCGCAAAACTTTCGCCGCCGCTCAACAAATTCCTATACTGCCGAGCGCTTTCCGCCGACATTTTAAGGGACAGACCGCACCCCGCGCCGGCAAACTTGGGTGTGGAAACTATGACGACGTTGACGCCGCGGCGTATAAGGGCGTTGTACGCCTGCATGGTGACGTTGCGGGACAAATAGACGGCTATTGCGTATTCCATAAATACCTCCTTATGTACAGCCGCCGTGCGCGGGCGTTTTTTCAACGCGCCGCATTGCCGACATTGCGGGTTTTGGCGAAGGCACGCATAAAGTCGCCTTGCGGCAGGTATACGGAAAAAATTTGCCCGTACAATATACTATTACCGCAACGGGAAAAAAGTGAGGAAAATATGATTTATCTGGACAATGCCGCCACCACCGAATACAAGCCTGACGTCGTGCTGGACGCCGTGACGGACTGCATAAAAAATTACAGCGTGAACGCCAACAGGGGAACGAGCCCCAAGGCGCTGTATCTGCAACAGAAACTGCTGGAAACACGGCGCAAGCTTAGCCTGTTGTACCACAACGGCGATGAAAACCGCGTGGTGTTTACGGCGGGGTGCACAGCCGCCCTCAACCTTGCCGTGATGGGCAACGCCAGACGGGGGCACGTCATTGTGTCCGCCACGGAGCACAATTCCGTGCTGCGCCCCGTGATGCAGTTGCAGAAAAAGGGGTTTATCAGCCTTTCCGTCGCCCGCCCCGAGGAAGGAAAAATAACGGCGGAACAGATAGACAGGCTGTGGAAAAAGGACACGTGGCTGGTTTGCCTTTCGCACGCAAGCAACGTGACGGGGACTCGGCAGGACGTGGGCGAGGTGGGCAGACTGGTGCGGCAAAGAAACGCCCTGCTGCTGACGGACTGCGCGCAGTCGGCGGGATATTTTCCGCTGGATATGCAAAGGGAATGCGTGGATATGGCGGCGATAGGCGGTCACAAAGGACTGCACGGCATACAGGGGGCGGGAGCGCTTATATTCAACGACAGAGTGACGCCCCGCCCCGTCACCTTCGGCGGCACCGGCACGGAAAGCAGCCTGCCCTATCAGCCCGACACCCTGCCCGACGGGCTGGAGGCGGGCACTCTGCCCATGCCCGCCATAATGGCAATGAGCGCCGGCATAGACTGGTGGCTGCAAAACAGAGAGAAACACGCCGCCGTCATGACGGAAATGCAGACGCTTTTGCAGCAGGTGAAAAATATTCCGCACGTAAAAACCTATTCGTCCTTCAACCAAAGCGGCATAACCTGCTTCAACGTGGAGGGCATGGACAGCGCCGAGGTGACGGAGGCGTTGCAACGGCAATTTTCGATAACGGTGCGCGGGGGATTGCACTGCGCGCCCCTTATGCACCGCTGCCTCGGCACCTTCGACGGCGGCGCGGTGAGGGCGTCCGTTTCCTGCGTGACCACACGGGCGCAATGCTTCGATTTTCTTAACGCAGTAGAGCAAATTGCCAAATATCCGCATTCCTTCTGACGTCAAACGTCGCAAAAAAGTGCATACGTATCGTTTTTTTGTGTCCGCTACAACTGCTGCGCAGCAAAAAAGACTTTCCTTTGTTTTTTTGGGGAAAGCCTTTTTTGTCGGCGAACCGTGTATTATTGAATTAAAAAATCTCGCCGCAAAGCGTCGCTCTATACGCGGCGATTGCCTGCACGTCTATACGGGCGCGCCGCACTTACGAATGGCGCCGCCGAAATTTTTCCTGTGCGCGGCAAGCCTGCCGACGCTTGCTTGTTACAGCCGCAAAAGCTGCTCCAAGAGTGCTTGGAGCCGCTGTTTCTGTTCGGCGTTGAGTAGCGGCATAACGCGGGAGGCAAAGGCTTTTAGCTGTTCGTTGGAAAGCTTGCCCGCCGCCTTTTGCTCGATGACGTTGTTGACAATGTCCCTTACCAGCTGTCCTTCCCCCTCGCGCTGATATTTTTGCGCCAGCTGCTTCATCTGCTCTACCCTGCGCTTATAGTCGGAATCCTCGCCTTGCGCGTTGCTTCCGCCGTCGGAGGGTTGCTTTTCCTCTTTTGTCCGCTCCTTTTCAAATTGGCGGCGCCGGTGGTAAAAAATATTGCGAGGATCGTCGTTGTCGTACTGCATGCAAAACTCCTTTATTTTGTGGTTACTATAAATTGTATGCCGGCATATAATGTATTGATTACAGAAAGGAGATTTTGCCGTGAATTTATCTACTTTGGCGTTGCTGTTGCTGCTTTGGCAGATGCTGCGGCGCAAGGACTACACCTCTATGCTCAGCGACGACACGCAAAGCCTGTTGAAAAGCGTGGAGAACCTCGGCAAAGAGGGCGGCGGTATTGGCGACGTGCTTTCGGTAATAACCAACCCTGCGGTGATGTCCGCCGCAAAAGGCTTGTTCGACCTCAACGAAAAGGAACCGCCCCTGAAAAACGACGAGGACTACACCTTCCGCACCCCGTCGCCCGCATCAAAAGAGTTTTTTCGTCCCATAGACAAAATTGCCGATGCGGAAATAAAAAGCAAGTTGTACGACTTTTACGACAACTGGTACGTAAAATAAAACGTCCTTCGCCGCGTATGTACGCAAAAGCGAAGGACGTATTTGTTTTTCCGATACATTTTATTCTACACAGACAAGGACGTATTCGCCGCTGCCCTTGACGCAGAAGGGCTGTTCCGCCGAAACGAACGCCGTTTCGCCTCTTTCTAGCGGCACGTCGCCCACCGCAAATGCGCCCTTTGTTACCGTTACGGAAGCAAAGCTGTGCAACAAAAATCTTTTGCCTCGACGGTAGCGATAGGCGGAAAAATATTTGCAGCCGCCCAGAAAGCTTTTTCTTCGAGCGTCCGGCACCACGTACTTTTGCAGGCTTGCAGTTGCAGCCGCCTTTTCCACGTGCAGGGGGCGAAGGCCGTCCTTATCCCTCCTGCCGTAGTCGTACACGCGATAGGTCAGCGTGCTGTTCTGCTGAATTTCCAAAAGGGTGACGCCTTTTCCTATGGCGTGCAGGGTTCCTGCGGGCACAAAGTAGGTTTCCCCCGCCTTTACAGGCAGAAAATTAAGACGGTTTGTTATGCTGCCCTCCGCCACGCTTTGGCGGAACTGCTCTGCCGTGAGCGTTGCGTTAAGCCCAAGGTACAGCCCCGCGCCATCTGCCGCGTCCAGAATATACCACATTTCCGTTTTGCCAAACTGCCCCTCGTGAGCCAGCGCATAGTCGTCGTCGGGGTGCACCTGCACCGACAGGTCGCTGCCTGCGTCTATAAGCTTTACCAGCAGGGGAAACCTGTCGAATCGGTCGCAGTTTTTGCCCCAATCGGCACGGGAAGTCACTTCCGACAGCTTTTTGCCGCAAAACTCGCCGCTATCCACGACGCTTTGGCTGCCCTCCACGAAGGAAAGCTCCCAGCTTTCCGCTATGTTGCAGCCCCGTTTGTTCCAATACTTTGCAAGGTTTCCTCCCGCCCAGATATAGTCTTTGAGGGGAGGGGAAAGTTTTACTATCATTGACTACCTACTTGTACAGCTTGGAAACTTCCTCCAAAAACTCCTTTTTGCCGGGATAGTTTTTGAGAGTGCAGTCCTGTTCGAAATCGGCTATCTGCTTTTTTTGCGTGCGGCTGACGTTTTTGGGCACCTCTACGCTGATTTTGACGTACAGATCGCCCGTGATGCCCCGCGCCGTCCTTATGCCTTTGCCGCGGAAGCGCACCACGCTGCCGTTTTGCGTGCCCTCCGGCATTTTGTACAGAAACACGCCGTCGGGCGAGGGCACCTCCACTTCGCCGCCGCACACCGCGGTGGAAAAGCTTACGGGCACGGTGACGTGCAGGTCGTAGTTTTCCCTCGTGAACACCTTGCTGGGCCTGACAGTGATGACAAGCAGCAGGTTGCCGTTTCTGCCCCCTTTGCCCCTTGCGGCGTTGCCTTCACCCGCCAGTTGCAGCACGGCGCCGTTTTCCACGCCGGCGGGAATGGAAACGTTTATCACCTTGTTTTTGTTGACGATACCTTTGCCGCCGCAGGAGGTGCAGTTTTCCGTCACTATCTTGCCGCTGCCGCCGCATTTGTCGCATACGCCCATCGTTATCTGCTGACCGAACAGCGTCGAGCGGGAATACCGCACCTGACCGCTGCCGCCGCATTTGTCGCACGTTTTGAGGTGAGCGTCGTCCTTGGCGCCGCTGCCGCCGCATACGGGGCACTTTTCCACTCGGGTGAAGTTGATGGGTTTTTTGCACCCCAAAACAGACTCCATAAAGGTGAGTTCCACGTTGTAGGTGATATCGCTGCCCGCAGCCGTAGCCGCGCCGCTCGAACGTCTGCGCCCGCCGCCGAAGCCGAATGCGTCGCTGAACATATCGAAAATGTCGTCGAAGCCCGTAGCTGTGAAGCCGCCTCCCCCAAAGGGATTGAAGCCCCCTTCCACGTCCATTTCGCCTCTGTCGTACTTTTTGCGCTTTTCGGCGTCGCCCACCACCGAGTATGCCTCGTTCACCTCTTTGAACTTTTCCGCCGCGGCGCTATCGCCGGGGTGAAGGTCGGGGTGATACTGTTTTGCCAGCTTTCGATAGGCAGATTTTATTTCCTCCTGCGAAGCGTTTTTTTCCACTCCCAGTATCTTGTAGTAATCTTTTACCGCCATGGTTTACCTCGAAAAGACAATGCGAAGCCCTCGCTTGAAAAGGAGGGCTTCCCGTCGTCTTGATTATTTGTTGTCGTCGTGCACGTCGTACTTGACGTCGCTGCCGTCCGCCTGCTGCGCGGACTGCTGTCCCGCCTGCTGATAGAACTTTTGGAAAATGGCGGCGCTGCTTTGCGCAATGCGATCCGTTTCCGCTTTGAGTTCTTCTGTGGTGGCGCCGTTCTTGTCCAGCACGGCTTTGCCGTTTTTGATTTCCTCTTCCAGCTTGGATTTGTCCTCGGCAGTCAGCTTGTCGCCGCTTTCGCGCAGGAACTGCTCCAGCGAAAGCACCATCTGATCCAGACCGTTTCTGGCTTCTACCGCTTCCTTACGCTTTTTGTCTTCCTCGGCGTACTTTTCGGCGTCCTTGATAGCCTTGTCGATATCCGCTTCGGAAAGGTTGGTGGAGGAAGTGATGGTCACGGACTGTTCCTTTTGCGTGCCCAGATCCTTTGCCGTGACGTGCACTATGCCGTTGGCGTCGATGTCGAATTTGACCTCTATCTGCGGTACGCCTCTGGGAGCGGGAGCAATGCCGGTAAGCTGGAAGCGTCCCAACGTCTTGTTGTCCGCAGCCATTTCTCTTTCGCCCTGCAAAACGTGAATGTCCACGCTGGTCTGATTGTCCGCAGCGGTAGAGAATATCTGCGATTTGCTGGTGGGAATGGTAGTGTTGCGGTCGATAAGCTTTGCCATTACGCCGCCCAGCACCTCTATGCCCAGCGACAGCGGAGTTACGTCCAGAAGCAGCACGTCTTTGACTTCGCCGCCCAGCACGCCGCCTTGTATCGCCGCGCCTATAGCCACGCATTCGTCGGGGTTGATTCCCTTGTAAGGCTCTTTGCCGCTGAAATTCTTGACGGCTTCCACCACTGCGGGAATACGGGTGGAACCGCCCACCAGAATTACTCTGTTGATGTCGCTGTTGGTAACGCCTGCGTCCGCCATAGCCTTTTTCATGGGCTCTATGGTCTTTTTGATTATTCCGTCGATAAGGCTTTCGAATTTGGCGCGGGTAATTTCAATTTCCAAGTGCTTGGGGCCCGTTGCGTCCGCCGTGATGAAGGGCAGCGAAACGGTGGTCTTCAAGGTGGAGGAAAGCTCTATCTTTGCCTTTTCCGCCGCCTCTTTAAGACGTTGCAGCGCCTGCTTGTCGTTGGAAAGGTCTATGCCGGTGTCGCGCTTGAACTCGGCAATGAGGTAGTCCATAACTATCTTGTCGATGTCGTCGCCGCCCAGACGGTTGTTGCCGTTGGTGGCAAGCACTTCGAACACGCCGTCGCCTATTTCCAGAATGGAAACGTCGAAGGTGCCGCCGCCCAAGTCGTAGATAAGTATCTTCTGATTTTTGTTTTCCCCCTTATCCAAGCCGTATGCCAGCGCCGCCGCCGTAGGCTCGTTTATTATACGCAGCACTTCCAGCCCTGCGATTTTGCCTGCGTCCTTGGTTGCCTGACGCTGTGCGTCGGAAAAGTATGCGGGAACGGTTATTACCGCCTGCGTCACCTTTTCGCCAAGATACGCCTCTGCGTCCGCTTTGAGCTTGGAAAGTATGATGGCGGAAATTTCCTGCGGCGAATACTTTTTGCCGTCGATATCCACCGTGTAGTTGGAGCCCATTTCACGCTTTATGGAAAGCACCGTCCTGTCGGCGTTTACCACCGCCTGACGCTTTGCTACCTGTCCCACAAGACGTTCGCCGTCTTTGGTGAAGCCCACTACCGAAGGTGTGGTTCTGTTGCCTTCCGCATTGGTGATGACTACCGGCTCGCCGCCTTCCAGCACCGCCACGCAGCTGTTTGTAGTACCAAGGTCAATACCTATAATTTTTCCCATAATAAATCTCCTTTAAGTTGTATTTTACGCACCCACTATAACTTCGGCGTAACGAAGTACTTTTTCTCCCATCGTGTAACCGTTTTTGTAAACTTCCACGACTTTGCCTTTGTTTTGTTCTCCGCAATCCATTTGGGAAAGCGCGTTCATTGTCATATGATCGAAATCCTTGCCCTTTACGTCCATCTCCTGCACTCCGAAGCCGTGCAGCGTTTCGGTAAACTGCTTGTGCACCATCTCGAAGGCGTGCAGCGTTTCGCTGTCCGCTATGTGCTTTTGCGCTATCTCGAAGGTGTCGGCGATCTCTATCAGTTTAAGGGCCACGCTCTGCACTCCCTCCGCCTTTGCCTGTTCGGCGTTGAAGCGCATACGACGCTTGTAGCTTTCAAAATCGTTTTTCATTGCCACCAGCTGGTTGAGATACGTGTCCGACTTGTCCGCCGAGCTTTGCAGCCGCGCCGCCGTTTTGGAGAGTTTTTCCTTTTCCTCCGTAAGCTGCGCTATCTGCTCTTCCAGCCGTTTTATTTTGTCCTGCTGCGTCGCCTGCTCCGGTTGCTGCGCTGTCTGTTGCTGCGCAGTCTGCGCTTGCTTTTCGTCACAGGACGCTTTTTCTTTACTCATTGTCGCTATTCTCCCATCAGATTATTTATTATGCCGCTGACGACGTCCAGCACGCGCAGCACCTTTTTGTAGTTCATGCGCACGGGCCCTATGATGCCGATAGAACCGCTGACGTTGCTGCCCAGCGATACCCTTGTGGTAACCACCGAACAACCGTCGGGAGCGTTGTCCGCACCGCCTATTTTGATGGTGACGGAGCCGTTTTGACCGCCGTCGTCGGTGAACAGCTGCGCTATCTCCTGCCGGCACTGCATCCGCTGCAAAAACTTTTCGGCGTTTTGCGTATCGGCATATTCCGTGTGACGGAAAATTTTGTTTTCCCCGAAGGTTTTTACGCTCATGCCGTTTTCCAGCGCGGCGCGTTTAAGCACGTCCGTTATGCGCTTGAAAAAGGCGTCGTATTTGCGGAACTGCTCGTTGGAAAGGGCGTAGGGATAGTCGAAATTTATAAATTCCGAAACGTGTTTGCCCACGAACAGCTCGTTTAGCCACCTTTCGGCGGCTTCCAGCACCTTGCCGTCAAATTCCGCGGGGACGTCCAAAATGCCGTCCTTCATCACGCGGGAATCGGTCACCACCACAGCCAACGCCTGTCCGTTGCGAAGATCCACCAGCCGTATCGCCACTATGCTGTCCGACATATCCGATTTTACCACCACCGAAGTGTAGTCGGTAAGCTCGGAAATGGTCTGCATGACGGCGGAAAGAAGATCTTCCTTGTCGGCAAAACGCCTGTCCAGATACCGCCTTATGACGCCGAGATCTTCGGCGGAAAGGTTGGGCAGCTCGCGCAGTTCGTCCACGTAAAAGCGAAAAGCCTTTTCCGAAGGAATACGTCCCGACGACACGTGCGGCTGAATGAGATAGCCCATGCTTTCCAACGCGGAAAGCTCGTTGCGTATGGTGGCGGAGGAACAGGCTTCGGCAAAGCTTTGCTTAACGGCGTTGCTGCTTATGGGCGCGGCTTTGTCGATGTAGCCTTCCACTACCGCGCGTAATATTGTTTTCTTTCTGTCCGAAAGCATACGCACCTTCCTGTCACATCTTTTGTCGGAGTGTTAGCACTCGTCAACGGCGACTGCTAATTTCTGCTCCTAATATATCACTATATGCCCACGTTGTCAACGGAAAACACCTTTTTTTCTCAATTTTTTTGAAAAATTTTTGCGGTGTCTTTCAAAACGCTCAAAAAAACTCGGCGGGTAATATTGCGGGGAAAACTTTCGCAATAAGTTGCGGCAAAAAGCGCAAAAGGCTTGCGACGAAAAAAGCTGCGCCCACAATTTAAAGCAACGGCTGTTTGCCTTTGCAAACGTCAAACTGCATTGCACTTCCGCAGCAATAGGACGGCTGCGGCAAACGCCTTGCGGCAACGGAGCATAAATTTACACCGCATCTTCCTCCGTGCCTTGCAAAACGCGGCGGGCGATGTCGCCAAAAAGACGCTCGTTGTGTTATCGCAATAAAAGAAAATGCAAATTCTTGCGCCGAAAAAAACAGGCAACATGAAATATTACGGGACAAAAAAGGTTTATGACGTGTTATTATAGTAAAAAAAGATAAATTTACTCGCTAACACGCTCCGCACTTATATCGTCGGAAGATTAGTGCAAAAGGCGCAGAACGAGCAATATAGAGGGTCAAAATGACAGTCAGAAAACAAAAAATACTGATGGGTATCATAATTGCGCTTATAGTATGTGTAGCTGTTGTTCCCGCAGTCGTATTTGCCGCCACCGTCTATCGGAAGCCAAAGGTGCAGCGAGTTTTTGCCGAAGGCACTTACTGCTGCGGAGAGGGGGTTATAGCCTTTGAGGAAAGGGTGCCCGTACAAGGCGTCAGGCTGGAAATAACGGAGCTTACGCGGGAGCAGTTTCTGAATGCCGAATATTCCAACGTGCTGACCTGCCAACTGAAAAGGTATTTTGCGGTAAAACTTACCGTTACCGTAAACGGCAAAGAGAAGCCCGTGGATATCGAGGGGATGTCGCAGGAAAATGACAACGTGTATTTTTGCCGCGTTGACCAAGACGGCGACGGCAAAACGGACGGACAGCTTATTTTACGCCTTGAAGAAGAAGGCATTTACATTATAAACGGCGACCTGCCGTTGTTGGAGAAGCAATAATGAAAAAGGTTTTTGCACCATGGAAAACAGTTTTGTTGGTTCTGTCCGCCGCTGCCGCCGTAGTGATAGCCTTTATATTCGTATTTTTTACGACGTGGGTTTATACTCCGCGCCTGACAGATGGGACTTTTGCCGACGAGTTTTTGTCAAGAGAGGGATTTGACCGCGCTGAAATAACGCTGACGGAAATATCCGCCGAGCAGTACGAAAACTGCCACGGTATCAACGCCGTGATATGCCACCGCACGAGGAAGTACTATGCCCTGCGCATTGTCGTCGGCGGAGAAAACAGCGTAGAGGTGACCACGGTGTGCTACAACGATGTCCCCGAAACGCACGGTTACACCTTTTTGACGGACAGCGACGGCGACGGCTATTTCGAAGGCTATCTGCAAGTAAGAGTCAGAGGCTTTGTAAAGGTTTCCGACGTGAGCATAGACTATTATCCCCACGGCGCATGAAAGCGCCAAAGAGGAGGCGTGCCCGCGTTTGAGGCACGTTTTTAGCCGCTCTGTTACGGAGCGGCTTTTTTAGAAAAAATTCGTATCACGATTTTGCACGGAAAGGAACGTTGACGTGCCGCCATCCCCTGCGCCTCAGGTGGAAGGATCCTGCAAGGTCTGCCAATTTTCCGTTTCCCGCCCGTAAAAATGCTCGTTCAGGTAGCAAAGTATTTTTTTGTTGGTCTGCCTTGCCATGTTGGTTATCCACATAAGGCTGTAAACGTGGTTGTCCAGAATGGAGCGGGCGCACACGTCGTGCACCTCCACTCCCTTTTGACACAGCAGGTTGTGCAGATCCTCCCCCTGCCCCTTGCAGAAAACGTCCGTTTTGGAGTATATCAGCAGCGTAGGCGGAAAGTTTTCCGTAACGAAGGGGTTGACGGAAAGCCCGTCGAAGTAGGGACTGTGCACCACCTCATCGGTGGAAAGCCCTGTAAACTCTCGGCATACGCCGTTTATCAGCGGAGATTTTTTGTTGAGCGCCTTGTGCATGTCGTATATGCCGCAGTTGAGCACCGCCGCCGAAAACCGCGTTTCGAGAGCGCTTTCAAACAGCCGTTGAAGGTACTCGCTGTCCTGCAGCACGCACAAAAAGGCGGAGTAGTAGGCTCCGGCGCTGTCCCCCGTCACCACAAAGCGGGAAAGATCCATGCCGTACTTGTCGGCGTTGTGCGCTATCCAGTTTACCGCCTGCGCCAGCTGTTGCATAGGCTGCGGACAGGCGTACTTTTCGCCCACGCCGTAGTTGACGTTTACCACCATTGCCCCCGTGTACTGCGCCACGTAACGGCAAAAGCACCTGCGGTATTTTTTGTCCCCCGCCGAAAAGCCTCCGCCGTGTATTTCCATGACGACGGGGTACTTTCCGCTGCGGGGCAGAAAGTACAGATCCAGCGCCATTTCGGGGTACTGCTCGGAATAGGGGATATTGGCAATGCACTTTACCTTTTTGAGGTTGCGCTCCACCAGACGGGGATTCTGCGGAATGTAGAAGGCTTTGTCTATGGCGGTGAACAGCAGTTTGGTAAGGTTTATTTTTTTCATAAACTCCTCCGCCCTTATTATACCAAAGGCGAGAGCGCCTTTCAATGGCTCAAAAGAAATATTTTTGAGGAAAATTATGCTTTTGCCTTGGTAAAAAAGCGTCCCTTGGCGGACGCCTTTTTTATACTATCAGAGTAGTTTCTTTTTCTAAAACTCCCGCAAGGAAATAATCTGTTACAGCCGATATATCGGTTGTACTGTCAAAGTTTTTTTCATTACACAAACTATTGCAAGAAGCGTAATACGTTGCCGCTAAAATATCTGCTTGCGCCGTCGGCGTATTTCCTGTTACACAAAGCCTTGCAAAGGGGCGCGAGCTATTGTCGCAGTCATATGATTTTTGCCGTCGGCAGGGGGCTTCGCACACAAAGCCTGCGGCAAAATTATCTTTTGAAGGGCAGCAGATCATCCTCCGAGGTAAGATCCT
>DVOC01000038.1 GCA_018713905.1 Candidatus Fimimonas merdipullorum
TGTGGAGCGTCACCTCCATAGTCACCGGCATGCAGTCTAACGGATATATCCCCGCTTCGGATGCAAGCGGCGAATTGGTCAACTACCTGTACTATCTGCGCGCCTTGAAGGAGGACGCTTCCGACCAAGAAAAGGTGTACCGCAGCAGCGGCTACACTTATATTATCGGCATTCCCTACTACATGGCGGACAGCGCCGGCTATGCGCTGGACTGGATGAACTCCAAAATAAAGGATACCGACGAGGAGCACAACTTCCGCAGGATAGTGCTGGGGGAGGAAAACGTGCATTGGACGTACAATCCCGAACAGGGGTATCTGCCCATTTCCGGCGCCTTTGACGAAAAGGACGACGCCAGCTACTACCTTACGGGCAGCAACGAAACCAAATACACCCAGTATTGGATGGCGCGCGTAAGAAAGCAGGCGGAGCTTTTCAGAGCTTGGAGCACGCTTATGGAGGACGCCGACGACGTCGGAGTACACAACCTTGCCGACTTCACTCCGCCCATAGAGGACTACAACAGCAACCGCGCCTATATGGAGGAGTACGCGCAGGATCAGTTTTACATCATGATGAAGGAGGGCACCGGCAACATGGCGGAGTACCTCAACTCCCTCAACACCCTGCACGGCGGCGACAAGGCGACAAAAGCCATCAACGAATGGTATTCTTCCTACAAGCAATGACGCAAAAAACGCCCTGCGTTTGCAAAAAAACGTGACGCAGGGCGCAACAGATACAGCGGCGAAAGCCAAAGGAGCAGCGTATGGCTGAACTTACAAAAACAAAGAGTGGCGCTCCCAAATTGCTCAAACCCAAACGGTCGTCCTTTTCCTCCCGTCTGAAAAGGCACAGAAGCCTTATTCCCTTCGTGATTCCGGCGGTGGTGTTTGCGCTGATATTTTCCTATCTGCCCATGGCGGGCGTGGTGATAGCCTTCAAGGACGATCCCAACTTCGGGCGTTATCCCGTGTTCGAGGCGCTCAACCGTTCGGAATGGACGTTGGAAAACTTCCGTATTCTGTTTTCCGATCCGGAAATACTGCGCTACGTGCGCAACACACTTATCATCTCCGTTATGAAGATAGTGCTGCTTTTCCCCCTGCCCGTAATACTTGCGGTAATGGTGTCGGAAATACGCAACAAGCACTTTTCCAAGCTGGTGCAGGGGTTGGTGTTTTTGCCTCACTTTTTGTCGTGGGTGGTGATAGTGGGCATTTTCAACAACATTTTCGGGTTGTACGGGCCCGTCAACAACCTTGCTGCGGCGCTAGGCGGCGAACCCATCTACTATATGGGCGAGCCGGGCTGGTTCCGCTGGCTGGTGGTGATACTTTCCGGCTGGAAGGAGATAGGTTACAGCTCCATAGTGTACATTGCCGCCATAACGGCTATCGATCCCGCCCTCTACGAGGCGGCAAAGATGGACGGCGCCACCAAAATGCAGCAGATATGGCACATAACCATTCCTGCAATAATGCCCACCATAATGGTAATGCTGATAATACGTATCGGCTACCTTATGGAAGCGGGCTTCGAGCAGGTGTACGCAATGCTCAATTCCTTAACGCGGGAAACGGGCGAGATAATCGGCACCTACGTCTACCGTCTGGGGCTGGGCTCCGGCTCGCGCGACTACGGGCTTTCCACGGCGGTGGGGCTTGTCAACGGCGTGATATCGCTGGTGCTGATAATTTCCGCAAACAGGATATCCAAAAAGAGAATGGGCACGGGGATATGGTGAGGCCATGAAACAGAAAGTTATGCTTAAAAAGAGAAAAATAAAGGACAGTCCGCTGTTCAACGCCATAAACGTCACTATTCTGGTGATAGTTTCCCTCGTGTGCGTGCTGCCCTTTCTGAACGTGCTGGCAACCTCCCTTTCCACGGCGGGCAATCAGATAAACTTCCTGCCAAAGGGCTTCACGTGGGGCAATTTCCTTGCCGTGTTCAAAAACGTCGGCTTCTGGCGGGCGATGGGCGTTTCCTTCCTTGTGGTGGTGTGCGGCACGGCGCTGTCGGTGCTGGTAATGTTTTCGGCTGCCTACGCCCTCTCTAAACCCGATTTCCCCCTGAGGAAGGGGCTTATGGTGTTTTTCATCATAGTGATGATATTCAGCGGTGGCATGGTGCCCAACTTCATAGTAGTAAACGCCTTGGGACTGACGCGTTCGCCGCTGGCGCTCATTCTGCCGTCGGTAGTGCAGGTGTACAACATGATTCTCATCAAGTCCTACCTCGAAGGCTTGCCTCCCGAATTGGAGGAGTCGGCAAAAATAGACGGCGCAAACAATTTGCAGATAATGTTCAAGGTGCTTATGCCGGTATCTTTGCCTTGCATAGCCAGCGTCAGTCTGTTTACCGCCGTCACCTTCTGGAACAACTACACCAGCGCCCTTATCTACCTCGGCACGGAGGAAAAGTGGTATCCGCTGTCGCTGTTCATTCTGAACTACATTCAGTCCGATCCGGACGTGCTCAACCCCACGTTTGAAAACATTCAGAAAGCCAACATAGAGTCGGCAATGATAATAATAAGCATGTTGCCCATATTGATAGTCTACCCCTTCGTGCTTAAATTCTTCACCAAGGGCGTGACGGTAGGCAGCGTAAAAGGCTAAGATGATAATAGCAATGGACTTGGGCGCAACGGAAATAAAGGTTGCGCCCGTAAACAACGGAAAAATGGGCAAAACGCTCAAAGTGCCCACAAACGCCGACGGCGGTGCGCAAGCGATAACTCAGGCGCTGCACCGCGCCGTCGCCCTCATTCCCGAAAAGGCAGAGGGGTTGGCCGTAGCAACGGCGGGCACCGTAGACGAAAAGGCGTGCAAAATCACCTTTGCCACGCAAAACCTTCCGGGAATGACGGGGTTCGACTTCCGTCGTTTTTTCGCAAACGCTTTCCCCGTTTCCGTGATAAACGACGCCCATGCGGCGCTGTTGGGGGAAATGTACTTCGGCGCGGGCAAAAAACTATTGGATAAACGGGTGGCAATGCTTACGCTGGGTTCCGGCGTGGGCGGCGCATATTGGAAAAACGGCAGCCTTTGCGCCGACCAAAGCAACGACTTTGCCCGTTTCGGGCACGTCACGTTGAAACGCAACGGACGAAAATGTACCTGCGGCAAGCTGGGCTGTGTGGAAACCTACCTTTCGGGCAGGGCAATGCACCGCGATGCGGCAAAATTGGGCATAGAGGGCAGCGCGTTTGACACAAACTGCTGCGACGTGCCGGCGAACGCAATATTCCTTGCGCGCATAAGGCAGTATCTTGCCGCGGCGCTCAAAAAAATAAACGCCCTGTGCCCCTTCGACGCCGTCATAATAGGCGGCGGCGCGGCGGATTGGATGGGCGATTGCTTTGGCAAGGTGACGGCAGGTATCGGTTACAGGGTGATAAGAGCCTCTCTCGGCAACGACGCGGGGCTGTACGGCGCATGGGCGCACTGGCAGGAGGAAAACAATGTTTGACGCTGACGTTATCATTTGCGGCGGCAGTCTTGGCGGAGTGGCGGCAGCCTTGGCGGCGTGCGGCATGGGCAAAAAGGTCGTGCTGCTGGAAGCAACGCAGTGGGTGGGCGGACAGCTTACCTCGCAGGCGGTGCCGCCGGACGAACACAGACAGATAGAATTTCAGGGCTGCACGGCGTCATATCGCAGTTACAGGCAAGCGGTGCGGGACTATTACACAAGCCTTGAAGGCTTTTCTGCCGAGGTCAAGGCGCAAAAGAGCTTTTGCCCCGCCGATTCGGAGGTCAGTCTGCTTTCCCATCCGCCCAAGCTGGCGTTAAAAATCTTGTCGGAAAGGTTGCAGCCCTTTGTGCAAAAGGGATTGCTTGCGGTGTACACGCAGGCAAAACTGCTTTCGGCGCAGGTGGCGGGAGATGAAATTGCAAGCGTCACCTACGAAATAGCGGGGCAGCGGCGGCAATTTTCCGGCAGGGTGTTTCTGGACGCTACCGATACCGGCGAACTGCTGGAAAAAAGCGGTACCGAGTTTACCGTCGGTGCGGAAAGCGCTTCCGCAACGGGCGAAAGGGACGCAGCGGCGGTGCAGGACTGCGCCGACTTGCAGCCCTGTACCTACACGGCGTGTATCGAAAACCGCAAACGGGGCGATTTCGTCATACCCAAGCCCTATATGTACGACAGGTTCAAAAAATTGCAGATGCCCTACGATTGTTATCCCGTCTACTCTATGTACGGGCCCGATTCTCAAACGGGCAGGGCAAAGCGCTTCGGCATGTTCGAGGGGGAAAGGGACGAAAAGGGCAACGAGCTGTTTCCGCTGTTCAAGTACCGCAGGATAGTGGCGGCAAAAAACTTTGTGGACGGCAGTCATCCCTATGACGTCACCCTCGTCAACTGGCCGCAAAACGACTACTTTTTGGGCAATCTGTTTGGCTGCGATAACGCCGCCGAAAATGACGAAATGGCAAAGCTGTTTACGCTGGGCTTTGTCTATTGGCTGCAAACGGAGGCGCCCCGCGCCGACGGCGGAAAGGGCTACGGCTATTTTCGCCTTGCCACCGAGTACCTCGGCACCGACAACGGCTTGTCTATGGCACCCTACGTGCGTGAATCCCGACGTATACGCGCGCTGCAGTGCACGGTGACGGAGCAGGACGTACTGGAAGGCAAAAGCTTTCACGACAGCGTGGGCGTGGGCAGCTATCCCATCGACGTGCATATCACCACGCGCAGCCACACCTTTTTCAATATTCCCACCCGCCCCTTCACCATACCCCTCGGAGCAATGGTGCCCGTCAGAATGAAAAATCTGCTTCCGGCATGCAAAAACGCCGGCACGACGCACCTCACAAACGGCTGTTTCAGGCTGCACCCCGTGGAGTGGAACGTTGGCGAAGTGGCGGGACTCTTGGCGTGCTTCATGCTGGACGAGGGCGTACTTGCCGCCGAAGTCAGGCAAAACGCAAAGCTGTTCGAGCGCTTTGCCCACCTGCTGCAAGACAAAGGTATTCAACGCTATTGGCACTAAAAATTCACAACGTATATTGTTTTTTGTGACGTCTAAGCTTGCGCCCGCTTTTGCGGGCGTTTTTTTGTGCAATGAGCAAAGGCCGGGCGCAAAGCCCTGCTTTTTTCGTGCAAAAGGACGAAAACGTCGCGCAGGCTTTTTTGTAAAAACCTCACGCCGTCACGAAAGCATACGGCGGGGCGTTTTCGCCGCAGAAAAAGCCTTTGAGTTTTCTCAAAGGCTCTGTAACTACATTTTTTCGTGAATGGTGCGTTTTATCACTTCGTCCTGCTGTTCCTTGGTAAGCTTTATGAAGTTCACCGCATAGCCGGAAACGCGCACCGTTAGCTGCGGATACTTTTCGGGGTGACGCTGTGCGTCGATAAGAGTTTCGCGGTTGAACACGTTTACGTTCATATGGTATCCGCCTCCCTGCATGTAGCCGTCCAGCATGTTTATCAGGTTGTCCGCTTTTTCGACGGCGCTTTCGCCAAGCGAATGGGGCGTCACCGAAAAGGTGTTGGAAATGCCGTCGCGCGCATAGTCGAAGGGCAGCTTTGCCACCGATTCCAGCGAAGCCAGTGCGCCCATGCAATCTCTGCCGTGCATTGGGTTGGCGCCCGGCGCCAGCGGTTCGCCCACCTTGCGCCCGTCGGGGGTGTTGCCTGTGTTTTTGCCGTAAACCACGTTAGAGGTTATCGTCAGCACCGACGCTGTGGGAAGGGAATTTCTGTACGTCTTGTGCTTGCAAATTTCCTCGTAGAAGGTTTTAAGTATCCACACGGCAATTTCGTCTACTCTGTCGTCGTTGTTGCCGTATTTAGGGAAATCTCCCTTCGTCACGAAGTCTACGACAATGCCGTTTTTCCTTACGGGAAAAACCTTGGCGTATTTTATTGCCGAAAGGGAATCCGCCGCGCAGGAAAGCCCCGCAATGCCCGTTGCGAAAAACCGTCTTACGTCGCTGTCGTGAAAAGCCATTTCAATGGCTTCGTAGGCGTACCTGTCGTGCATGTAGTGTATCACGTTTAGGGCGTTGACGTACACCTTTGCCAGCCATTGCAGCACGGAGCGGAAGTTTTGCTTAACCTGCTCGAAGTCCAGCGCGCCGTCACCGGTAATCTGCGGCATGGGCGGCGACACCTGCAAGGGCTTGCCCTCCTCGTCGCAAAGCAGCTCGTCCTTGCCGCCGTTTATGGCGTAAAGCAGACACTTGGCAACGTTTGCTCTCGCGCCGAAAAACTGCATGTCCTTGCCTACGC
>DVOC01000039.1 GCA_018713905.1 Candidatus Fimimonas merdipullorum
TAGAGTTGGAAACGACCGCATAGAGTTTTCCGGCGGGCGCCTGTATATGGTAGGCGGAAACCGCGTACAATATTCAGGGGACAAAATATACATGATAGGCGGAACAAGAATATAATTCGTTAAAATTTGTGTAACGTTAATCGATATTCATAAAAAGTATCATGGGTTTCAAAGGTGAAACATAAAAGGCAGCCGCTCAAAAAGTGGCTGTCTTTAGTTTGTGTTGTGAAGTTTAGTAACGAATCAAGGCTTATTGTAGAGCGAATAATATCTTCTGCGGACACTTGCTTTGCGGTGATTGATAGTTCCTCTGCCGATGCCGAGTTCGGCGCAGACTTCGGCTTGTCTCATTCCGTTCATGTAGCAGTTCAGAATGGCGAGTTCCAAAGCGGATAACTGTAGCGCACCTACAAGTTCATCGTATTTGCTGTAATCGGTCTGTTCTTGTTCAAAGCAATTCACGGGATCCATAGGCAGCGCTTTATAGTCCGTAAAATCTATGTATTCGATTGCGCCGTGTCTGTCGGAGCGGTTGCGCAAGCTGTCGATAAACCGATCAACTTCACGATAGCAAGCGAGTTTGATGGTTATTTCCTTTCCGCGTTTGTCTTTACCGCAAATCTCGGATGCCTTTCTGCCGGCGTACTGATACAGAAAGCAGATAGCCGTTTGTGCCACATCATAGCCGTCCGATACGATATAATCTATCTCGCTCATATGGTGCAGATCTTTGATGAGACCGATATACAATCTGTCTGCAACTTGCATATCGAATTTCTTTACGGTGCGGAGCGCCTGTAAAGCGATCATCTCGCCCATAAGTTTAACGTTTTCGGCAGAGATAGGTTCGGTGAATAATTCGCCTTCGTTACGATACTTTCCTTTCGAGAACTTTGTTACCAACATTTCCATTTTGAGTTACACCTCCGAAGCCTATTTGCCTTTCGGCAGGCAGAAAAGGAGCATAAGACGATAAATGAAAAACAACAATAGAAGTCAATATCCAAAAGTCAACGGGATAAAGAAAAATCCTTGCTTAATATCCAACAAACATTGAATACCAAACAAGGATATTTCGACCGTTTACTTTTGAGAGGCTTACGCGACAATGCCAAACGAAAAGGCAAATAAGGAGGTAGAGAAAATACAATATCTTAATAGACATTGCAATACAAATGAAAATAGCGAGAAGGCAAAAAGCGAAAGCTTGCTCAAGCGGATTAGCGGGCAACTTCGCTTTCCTCTCGCTTTCATTTTAGCAAGCTAAAGAGTTATTCAGATGTGTGCTTGAACGGCGAGGCGTAGCCGAGCCGCTCGTTTATTCAAGCACCCGCCACAGTGCCAAAGTCTTTGACTCTGTTATAAGTTGCGAAATATTTTAGTTTATGGTATAATTATATGTATGGAAAAGAAAAACATTAAAATTGCAGACATAAGTGATGTTAATATTGTAGCAAAATTAGCAAACGAATTATGGACAAATCATAGTTTAGATGATTTAATAAAAGAATTTAGTGAATTACTGTCTTATAATAAAGCGTATATCGTTTTACAATATGTTGATGCTTTGCCTATTGGTTTTGCACAATGTCAAATTAGAAACGAATATGTTGAAGGGACAGAAACTACTCCTGTCGGGTATTTGGAAGGTATCTATATCAAACCGAATTTCAGAAAATGCGGCTATGCAAAACAGTTGTTAAAAGAATGTGAAAAATGGGCAAAGCTGAAAGGCTGTAAAGAATTTGCAAGCGATTGTCAGTTAGACAATGTCGAAAGTTTCAAATTTCATTTATCAAGCGGCTTTTCCGAAGCCAATCGTATTATTTGCTTTACAAAAAAACTTAATTAAAATTCATTTTTTTGTTACTATTTCTCCATAAAAAGAAAGTCGAACTACTTTTATTGTTCGACTTTTTCCATATAAAAAACGTAAGTCAAACTTTATCGGTTCAACTTACGTTTCAGGTGGTGCGGATGACAGGACTTGAACCTGCATGGTTTCCCACATGAACCTGAATCATGCGCGTCTGCCAATTTCGCCACATCCGCATATTAAGTTAAGGAAAGAGTTTATGTTCCGAAAGCGCGTCTGACTCTCAGCCGAGCCAAGCGGTGTGCTTGGCGAACGCCACGTAGCGCAAGCGAAGTATTTCGCCGTCGCTTATTGACTGCGCCTTTGTCAGCGCAAGAAATATTATACTGCATAACGCCGTTTTTAGCAACTGTTTGCGGGGCATTTTGCACAATTTTCTGCAACGGTAAAGGTTTTCAAGGGGGAAACAGAGCGTTTAGCATTCACAACGCAATTTGCGGCGCTCAACTTTGACGTTTTCGCATTGCAGCAAAAGGCAAGCGTTTGGCAAATGCGACAATCTGCCGAGGTTTTGCAATTTGTGCGCAAGCGTTTGCTCGGTGCATACAATGCAATACGGAGAAAAACTTGACGACCGGCGTATTGGACAGCGGCGTAGGCGGGCTTACCATTCTTATGCAGCTGCGCAAAAGGTACCCTCAAAGCAATTTTATCTACCTTGCCGACCATGCGTTTTGTCCCTATGGCACAAAGCCTGCGGGCAAATTGAAAGAGAGGGTGGTGGATATGGCAAAGCTGCTGGTCACGCTGGGCGCTACGAACCTGCTGTTTGCATGCAACACGGCGTCCCTTTTTGCCAAAGAGGCAGAGCAGGCGTTATCTGTCCGCGTGTCGGAAGTAATCACTCCCACGGCGCAGGCGGCATGCGGGGCAACAAAGAACAAAAAGATTGCGCTGGTAGCCACCCGAAACACCATACGTAGCGGCGCATACCGTAATATCTTTGCAAAAAACGGCGTAAGCACGTATTGCGCCGACGGCGGCGAGCTTGTTTTTCTGGCAGAGAATGCCGCGCCGAAAAGCGAGCGGTTGCGGTGCGTACAAAAAATACTGTCCGCCAATTTCGGCGGCGCCGACGTGCTGGTGTTGGGATGTACGCATTTTCCGCTGTTCATCAAGTATTTCCGCCGCTGTTGGAAGGGAAAAATAGTGTGCTCTCGCACCGACCTGCACCCGCAAAGGGCAGAGGGAGAAGTGCGCTATTTCACCACGGGCGACGCGGCTGCGGCACGCAGGGCGGCAGCGGTTTTTGGCGACGTGCCCTTTGAAAAAATCCTGCCGCAAGGCGTTTAGCGGCAGGATTTTTCCTATACGTATGTTGTTTTTGTGTACATTTTGCGCGTCAGATTATTTCTCTTCGTCGGCCGTTTGCTTTTGCTCCGCCTTGCTTTGCGCATTAAGTTTTATTTTGTCCAGCAGTTTGTCCAAAGCCTTTGTTTGCAGCAGCGTGGCAATAATCACGGCGTTTACCGCCCAGTTCAGCAGCTGCACGGGAATGCGTCCCGCAAGGTACACCCAAAAGCTTTTTTCTATGCCCGTTTTGTCCATGGTGATCAACTGCACCAGCCCCACGGGGCCGGCTTCCACACCCACGATAATTTGCAGCCACAGACCGAAGGTGTTCAGCGCGCAGGTGCACACTACAAAGCATATCGCGCAGGAAAGGGCAAGCTTCCACAGCCTGTGCCACGGCAGCTTGAACGCCAACGCGCAGATCACCCCCGTAAGCGCAGAGGAAAGCGCCACAAACCAGTTATATGCGCCGAAGGGGTGTATAAAATTCGCGATAAGATCTCCCAAAAAGCCTACGGCAAGCGCAGGCACCGCGCCGAGGTATATACCCGCCAGAAAGGAAAATATTATCGCCAGCGAAATTACCTTGCTGAAATTGGGCGTAAGGGGAATGGTGAATATGTTCGCCGCCACAGCAAGGGCGGTGAACAGCGCCGTAAAGGCAAGCTTCAACGTTTTGTTCATAAAAAAAACTCCTTTTGCGTTTTGCAAAAGCAGTCCGAAAACAAGTGGCGCAACGCGGCGCATATGAAACGCCTCTTGACCATGGCAACGGACTAAACGGCGCACCGCAGAACGGATGAGTTCTTTCGTTCACGCTTTTTCCTAAGCGTGACACTTGACGCGAGCCGTCAACTTTGCTGAAAATATTATAGTACCTTTCGGGCGTAAAGTAAATCGTTTGAATATCCTTTTGACGAAATTTTTTGATCGTAGCCTGCCGTCCTTACCAAGCGTCACGGGCAAAAGGCGTTGTTTGTAAATGCACTCCCAAAAAAAGTGTCGGCGCATTGCCCTTTTTGTCGGGTGTGTGCAATGGCTCATTTGCGAGCCGAGCCGTTTTGCCCGTGGCGGGAGTTTGTCTTTCCCGTCGCGCGCGTAATTTTATTTCCGCGTCCCGCGGGCTCCCGCCGTGGACGGCTGTATTGGCGAGTCCGCTCGTCTGCATAATATGCTTTCCCTTGCGCAAAATAGCGGTATGATAATAATCTTTTTGCGGGCAATAATATTGTTTGCCGTGCTGCTGTTTGCCATACGCCTTATGGGCAAGCGGCAGATAGGGGAAATGGAACCCTTCGAATTGGTCATTACGCTGGTAATATCCGAGCTGGCGTGCATACCCATGGCGGACAGATCCATCCCCATAACCTTCGGCATAGTGGCTATACTCACTATGTTCGTGATACATCAGCTGATTTTGCTGCTGTCCAAAAACGCCAAGGTGCAAAGTTTCATCAACGGCAAGCCTGTCATGGTGATAAATCCCGACGGCATAGACGTCGCCGCCATGAAAAGCCTCAACATGCACGTAAACGACCTGCTGCAAGCGCTGCGCACGGCGCAGTATTTTTCGCTGGAGGAGGTGTCCTACGGCATTATGGAAACAAACGGGCAGATGACGGTGGTGGCAAACAAAAAAATGCAGGACAAACAGCAGACCTTGCCCGTGCCGCTGATATTGGAGGGCAAATGGAACGAGCAGGAAATAGCGCAGCACAAGTTCAGCAAGGGCAGCCTCAACAGACTGCTGGCATCGGAAAAGACGAGGCTTAAAAACGTGGTGCTGCTTGCCATAGACGAAAACGACAGAATGACGCTGCAAAAAAAGCGGCGGGGCGTCTATTTCAAAAACGTGGAGGTGACTCGGCTTGACTAAGAGCATTGTTTGCGGCATAGTGGCGCTGGCGTTGGTGCTGGGGTGCGGCATTGTGGAGGTGGTTGTGCTTTCCGATGGCTACGGAAATCTGCATCAACAATGTCTTGGCGCCATGGAAAAGGCGGAGGCGCACACCCTTACCGAAAAGGAGTTTGTCGTTTTCCGAAAAAATTGGGAAAAATTGCGCGAAGCAAGCGAGCTGCTGCTGCCCCATTCCGACGTGTACGAGCTTAACCTGCGGTTTGCCGAGGCGCAGATGTACGCGCGACAGCAAAACTTTCAGCAGCTTTCGGCGCACCTTTCGGTGATAGAGGAGCTGCTGCGGTACGTCCCTCACCTGATGGTGCCCAGCCCCGTGCATATTTTGTAAAAACGTAACAAAAAAAGCGCACCGCATGCAATTTTTGCGTACATTGCGCTTTATTTTGTTTTGTATATTCCGCAAGTGTTCAGTATTTTACTTCCAGCGTATTCACTTCCCCCTTCAGGCTTTGCGGTCTGAAAGGCGCAAAGTATTGCCTGCCGTTCAGCGTCATAGACTGTACGTTGGCTTTGGTGAAGGAGGCGTCTATACGCTTGCCGTCCACCCACAGCGCAAGCTTTTCCAGCACGTTGTCCTGCGACACTCTGGGAGAAAATTTCAGCGCGCCCTCCGCCAGCGACATTCCGTAAAGGTTTTCCAGTTGGGAAACGTAGTACCAGCATTGCGGCACGCCGTAGGTGCGGCACAGGTCTTTCAGTCGCTGTTTGGATGGGCTTGCCATGGGAATGGCTCCTATCGCCTGCGCATAGCAGTGCAGCTTGTCTTTGAGTATCTTTTCCTTTGCCTTGTCGTATTCCCTCAGGCAGGCTATTTTGTCAAAGCCCTTTATTTTCACCGCCTTTTTCAGCGCCAGCGCCTTTATGCACAGGGCTTTGCCCTCGAAAGTGTCTTTAAGCAGTATGCTTTGCGCCTTGCTTTTCCATTGCTCGCTACAACGTCCCAAGCTTGCCAGATACACCGCCGCAAGGGGAAACGCCATTTTGTCGCGGTACTCCGTCTTTGCGCCGTTGCTGTCGTAAAAGAAGCAGGGTATTCCCTCTGTCAGCAGTTTTTCTACAAATTGCGCGTTGGTAAAACATATCGCCGCCAGCGAAAGGCTGTCCGCCCTTTTCAGAAAGTTGCTTATGCAAAACACGTTTTTGTTGTTGTGGTAGTTGAGGTAGGTGGAAACAAGGCTTTCGCGTAGCATGGGCTGCGGAGCGGGAGTCTGCTCTGCCGACGTTATTTCCGCCGTCACCTTTTTGGCTGCGCGCAGACATACGGCAAGGCAGGTGCCGCAGCGCATGTTCCCCGAAAGCTTGGTGCGCAGCCTCCGCTCGTTGCATTCCACGGCGTTGGTGGTGTAGCTTTCCACGCCGTCAAAGCGCAGGAAAAATTTTCGGGAAGGACTTTCCACGGTAAATTTACCCTCTTTGTAACTCACTCTGCTTTTTTCTTCCAGCGGAAAATAAAACAGCGTTTTTTGCGGCGACGAATAGGTTATTTCGTAATTTTTGCCGTGAGCGTGAGATATTCTGCAAACGTAGCCGTTGCCACTGTGCGTAAGGCCGCCGTCTTCCAGCAAAAAGTTACCTTGGATATTTGCGGCTTTGCCGGCGCATATGCGGTAAATCTTTTCCCCGCCCGTGCCGAAGGCAAATCCGCGTATAAGCGTAGCCGTGTTGCCCTCGCCGTCGGCAAAGGTGGCAACGTCGTTGTCGCCCAGCTGAAAGCAGAAGTGCAGTTTTCCTTTTGCGCAAAGCGCCCTTGACTGACAGCCTCTGCTGCAATTAGGCTGTGGCACGTCAAGCCGCACAACGTGCGCGTTTTCCCTGTCGCACAGCACGGGACACCGCGTTTCGCCGTAACGGTCAAGTTTAAGTATGCTTTCCGCAAGGTCAGGCATGTTTGCATACGCCGTCACTACCGCAAAGCAAATCGTTTCGCCGCAGGCGACGGTGCGCCTGAAGGACAGTCTGCCCTCCTCGAAGGGGCATTTTATTTTTCTCTCGTCCTCCACGACGGCGACGGCGCAGTAACATTCCTCCGAAGCGAGGCACAGCGCCCCTTCCGTTTCAAAGTATTGCCCCGTCATGGCAGAAGTGTTTTTCAGCGTCACGTCAAAGGTCAAAGTTCTTTTTTTGCCCCTGTTGGTCACCTCGTAACGTCGCACCTCGCAGTTGTTTTGCAAAAAATATTGCATTCTGACGGCAAGATCCGGCGTTTCCGACAAAAAGTCCGCCGTTTTTTCGCCGAATCTGCTTTTGCAGAACGTGTCGAACACGTTTCTGCCTCCGCAATATATCTCCGTACCCACCGAAGTGTGCATGGCGACGCCGAACTTCACCGCGCTGTTGCCCAGACTGTCCACGTTTGCCGTAAGCGTACCGTTGCAATAGCCGCAATGGCGCAGCTGTCCCTGCATAAAGGGCGCTTTCAGCGGTTTTGAAACAAAGGTTTTGGCAAGCTTTTCCGCCGCAAACAGCCTGTTTTCAAATATGTTTTCCGCCGCGGCGCAAAAAAAGTTTATCTCCGCAAGCGCCATTGCGAAGGGCAGGTATTTGTCTTCATTCTCTTCAAAATCGAAAGCGGAAAAATCGGCAAACTCCTTGTCGGTGCACTGGGTGCAACGGCACACGACGTCGGCTATCTGCTCTATGCGGGTGCTTTTTTCGTCGGCGGGCAGCAGCACGCCTTGCAGCTTTTCCTTTATTAGGCAAAATTTTTCCCATTGTCCCGCAAGACGTTCGGTCACCCACAGCTGCTCCGGCGTCCTTGCTTTTTTCAGAAACAGCCTGTTCAGGCAAAACTCCGTATACGCCGTTTCCACGCATTTGCGGCGGGGAAAATACCTTTCGGAAAGGTCTTGCAGCTGCCTTACGAGTATTTTCTCCTCTACGGCAGGCGCCAGCAAGTTGTCGAAAAAGTTTTTGTGTGCGCTCCATTTCAGATTTTTTTGCAAAAAAGATACCGTTTTCATCGCCTGTCACCTCTTGTCAAAAGTGTTGACGCAACGTCGCGTTTTTACACTCTGCGGGCGGTCAGAGGCAAGAGCGCAAGATAAAAAAAATGTCGAAACGTCACGAAAATCTTCGGACGTTTGCATTTTTTGTGCGCATACAAAAAACGCAAGGCTTTGCGCCCTGCGTTTGACGTTGTTTTTTTCGTGAGTGTTTCGTCACATTATCTTGCGGTGTTTGTCCTTGGCGTGCTGTTCCATCAGACTTTCTTTGTTCTGCAAAATTTCCTCCAGACCGTTCACCGTCACGCCGAAGGTTTGCAGCGTGGTGTACAAATTGCTGTCAAAGGGCACAAACAGGTCGTTTTCCAGTTGCGGATACCGCTCCGTTATGTTGCTGCGTATAACTACCACCAGCGGGCGCCCCTGAATATTATAGTATGCCTCTGCCGACAGCCGAAGTTGCTCGTAGGGTATTTCGGCAACCACGTCGTTCGGCGCAATGGCGTCGCCAAAAATCTGCTCTGCCGAAGGCGTCGTATCGTCGTCGGTAAACAGCGTAACGCCGATCTGCCCGAAGCGCACGTTCAGCCCGTTGCCCGCCTCGGTGTAGTCGTGCGGGTTTGCAGACAGTTGGCTTTGTAATTCCTCCGTCACCTGTCGCCGCAGCTTTTTGCTCATTTGCAGGTGCGATACGTCGGCGCCGTCAAAGGGAAATTGCAACGCATACATTTCCCTGTTCTTTTTTGCGTTGCGTTTCAGCTGCAGCGGCAGCCATACGGCAAGCCCCGCAACCATAACGGCGACAACGCAACACGCCGCAATAATAAGCGCAGTGTTCTCCGTTTCCGTCAACGCGCTCGCCGTCGCACCCACAAGGAGAAACAGCACAAGGTATATAATAAGCGCCACGTTTGCTCCCTTGTTTTTCGCGATCGGCTGACGCATGGCATAGGCGTGTGCCAAAGCCTCACCCAAAGGCACCGTTTGCGAGGTTTGCCTCATGTTCGCGCGCAAAATTGCAATTATGCATGTGGCAAGGGCGCACGCTCCGCCCACGGAGCCGAAAACTGTCGCCACCGTTTTGTTGGTGGAGTACAGTCTGTCGCACGTTTCCTTGACGTCCACAACCGTTGCGCCGTCGCACTCCACACCCAAAACAAGTGGTGTGCCGCCGCCGAATTGCTTCAAGGGCAAATACAGCGTCACGGTTTTGTCCGTCAGCGCAGACAGGTCGGCGTGGCTTGCAACGGGGTTGGCGTTGTACTTTTCGCCCCCTTCGAGTGTGACGTAGGTGCTGTCGTTCTCCGTTGCAACGCCGGCAATTTTGCCCGTCACCGTTCTCGTTTCGCCGGTGTAGTTGGTGTTTATGATACCCATTATAAGCGCCGTCATGGCAATGCCCATAAACGCAAATATCATAAGAACTACCATTGTTTGGCGCAGATAGTTGTACTTTTGGGATTCTATTTCTATCGTGTTTTTCATGTCACTTGTCAAATTGCAGCAGAGTTAAGTCCGCATCGGCAAAATCGTCTATTATTTTGTCCGCCATATCGGTAAAATAGGTCTGTATTCCCACGCTGTGCATGCCGGCGGCTTTGGCGGCTTTAAGCCCGTTTATTGAGTCCTCAAACACTACGCAGCTGCACGGCTCCGTTTGCAAAAGCTGCGCCGCCCGCAAAAACAGGTGGGGATTGGGTTTGTTGGGCAGGTTGCTTTCGCCGTCCACAAATGCGTCGAATTTGTCAAACAGCCCGAATCTTTTTGCCGTCACGTGCGCCGCCGCGCTGGACGACGCTACCGCCGTCTTTATGCCGTTGCGCCGCAATAACGCCAAAAAATCCGTCAGCCCCGACGTCACGTCCTTTGGGGAAAGCGCCGCCAGCGCCTGCATAATAGTTTGTTCTCTCATGTCGTAATATTTTTGGTAAACGGCGTCGCTGTACGGTATGCCCGCCTTTTTCAGCAGATAGGGTATAAGCACCTTGCGCCCCGCGCTTTTGTAGGGCATGTATTCCTCATACGAAAAGTCCGTGCCCATGTCCTGCGCCACCTGACGCCACGCCAGATGATGGTATTTTTCGCTGTCTACGACCACGCCGTCAAAATCAAAAATGCACGCTTGCGCCTTCATTTTCTCCTCCCAACATGCTTTTGCAACAAAAAATATTATACTATCGCCTTTGCTCTTTGTCAACGGGCGGCAGAGCAGGCGTATCGCCTTGTCTTTCGCAAAATCGGCGGCAAGCGTTCCCTTTTGCTGGCGGACGGAAATGGATATTCCGCAAGGAGACGTTTTTTCGTGCGGCATTGTGCCACACAGGCGCGTGAGTGTTAAAGACGTTTTCAATGCGTATTGCACGGCGGTACGCTCAAGATAGGGCAAAACAGTTGCAAAAAGCAAAAGTGTATGGTATAATACAAAAGCTTCTGCAAAAGTTGCGGCCCTATAGTCTAGCGGCCTAGGACGTCGGCCTCTCACGCCGATAACATGGGTTCGATTCCCATTAGGGTCACCAAATTGGAACTATCCGAACACCACTATCACAGAACAGTGGGTTCGGATAGTTTTTTTGTTGAATACTTGAAGAACCAGGCTCTCCGCTTATAACACGGAAAGCCTGGTTCTATCCATTAACAACAGTTTGCTGCATTTAAGATATTTCTATATCATGAACCATCTCTAAAAAGAGCGAGCGAAAAGGAAAATCAAGGGTCGCATAAACAAGATTTGCCCATAATTTAATATCTAAATCGCCTCCTTTGAGACACCAAACTTTGTAATGATCTTCTCCATATTTTTCTATAGGAGTTCCAGTTAGGTTGTACGCATCCAAATTCT
>DVOC01000040.1 GCA_018713905.1 Candidatus Fimimonas merdipullorum
CGGAGGAGGCAAAGGCGCAGCTGGCGGCGATGACGGCGCAGCAGGAGGCGCAGGGCGCAAACCGTGAAATAGAGGAAAAGCTTCGCGAAGCGCAGCAGGCGTACGACAGGCTGCTGGACTACGGCAGCCGCATAGAGGAAAGCCGCGCTCTGATGGAAAAAAGAAGGCGCGTATCCGCCCTCTCCACCAAGATAAAGGCGTTGAAAAAGCTGGAAGAACAGCGTGCCGAGGCGGATAAAAACCGTGCCGCCGTCACCGACAGCTTAGATTGGCAGCAAAACGAAATTGCCGAAATAGACCGCCGTCTGGAAGAAAAGCGCAAGCAGTACGCCGACTTTGCCGAGAAGCGCAGCCGTATCGAGGGCATAAAGGCGCAGCTCAACTACATATCCGCCCTTTACGCCGACAACAAAAAGCTCAACGAGCTGCTGACGGAATTGAACGACAAAAAACAGCAGCTGTTAAGTCAGCGGGCGGCATTGGCGGACAGAATGAAGGTCGTCGAGGAAAACCTCAAAGAGGCGCGGGACAATCTGGACAATTTCGCCCTTCCCCCCAAGTCGGTGGGAGAGCTTATGGAAACGGTGCGCGCAGACGTCAAGCACGACGAGGTGCAAAAGGAAATAGAGCGTCTGCAAAACGAGATAACCGTCAAGGAAAGCCGCATTGCGGAAAAGGAAAGCGCGCTGGTCACGGAAATGAAGCGTTTCCGCACGGTGGCGGAATTGGACGTAAGAGTCACTCCCATAAAAGCCAAGGATACCATTTTGCAGGTGCTGGACGCCAAGTATTCCAAGCTGGAAACCATCAACCTGTCGCTGGAAGAAAAGCGGCGCAATTTTCAGCGCGCGCTGGAAGACTACCGCTACCGCATAGCCCAGCTGGAAGACTCCCGCGCCAAGCTGGAAGTAAAGCGCAACAAGGCGTTTTTGCGCCGTCAGGAGGAGTTCAAACGGGACGTGTTCCTCAACAGCCAAAAGGTGTTCAACGACGACGCCTCCAGCGTGTTTGCCGTAAACGCCAATTTCAGCGACGGCGAAACGGAAGCGCTGGATCAGGAAATTGCCTCGCGCAATCTGGACAGAGATCAGCTTGTGCAGTACGCCTCTCGTCTTGAGGGAGCAATAAAGGAAATTTCCCGTCATATGGAAATAAACTCCGCCGAGATGGAAACTCTGCGGAAGGAAAAGCAGAACATAAACGACCGCTACAACGAGATAGTGGCTAAAAACAGCTCCGACGCCGTGTTCAACTATCTCAAAGCGTTAAACAGCGACAACGGCACCAAATATCTGCTGGACGTTCAGCAGCAGGCGGTGCGCAGCGAGGCGGAGCTTGCCGAGCTGAAAAAGTACACGGAAACCATGCGCGCCCGTCTTTCCTCCCTCAAAGCGCGTCTTTCGCGTCTGGCGGAAACGCAATCTCGGCTGGGCGGCGACGCGGCGGAAGCCATCGCCTACGGCGACAGGCTGAAAGAAGGGCTGGAAGACGTCGGCGAACGCCTTTCGGCGGGGTACGAGCAGTATCTTGCGGTGGTGCGCCAGACGGAAAGCGTCAATTCCAAATTGGAAGACGTAAACGGCGCCATTACCGAAGCGTCCAAAACGGTAAAGGTAAACGAAACGCAGATAAAGCGCGCCGCCCAAAAGGCGCAGACGCTTGCCGGAAGTCAGGACATCGAAAAGGCGCTGGCAGATTTCCGCTACGACGAAGAGGATACCGAAAGCGAAATTCAGGCGCTTTCGGAGGCGCGTCAGACGGCGGAAAAGGAAACGTTTAAAAGCAAGCTGGCGTACGAAAAGGCGCAATGGCTGTATGAAAACAAGTGCCGCGAGTACGACCTGTTGTTTGACGAATTGCAAAAACAGCTTGCCGACGAAGGGCTGACGGTAGAACAAGCCGCCGCCTTCGAAGGGGAGGACGACAGCCCGCTGCAAAAGGAAATAGCAAGGTACGACGCCATGAAGGAATCTCTTGCGCGGCGCATAGAAAGCTACCGCGGCATAGTGCAAAACACTCTGCCGACGGCGGAAACGGAGCGCAAGCGTCTGGAATTGCAGCGGCTGGAAAGGGAAAGGCAGGAACAGGAAAAGCAGCTTGCCGAGGTGTCCCGCAGGTTTGCCGAAAGCGCTGCAAAACGCATAAAGGCAACTGCGGCGGCGGCGGAAGTGCGCACGCTGAACGCCTTGAAGCAAAGCCTCAGCCACAACAAAATGGTAGCGGTATTGATAGAGGAAAAGATAAAATCTCTGCTTAAAACGGCGTCGGCATACTACGCCGCGTTTACCGGCAGCGTGCAGACCTTTGCCGAAAAGCAAGGGCGCGTGACGGTGGACGGCAAGCCTTACGACACGCTTTCTCCCGAAGACAAAACGGCAGCCTACGTCAGTCTGCTGCTTGCCTCGCCATTGGACGGCGAAAGGCAGCTGGTCTTCGAGGAACGCATAAACGCCACCCGCACAATGCTTTCCGCCCTGTCGCGCAGGGTGTCGGGGGTAAATTTCGTGGTGGACTACCGCGAGGAACAAGCCTCCCGCCCCAAAACGGAGAGCGAAGGGCAGGCAAAGCCGCAGGAGGACGAAGCTGCGCCGCAAGCCCAAGCCGACGATGGCGCGCAGGTCTTGCCGTCGGCACCGGCGGAGACTTCCGACGCCTTGCAGTCGGAGCCTGCGGAGGAAGCCGCAACACGGCAGTTATCGGGCGAAACGCCCAAGGAGGAAAACCATGATATATCAGCAACTTAAAGAGGCAAACGTGGCTGCGCTCAAAAATCACGACGCCAACGCCAGAGCAATTTTGTCCGTGCTGCTCAACAAAATAAAGCTTGTGGAGATAGAAAAACGCACGGAAAACGCCGACCTTACCGACGCCGACGTGGTGGCGGTGCTGCAAAAGACGCTGAAAGAGCTGGACGAGGAAAAGCAGGCGTTTGAAAGGGCGGGGCGCACGGAAAACGTGCAGGCGCTCAACGCGCAGATAGCCTTCGTTTCGGCATATCTGCCCAAGATGATGACGGACGAGGAAATAAAGGCGGAAATACTTGCGCTTTCCGACAAGTCGGTGCCTTCGGTGATGAAGCACTTCAAGGCAAACTTCGCCGGCAAGTGCGATATGCGCCGAGTGCAGGAAGTGCTCAAAAGCCTGTAAAATTTCTCAAAACAAAAACGGTTACCCTGCGGATAACCGTTTTTTGTTGCGAAAAACACATACCGTTTGCGTTTTTAGTGAACAGACTGTCTTGCTTGGCGCAATTTAATTCTGCTTGGGCAGGGGCAGACTTATGCGGTAAAGCTCGACGTATTGCGGTGCGCCCTTTCCCAACACACTCTCAAAAAGCACCGCCTCTGTGCCGTAAAAGGCTTTGTTGAACACGTCCACGCTTTTGGTCACTTCCGAAAAGGGCAGCGTGCTGCGGTATCTGCGCGCCACCGTGACGTGCGGGCGGTAGGCTCTATGTTCCACGTCGAAGCCGTTCTTTTCCAGCAATTCGCCCAGCTTGTCGTGCAGCAGCGTAAGGACGCCGTCCTGCTTTATGCGGGCGCACACGGCGTCGCTGCCCCGCATTGTCACCACCTGTTGCAGCGACAGCAGCGGTGCGGGCATATCCCGCACGCCGTCCATTGCGCTTTGCACGTAAATCAGGTCGCTTTCCGCCACTTCTCCCAAAAAATGCAGCGTCACGTGGTAGTTCTGCGGGGGCACAAAGTTGCCCGAAATAGCCAATTCTTTCAGCTGTCCCGCCGAGCGCGACAGGTTTTCCCTCGTTTTGTCGGGCAGCTCCAGCGCGATAAAAATTCTCATTCCTGCACCCCTTTTTGTTTTATTTTACCACATTTTCGTTACTTTTTCAACAGTAATTTTTCGGGGATACGCCTGACCTTTCCCCGCCACGCGCAGTCAGATTTTTTGTCTTACGGCAAATTTGTTTTGGCGCTTTTGGCAAAACGTCCTTTCCTGCCGCAAAAAGCAGGCGGTTTGCCAAAGGGCACGCAAAAAGCGGCAACGTTTGCAAAAAACGCGCCGCTTTTGTCGTTACGTCAGTCGGTGACCTGTCCTATTATCTCCTTGCCTTGGGCGTACGAGTGGAAAATGCTTGCCGTTTCCTTTCCGCCCACCTTGCAAAAGCTGTCCGTCATCTGCTGCGGCGTAGCCACCGTCATGGCGCATTTGTCGTAGTAGTCCGAAAGGGCGGCGAAAAATTTTCTTTCTCCCAGCGTTTCGTAAAGGGTGTTGAACAGCAAGCTGCCCTTGACGTAAGTCATCACCACGTATTCGTTGTCGTTGGCAAATTTGTCCAGCGAGCGGAAGGTGGTGTCCACGTCGTGGTAGTAGTTGTTAAGTACGTCCACGTAGGTGGTGTAGGTCTTGACGTTGTTGAGCACGCTTTGCGAAAGGGGAGTTATCTGCGCATAGTCCATATACAGGCAGGTCAGAAATTCCGCCAGCCCCTCGTCCATCCACGGGTTGCGTATCTGGTCGTTGCCCACTACGCCGTAAAACCATTGGTGCGCCGTTTCGTGTATTACGGCGTCGGCGTAGTACTTCCCGCCGGAGGACACCATGGACAGACAGGGATATTCCATTCCGCCGTAGCAAAACTCCGTTTCGCACACCGAGTAGTGCGCATAGGGGTAGGGGGCGATCTTTTCGGAAAAGTACGCCAGCGCCCCGCACGCTCTGTCCAGCGTCGTTTCGGCGTCGCTGTCGGCAAAGTAGTAGTAGCTTACCGTCACTTCCCCCACGTTTTTAGAAAGCTTTTTGTATTTGTCGCTCATCACCAGCGCAAAATCTCTCACCGCCTGCGCCGTGTAGCGGTATTTCACTCCCTCGTCCAGCTGCGAAGCCTCTGCCAGCGCGCCGCTTGCCGCCACGACGTATTTGTCGTTGACGCTCAGCGTCACGTCGAAGTTTGCCACGTCCGACACAAAGGGATCGCCCACGTTGTAGTAGGGCGTGCAGTCCTGCCCCTCTGCGGTAAAGGCGCACAGCACGGGAAAAAAGTTGCCGAGGTTTACGGTGTTTTGCGTCCAACCCAGCCTGTGCCGCACGTTTGCCAGCGTCACGGTGTAGGTTATTTCCGCCGTCACCTTTTTGCCCTGCCGCCACTGTGCGGGCAGCGACAGCACGTCGAAGTCCTGCCCCTCTATGGTAAAGGGCACCGCTTCCCCCTCTACCTTGGCGCCGTCTACGACAATTTCTCCCCAGCTGTCGCCGTTGGGGTACGCCACGCTCTTGTAGGAGGCGGGCACCACGGGGTTTGCCCCCTCTCGGTACTGATTGGCGTATATGTGAAACTTTACGCTGTCCACGTCCTTTCCGCTGCGGTTTTCCGCCGTCACCGTCTGCACGGCGGACAAGGTGTGCGTTTCCTCGTCGTAGGAGCACACAATGACGTATTGGTCGCAGTCCTTGGACGCCTTTTCCACAACGCTCGGGGCACAGCCTGCAAGCAGCAGCAGCGCCAACGCCGCCGCCAGACAGCACAAAAGTTTTTTCATGTATTTCTCCAAGTGTTTTTGGCTTAATATATGTGCGCAAAGCGCCCTTTATGCTCCGCAAGGCTTCAAAACCCCTGCGCCGCACAGTCATGGCGGCAGGCTTGCGCACTGTTGCGCGGCGCAAAGCACTGCATCTGAAAAAACGTCGTCAAAGGGTAAAGCGCAAAAATCTTCGCGCAAGCGCAGGGGCGCGCACTTTGGCAGGGGTGCGTCAGAACGCCACAGCGCAAACATTCGCCACAGCGCAAACATTAATAAACGCGCACGCATTCGCGCGCGCACGCGCGCGCACGCGCTAACGGGCGTGGATAGGAAAAATCGTGCGCTCCACGGCGGCGGTGCGACTGCGGAAACCGTCTTGCGTGCGTGCAAGGTCAAACGTCAAGATTCGTTTTTTTCGTCAACGACGTTTTTCTTGCGGCGCAGGAAGATAAATCAGCGTAACGTTCATATTTTTTGTCAATTACGCTTTTGCCGGGGGAAGGTAAGTCAAAGGTCGGCGGCGGTGCGACTGCGGAAACCGTCTTGCGTGCGTGCAAGGTCAAACGCCAAGATTCGTTTTTTTCGTCAACGACGTTTTTCTTGCGGCGCAGGAATATAAAGCAGCGGCACCGCGCTTTGCCTTTAAGCACGTTTTGTGCCCGTCAGGCGTGGCAACGCTAAACGTCCCGTTGTTTTTTGTAAACCCACGGTTGTAAAGTACGCCCTTTGCGCATATAATGCTCCGTTGAGCCTCGGTTACTTTTGCGCAATTATAGCATATGCAAAATATAATTATAACAGAAATTCAAAAAATAGGAAAAATTTTGCAATTTTTGCGATAAACTTCTTAGAAACGGCTTAAATATTGTTGACGAATAGCAAAATCTAAGGTAAAATTTGCGTATTATCAACAGGAAATAGTTAACTCGCCGGCTAAAGCCAGCTCCGAAGGTTTCCCGTGTTGCTCGTTTAGCCATGAACTGAATAAGTGTAACGTTAATCAGGTAAGCTCGGAATTGCATCTAAGGCGAGATTTGTACTATTTTCCAAGATAGTATTTGCTTTGTTGCGTTCGCGAGCATTTTTTGTTTTTGCGGACGGAACTTTGTCGGGACAGCCGCAAGGCAGCAGAGATTGAAATTTCCGACAAAGCAAAGAGCGGTTGTTTCCTCGTCACGGGCGGTACGTCTTTGGCAGAGGTAGCGATAAACAAAAAATTTCAATGGAGGAACAAAAATGAGAAAGACAATGAAATTTCTTGCCGTTGTACTCGCGCTGCTGTTTGTAGCAACGTTTGCATTGGCTGCTTGCCAACACAAGTGCCAGCACGTTTGCCCCACCTGCGGCAAATGTACTTCGGACTGTACCGACCCGGCGTGTGCGGACAAGTGTCCCGGACATGAAGACGGCGGCGATGAAGACAAGTATCCCACCGACGGAAGCGTCTACAACGACTTCAAAATCGGCGGAACGGTGATTTTGGGTAGTACCACTCAGTTGGGCGGCGACTTCCGTTTCACCGGATTGGGACAAAGCTCCGCAAACGCTTCCGACCAAGACATTAAGGGACTCACCAGCGGCTATTCCACGATGGAACTTGACCAGAACGGCTCCTACGTGTGGAACGAAACGGCAGTGGCATCTCACGAAGAGGAAGTTATCGACGTGTCCGACGGAGTGCAGAACCTCAAGATCACCATCAAGATCAACGAAGGGCTCAAAATGAGCGGCGGCACGGAAGTTACCGCAGCCAACTATCTGGCGTACATACTGGCGTTCAGCTCTCCCGTAGGCACTGCGGGACTTCAATACAACCGTGCAGGTCAGTCGTTTGTAGGCTACGATGCATTTGCCGCCTACGACGGCACCAATGAAGGCGTGGAAGGCGCAACCAAGGTATTTTCCGGTCTCAGGCTGATAGACGAATACACCTTCTCTATCGAAATTGCCGGTCCCGACTACTATCCCTACTACTATGCCGACAGCAGCGGTGCGGTTTCCCCCTACGACCTCGGCCTTGTGCTGGGCGAAGGCGTGGAAGTGAAGGACGACGGACAGGGCGCATATCTTACCGACGCGTGGTATGCCAAGACGGGCGAAACCTACGACAAGAAGGCTCATCTCACTTCCGCTAGGTTCGATATCGACACCTACGAATACACCGGTCCCTACACCGTAAGCAGCTGGAACGAAACCTCCGCAGAGGCGACGCTTAAAATCAACACCAACTTTGCCGGCAACTTCGAAGGGCAAAAGCCTCACATCGAAACGATAGTGTACCGTCTTGCTCTTGAGGAAACGCAGTTTGCACAGCTGCAAAACGGCGAGCTGGACGTTCTGGCGGGACTTACCGGCGGGGATACCGTAAGGCAGGCGCTTTCCATAGTTTCCGAAGGCGGCTTCAAAGAAACGCACTACGACAGAGCGGGCTACGGCAAATTGCAGTTCAACTGCGACTTCAGCCCCACAATGTTCACCGAAGTGCGTCAGGCAATAGCCTACTCGCTTGACAGAGAAGAATTTGCCAACACCTTCACCGGCGGCTACGGCTCGGTGACGCACGGCCCGTACAGCGTCAACTTCGACGCTTACCTCGACAACGAGGACGCGTTGGAAGCTAACCTCAACACCTATGCCGTAAGCTCCACCAAGGCAAGACAGGTTCTGGAAGAGGGCGGCTGGATCTATAACTCCGACGGCTCTACCCCCTACGACGCCTCCAAGGGCAACGGCATCCGCTACAAAAAGCTTTCTCCTAGCGAATACGGCCCCGACAACATCAACCAGACCTACAAGGCGGTAAGCGTTACCGACGGCAAAGAGTACAAGACGGAGCAGATCGGCGGCGAATACTATATGCCTCTGGCTGTAAACTGGCTGTCCAGCGAAGACAACCCCGTTTCCGACCTGCTTACCACCATGCTGCTCGAGGGCACCGCGCTTAAGGAAATAGGCATGCTGCTTACCAAGACGACGGTAGACTTCGTAAAACTTCAGGGCGAACTTAGCCGTATCCCCAGTTACGGCTATGACGGCACTCCCGTTTACGGCATGTACAACCTTGCAACCGGCTGGAATACGGCACAGTACGACTACTCCTACAACTGGATCGGCAACGACAACCCCGAAATGTACGAAGCGTGGTTCTCCTACAGTTCCAACTACCTGTCCGACCCGCTTGACGTCACCTTCTCGTGGTGGGATACCGAAAACCAAGGTCTTACCTTCGACGAAGCGGCTGCAAAAGCCGGCGGCGCCGACAAGCTGGGCATGAACTATCTGTCCTTCGCTATGGTCTACAGCGTAGACCCCGGCGACGTGGAAGAATACAACAAGTGGTTCTATCAGTACATGATCCGCTGGAACGAACTGCTGCCCGATATCCCCTTGTACAGCAACATCTACTACGACGTGTACAACGCCGATATCCTCAACTTCAAGACCTCTCCCTTCTTCGGACCGGCAGACGCTATCCTGTATTGCGGCTCCGCTTCGGCTCAGGGCTGAAAGTAACTGAAAATTTGGTGCGTAAGGGACAAATTTTTGTCCCTTACTGCAACAAAAAAGACATTGCGACAATGTCTTTTTTGTTGCAGTAAGGTGCACGCATTTAAGGAG
>DVOC01000041.1 GCA_018713905.1 Candidatus Fimimonas merdipullorum
CGAACTGTTAAAAGTATAACAGAAATATAACTTTGACATCGCGGCGTGCGTTTAGTTTTATACGAGAGGCGCATTTTATGCGCCCACTAAACGCACGCCGCGACAACGTAATTTGACCGAACAAACTTCACACGAATTTACAGTAATTTGTATAAATGGGATCTACACGTGCGCTTGTCTTGAACAAGTCCGTTAGGTTTCCGTGTGGGTGGGCGCGCCGGCGGAACGACTTGTGTTGGGTTGGTTGGCGGTTACTTTGTTTGTTCTTTGTTTCGGGTTGATTGCTGTCTATTTGTGTTGCCATTTACATAACATTGGGATTGTTTCGCCAAAGGACGGCGAAGGCATATATGCGCGCGCTTGGCTTATACTAGTAGACCGCGTTTTACTAAAAAGCAATAATGCCATATATTCGTTTTGGGTTACCTATGGTGGTATTACCCAACCTAAAACGAACATTTGCAAAAAGTCTCTTAAAACGCAAAAACACGCCCAATTGCGTGTTTCTCAATAAAAATACCCAGCCTAACCAAAAAGGTTCGACTGGGCACTGTATGGTGGGGAGTACAGGGCTCGAACCTGTGACCCCCTGCTTGTAAGGCAGATGCTCTCCCAACTGAGCTAACTCCCCAATGGTGACTCCTACGAGATTCGAACTCGTGTTACCGCCGTGAAAGGGCGATGTCTTAGGCCTCTTGACCAAGGAGCCATAATGGTAGCGGCGGTCGGACTCGAACCAACGACCTGCCGGGTATGAACCGGCCGCTATAACCAGCTAAGCTACGCCGCCATATTGCTTTACCGGCATTCGTGGCTGAATATGCCTACCGCTGTTAAAAGCCTAATCATTTTAGCAAAAAAAATTGTGCTTGTCAACAATATTGCAGACATTTTCCCTTTTTGTGCGGCAAGGGGAAGGTTGTACCCCCACTTTGATTATTTGAGGGGTTTCGTTTGCTTCGGGGATGCTGCGCCACGGTCACGTTTTGCATGGCACCGTGCCAAAAGCAAATTTCCGCAGGGCAAAGCGGACGCAGTAAGTAATATTTATATGTATAAGTATACGTTTTATTATATAAGAATATTCATTTGCAATAAACGCATAACTGTGGTAAAATACCTGCGGTTTGGGGAAAATCCCACGAAGGAGAAGATATGAAAAAGTTTTTCGGAGAATTCAAAAAGTTCATTTCCCGCGGAAACGTGATGGATATGGCTGTCGGTACCATTATCGGCGCCGCCTTCACCGCCATAGTCACAGCGCTTTCCAACGGCATACTGAAACCGCTCATCAACACGGTTATCTACTACATATGCGGCGGCGACAGCGACGCGCTCAGCAAAATGTACACCCCGCTTGTCACCGTGCTGGACGACACCGGCGCGATGGACATGACCAAGTCCATCTTCATCGATTGGGGCGCATTCATCAGCGCAATAATCAACTTCCTGTTGGTCGCGATAGTGCTGTTCTTCATCGTCAAGCTGTTCAACAAGGTCAAGGACGCAAGCGCCGAAGTCAGAAACGCCGCCAAGCACGAATCCCCCTTCACCAAAGAGGAACTCAAAGCTTTCCGCCGTCAGGGCAAAACCCGTCAGGAAATTGCCGCTCTGGAAGAAGCGAAAAGAGCCGAGCTTGCCGAGGCTGCACGCCTTGCCGAAGAGGAAGCCAAGAAAAACGCTCCCAAAACGCAGGAACAGCTTTTGCAGGAGATTGTGGATCTGTTGGGCAACAAGCAGTAACAAAAAATACGCCGCAAACAGCGGCGTTTTTTTGCGCCCTTTTTCGCAGCGTCTGTCACGCCGTGAGCTTCCGACAAAGAATTGTAATGTATTTTTGAATACGTATGCGCTTTTTGTGCACATTTTGGGGCGAGTTTCCAAAAGTTGCGTCGCATTTTTTGCCTTTTGCGAGGTGCAAAAAAAGAATTTTTTGCGTTTACAAAGCGCCTTGCGGGGGCGCTTGCAGATTATTCGGCGTTACCTGTTGTTCAAAGTCGGCACGTTCTTTGTGCATAGCGTCGTCAACATAAGGTTCCACGCCGCCAAGAGTGCAAGCATAAAAAGTCAGTTCACCGACGTTGACACACGCCCCGCCGGCAAGTCGCATTCTCTGCAACGGTATGGCGATGTTGCGTTTTTCGTGATACTAAAAGTCTTGGCAGGGGCATTTGTCGCAAATTGCAGCAGACAAAATAAGCAAACCGCGTTGTCAACGTCAGGTTGGGCTTGCGCAGCCGGCGACGTATTTTATTAAAGACTTCGCGATAATCTTTGACAAGGGCAAAAGCGGAATATAGCCGTCGGGCATATAAGCAAACCGCGCCGTCAACGTAAGGTTGCCCCGTCGGCAAGGCGCATTCCCTGCAACGGCATTGCAATATTGCTTTTTTGTGACACGAAAAGTCCCGACAGGGGCATTTGTCGCAAATTGCAGCAGACAAAACAAGCAAACCGCGTCGGCAAGCGTCAGGCTTGTTGACAGTTTGGGGCGACGATAGTATAATTTTATATACGCTTTAACGGAATATATAAAAAAGCGTCGGAAAAACTTTTGCGGCAATGCGCAAGGTACGTTTAACGTTTTTCCGTTATATTGAAAAAAAACAGTACAACAAAGGTGAGTATGAAGACAAAAATAGGCGGTCAGGCGGTAATAGAAGGCGTGATGATGCGCGGCGAGCGTTCCATGGCGTTGTCCGTCAGGGACGAAATGGGGCGCATACGCGAGGAAACGTACCGTCTGCCGGAAAAGAAGCCGTGGTACAGAAAGGTTCCCTTTTTGCGGGGAATAGTAAATCTTGTAATATCCATGGCGGACGGGTTCAAAATAATAGGCAAATCGGCGGAGGTCATGGCGGAGGACGTAGACACGTCGGAAGGCAAGGGCTTCGGTGGCATAATGTTCATGTCGGTGCTGTTGGGATTGCTGCTGGCGGTGGCGTTGTTCATCATAGTGCCCACGGCGGTAACGACGGCGATATTCGAGCTTTCCAAGCTGGACGAGGTGCGTTACGCATGGCTTAAATCCCTGATAGAAGGGGTGTGCAAGCTGCTGGTGCTCATCGGCTACATGGGGGGAATATCCCGCATGCAGGAGATACGCCGCGTGTTTATGTACCACGGCGCAGAGCACAAAACCATTGCCTGCTACGAGGCGGAAATGCCGCTGACGGTAGAGAACGTGCAGAAATGCAGCAGGTATCACGACCGTTGCGGCACAAGCTTTATCGTGTTCGTGGTGGTGCTTTCGGTGGTGCTGATGATGGTGCTGGACGTGATATTCGTGGCGTGCAACGTAGACGTGTTTGTGCGGCAATCCAACTGGTGGCTGCGCGCGCTGCTCAAAATAGCGTTGCTGCCCGTAACGGCGGGGTTCAGTTATGAAATGCTGATGCTGCTGGCGCGCAGCAACTTTGTGCTGTTCCGTCCGTTGAAGTGGCTGGGCAAGCAGTTTCAGAAGCTTACCACGAGAGAGCCGGACGACGGAATGTGCGAGGTGGCGATACGCTCCTTCAACAACGTGCTGGAAATGGACGCCGACGTAACCATACCGGAAAAGCATTTCGAGCAGGCGATAAGCTTGCAGCAATTCCGCGCCCGTCTGGAAGAAAGCGGCATTGCGCAGAAGATGGACAAAGCCGATCTGGACTGGCTGCTGTGCGTAATTCTCAACGTAAAGCGCAGCGATTTGCAAAAGGACATAAAAATCCCCTTCGGCTGGACGATAAAGCTGGAAAAATACGCGGGGCGCATTGCCGAAGGCGAGCCGTTGCAATACGTGTTGGGAAATACGGAGTTTTACGGGCGCACGTTCGAGGTAAATCCGTCGGTGCTTATTCCCCGTCCGGAAACGGAGCTCGTCACCGAGCAGGCGGTAAAACGGACGAACAGCCACAGCAGGGTGCTGGATATGTGTTGCGGCAGCGGCGCCATCGGCATAACCATAGCTATGGAAAGGGGCGCAAAGGTCACTCTTTCGGACGTAAGCGCCGAAGCGTTGAAGGTGGCGAAAGCCAACGCCAAAAAGCTTAAAGCCAAATGCAGCTTCGTGCAGGGCGATATGTTCGGCAACGTAAAGGGCAAGTACGACGTAATCGTGTGCAACCCGCCCTACGTCAAAAGCCAAGCCATGACGGAGCTGGAAGAAAAGGTAAAGCAGGAACCGTCAAGCGCGCTGGACGGCGGCGAGGACGGCTTGAAGTATTACAGAATAATAGCGCAGGAGGCTCCGCGCTTTCTGACGAGCGAGGGCACGCTCATTCTGGAAATAGGCTACGACCAAGGCGCGGAAGTGACGGCGCTGATGAAGGAAAGGTTCGACGAGGTAACGCTGCTACGGGACTACGCCGGACTGGACAGGATAGTAGTGGCGACCAAGGTAAAGAGGCAGGCAATGGGCGCAGAGAGCGCAAAAAAGGGTGCAAAGAGGAGCAGAACGTGACGGAAAAACTGGATAAGATAGTGGAAAGATACGACTTCCTTACGCAGGAAATATCCAAGCCGGAGGTCATTGCCAACAACGGCGAATGGAAAAAGCTGGTAAAGGAGCACAGCGGGCTTACCCCCATCGTGGAGTGCTACGAGCAGTACAAAAAAGCAAGTAAAGCCTGCGAGGACGCCTCTCTGCTTGCGGAAACGGAAAGCGACAGGGAAATGGCAGAGCTGCTGAAAGAGGAAATAGCGGAAAATAAAAAGACTATGGCGCAGCTGGAGGAGCGGCTCAAAGTGCTGCTGCTGCCCAAAGATCCCAACGACGACAAAAACGTCATCGTGGAGATACGCGCCGGTGCCGGAGGAGAGGAAGCGGCGTTGTTCGCCAACGAGATACGCCGTATGTACTATATGTACGCCGAGAAAAACCGCTGGAAGATAGAGGAAATAAACGTAGAGGAAAACGAGCTGGGAGGGCTTAAAGAAGGCTCCTTTATGGTAGTGGGAGAGGGCGCGTACAGCAAATTTAAGTTTGAAAGCGGCGTGCACCGCGTGCAGCGCGTGCCCGACACGGAAAGTCAGGGGCGCATACACACCAGCACCATAACGGTGGCGGTGCTGCCCGAAGCGCCCGACGTGGACATAGAAATTGCCGACAAGGACGTAAAGGTGGACACCTACCGCTCCAGCGGCGCAGGCGGTCAGCACGTCAACAAGACGGAAAGCGCCATACGTCTTACCCATCTGCCCACCGGCATTGTGGTAAACTGCCAAGACGAGCGCAGTCAGATAAAGAACAGGGAAAAAGCCTTTGCCATACTCAAAAGCAAGCTGTACGACTACTATCAGACGCAGGCGGACGCCGAGTACGCCGCCGCGCGTAAAAGTCAGGTGGGCACGGGGGACAGGAGCGAGCGCATACGCACCTACAATTTTCCGCAGGGGCGCGTCACCGACCACCGCATAGGTTTGACGCTGTATTCGCTGGGAAACTTTATGAACGGCGACATAGACGAAATGGTAGAGGCATTGCGCCTTGCCGATCAGACGGCAAAACTGCAGGCGGAATAACGCAATTTTCAAAAATTGCGGGTATTATTTCGGAAAAAGGTATTGAAAATTGTGAGCATTTAGTATAAAATAGATGCAAGCGGAGATATTTTCTCCTACTACATAACGGAGGACACACCATTGATCCAAATCATTTACGGAGCAAAAGGCTCGGGCAAAACCAAACAGATAGTAAACCTCGCCAACGAAACGGCAAAAACCGCCAAAGGCGTGATGGTGTATATCGATCGCAGCAACAATCGCATACACGATCTTCAACGCAGCATACGCCTTGTGGACGCCTCCCACTACGGGCTGGCAAGCCAGCAGGACATTCTCTCCTTCGTCAAGGGAATGCTCGCGGCAAACTTCGATATCGAAAAGGTGTTTATCGACGGCGTCACCCGTCTGTTGGATTGCAACGTAGCGGAGCTTTCCGTGTTGTATAACGGGCTGGAACAGATAAGCAAAGAGTTTAACGTGGACTTCATCATTACCGCAAGCTCCGCCAAGGAAACTTTGCCCGACTTCATAGCCAAGTACGTAAGCTGAACAGGCGTGCGTAGCAAGGGGACTGTTTCAGTCCCCTTTTTTGTGTCAAAAATAAACGGGATTGGTACGTTTTCCGCATCGGAAAGGGACGGTGGTCGCCCGCCTTTTGTATCAAAAAAATGCAAACGGGAAGCGTTTTTTGTGACATTGCGCCACACAAGCGCACACAAAACAACGGCGTGCGGGCAGTGTTGCGGCGAAAAATAAGGGTAGCGTGCGCCGTCTTTTTTGTTGCCGCTTGAGTTTTCCCGTGCAAATGCCGACGTACAAAGGCGGGCAATCAAAGGTTTGCGGTATACCTTTGCGGAAAAAAAGGCGGCTTTGCCGTGTGCAATGGGGCGTGGGCAAAGGTTGGTTTGCTTTTTTCGCGCAAACGGCTGTGTGCCTTCGGCAAGTGCCGACGTAAGAGGCTTTCAAGGTATTGCGCCGCCGCGGGCAGCCATGGCGGGCGGGGTGCAGACGCTTGCCGTTGCGGCTTCGGCGCCGCGCTGTTGACACTTGGCGGGTATAGTGATAAAATATATCTATTACGGCATTGCCAAAGGGCGCGCGTGTGCGTCATATAATTGCGGCAGGGAGGTTACTGTGCAAGACAAAAAACAGGTGGTATTCAGCGGAGTTCAGCCGACGGGAAAAATTACCCTCGGCAACTATTTGGGGGCAATAAAAAACTGGCGTCCCTTGCAGGAGCAGTATCAATGCATATTCTGCGTGGTGGACCTTCACTCCCTCACGGTGACGCAGGTGCCCGCCGAGCTGCGCAAAAACACGATGGATCTGTTGGCTCTGTACATTGCGTGCGGGCTGGATCCCGACGTCAGCACGCTGTTTGTGCAGTCCCACGTGCACGAGCACGCCGAGCTTGCGTGGATACTGGACACCGTTTCCTACGTAGGCGAACTGAACAGAATGACGCAGTTTAAGGAAAAATCAAGGAAACACGCCGATAATATAAACATGGGGCTGATGAACTACCCCGTGCTTATGGCAAGCGACATTTTGCTGTATCAGACGGATCTGGTGCCGGTGGGCAAGGATCAGGTTCAGCATCTGGAGCTGGCGCGCAATCTTGCCGAAAGGTTCAACTCGAGGTATTCCGAAACCTTCGTGGTGCCGCAGGGGCTGGTGCCCAAAACGGGTTACAGCATAAAAAGCTTGCAGGATCCCTCCGCCAAGATGTCCAAGTCCGATCCCAACGAAAACGCTTTCGTCGCCCTTACGGACAGCAAGGAGGACATTCGCCGCAAGCTGCGCCGCGCCGTCACCGACTGCGGCAGCGAGGTGAGGTTTTCTCCCGACAAGCCGGCTATATCCAATTTGCTCACCATCTACTGCCTGTCCTCCGGCGAAAGCGTCGAGCAGGCGGAGCAGCGCTTTGCGGGCAAAGGGTACGGCGATTTCAAATCGGCGGTGGCGGACGCCGTCATAGCCATGGTGGAACCTATACAGGAGGAACAGAAAAAACTGTTGCAGGACAAGGCGTATCTTGAAAGCGTGCTAAAACGCGGTGCGGAAAGCGCCTCCAAAACGGCGGCGAAAACGCTTGCCAAGGTGTACCGCAAGGTGGGGCTTGTGCCTGCTTCAAGGTGACGTGACGCTATGTTCGGCTATGTGAATACGGATAAATCTCTCCCTAAGGAGAAGCGCGGCTTGTGGCAGGCGTTTATGTGCAGTCTATGCTTTTCCACAAAGGAAATTTTCGGCAACTTTCCCAGAATGCTGATAACCAACGACGTCAATTTTTTCAACGTGCTGTTTCACGGTATTCTGCAAATAGACGTGCAGACGGAAAAGACGAGGTGCGTTTCCTCTCCCGTGGTAAAGCGCACGGTGATAAAGCGGGACGAGCTGTCCGACAAGCTTGCCGCGGCAAACGTGATACTGTCCTATTGGAACGTGTACGACGACGTGGTGGACGGCGGCAGTGCCAAAAAGAAAATTGCGCTGGCGCTTATGCATAAGGCGTACCAAAAGGCGCAAAAGCAGTGGAGCGAGCTGGACGAGCAGGTAAAGGAGCAGTACCAACGGCTGCGCAGGACGGAGCAATCGCAATGCAAGGTGATAGACGAGGTGTGTCACAGCTTTGCAACGCTGTCGCAGACCTTCTGTCGTCTGACCTTGGCAGAAAAAAGCAGCGAATACGCCGAAACGCTTTGCTACAACGTGGGCAAGTGGATATACCTTATCGACGCTTTGGACGATCTGGAAAAGGACGTCAAACAAAAAAATTACAATCCCTTTGCGGCGTGTATGGATATTTCCTGCGCGGCGGACGCGCAAAAACACGAGGCGGAAATAAGATTTCTGATGTATGCCGTGCTCAACAGGATAGCGCAAAGCTACAACGACCTCAATTTGGTAAAATACACCTGTCTTACCGACAACGTATTGCTGCACAGCATACGGCAACGGACGGAACAGGTGATGTCAAAAATAACTCAAACGGAGAAGAAGAATGGACTATAACTACAATCCATACGAAATTTTGGGAATAGCGGAAAACGCCACTCCGCAGGAGATAGAGGAAAAATACCTTCAACTGCGGGAAAAGTATCAAAAGGACAGATTCCTGCCCGGCGAGGCGGGAGAGGAAGCCTCGGAAAAATTGCAGCAGATAGAGGTGGCGTATAGGGATATTCTGCTTGCCAAGGAGGAATCCAAGCAGACGCAGGATTTCAAAGAGGAGGAAGACTACTCGGAAATCCAGCAGATGATAATGAACAACCGTCTGGACGACGCGCAGACCAAGCTGGACAACCGCGTCACGCGCGACGCCGAATGGCACTATATTCAGTCCATTTTGTTCTACAAGCGTAATTGGTTTTTGGAAAGCAAAAAGCAACTGGAGCTTGCCTGCCAGATGGAGCCGGACAATCAGCGGTATAAGCAGAGTTTGGAAAAGCTTACTAAAATTCTGGCGTCCAACACCATAAGTCCCGATCAGCTGCGCACGACCTCCCGTCCCGTAGACAACGGTCCGAGAGTGGGCGCAGGCAACGGCACCTGCACCGGAAGCTGGTGCATGGACTGCATACTTTGCAACGCCTGCTGCGACTGCATGCAGTGCATGGGCGGAGGCTGTTAGTGAACAAGGCAAAAACCATTGCCGTCACCGCATTGTGCTGCGCCGTGGCTACGGGGTGCATGCTGCTGGCAGCCCTTCCCGCCGTGAGGTGGATGGTGTTGTTTTTGGGCGTGATAGCGTCGGTAGCGGTGGTAATACCCATGATGGTCAACGCCAAAAATCTGACGTACTCGCTGCTGGCATACCTTGCGGCAAGCATTTTCGGCGTATTTTTCGGCATAAGCAATATAGTTTGCGTCGCCCCCATTGTCACTTTCAGCATGCCCTTTGCCATAGTTAAAGTGTGCGGCGAAATGGTCAAAGTGACGGCAGAGGTAAAAAATGCCGAGGTGCTGGAAGATCCCTTCGGCACCGGCAACGACAGAAAGGTGGTAAACGTGCAGGTGCAAAAAAAGCCGCGGCTGCGCAGGTGGCTCAAATGGCTGCTGTACTACCTGCTGCTGGAAGCGGGCATAGGTCTTACTTTGCTTGCCACGTGGCTGCTGACTCCGCAAACGTTTCAGATACTGGTGCAAAACACGTGGTTTTACGTGGCGCTTGGGGTATTGCAACTTATCGTGTACCCCTACGATATGCTGATGACGGGCTGTCTGGTGGCTACGGCAAAGGTGCTACGCCGCGCCGCCAAGTAATGCCGCCCTGCGAAGCGCCTGTCGCAAAAACGCGGCGATAAAGAAAAAATCAACAATTTATCAAAACTTGATTGACAATTTGTCAATTTTGTCGTATAATAATACGGCACCCCGAAAAGGGGTATATATATCGCGGGGTAGAGCAGTCTGGTAGCTCATCGGGCTCATAACCCGAAGGTCGTATGGTTCAAATCCTGCCCCCGCAACCAATAAGGTATCTGTTGTCAGACAGGTACCTTTAATTTTGTCCTTCGGGTTAGCGTGGTGTGTAACACCACGGCGAGCAACGCTCGCATGAGCCCGACGGGCTCCTCAGCTGCAAGCCACGAAGCGAAGCGAAGTATAACCCGAAGGTCGTATGGTTCCTGTCTCGCCGTCTCCGCAGGAGCGGGCGTGACAGATTTGTCCCGCCCTTATATACTGCGACGGCGAGAATACGAAATAACGTAGCGCTCCGTTGTACTCCGCTTACCTCGCAAGCGAGGACAAATCCTGCCCCCGCAACCAATAAGGTATCTGTCGTCAGACAGGTGCCTTTAATTTTGTCCTTCGGGTTAGCGTGGTGTGTAACACCACGGCGAGCAACGCTCGCATGAGCCCGACGGGCTCCTCAGCTGCAAGCTACGAA
>DVOC01000042.1 GCA_018713905.1 Candidatus Fimimonas merdipullorum
CAACCGAGTTGCAACGCCTTCCGAAAACGCCACTTCCTTTATGGTCATATTTTTCTCCGTCAAATTACCTTTTTCTTTTGGTATCATCGAACAGATAACGAAAGGAAACAGGTTGACGCGCCTGCTTGCAAGGTACAGTACGCTCCGCCTTTGCTTTGCTCTACTTTTACCGCCTTGTGCGCTTGTGTTCCGTGCACCTGTATTGTGTCACGCATTTTTCCTATCGCGTCCCAAAATTTTGCCCTGTCCTTGCCACACTTTACCGTGTCACACTTTTTACTGCGCCTCGCGCTTTTCCAGCGCCCATTCCCCATCAAAACCGCATTACACTTTCTCTCGTCCTGCGTCCTGTGTCCTATGTCACGCTTTTTATCGTGTCCCGTGTCACACATTTTACCGTGCCTCACGCTTTTACCGCGCGACTTGCTGCAAAACCGCTTCCGTTCAAGGAAATTGCCTGCGCAATACGCATTGGCGGCGCCCGCAAAAAGTGCCTGCAAAGTTCGTCAGACCGTCTTTTTGTAAAAGCCTACGCCCACAAGCCCTTTACCCAGATGTGCGCCTATAATGGGAGAAAGCAACCGCATACGCACATTCAGTTGAGGGAATTTTGCTTTCAGCATGTCACACAGAGCCGAGGCGTTTTCCTGTTCGTCGGCGTGCATAACGTACATTTCATCTACGTTTTCGTCGTGAGTTTCGCAGTAGAGGTCAAAAAGGTGCTTCAACGCCTTTTTCGTTCCCCGTGCCGTCGCACTCATTTTAAGAGTGCCGTCCTCCTGCACAAGCACTATGGGCTTGAAATTGAGCAGTCCTCCGATAACAGCCACGGCGGAGCTGATCCTTCCGCCCCTTTTCAGCGTGTTGAGGTCGTCCACTACCCCCGTAGTGGTCAGCCTGCTCCGTGCAGACAGCAAATCGTCCCTGTTCTGCCAGACGGACAACCCCTCTTTTTTGTTTTTTATCATTCTTTCGCACAGCAACCCCATTCCCACCGTAGCGGTAAGACTGTCTACGGGCACCAGATCCACCTCGGGATACTTCCGTTTAAGACACTCTGCGGCGTGGCAAGCCGACTCGTAGGTGGCAGAAAGTCCGCTTGACAGGCACAGATACAGCGCGGAATATCCTTCTTTCAGCGTTTCCTCAAAATAATTTTCAAACAGCGACGGCGTTATCTGCGAGGTTTTCATGGGAACGCCCTGCTTTACGAATTTGTAAAACTCCACCGGATCCATTCCGTCGTTGCCGTCGGTGTAAACGTACTCGTCGTTGCCTATTTCAAATTCCATGGGAAGCAGCTGCACTTCTCCCTTGGCAATATCAGACATCACGTCGCCGGAAACGTCCATAAACAGTTTGTAGCCTTTCATCTCTTTACATCACCCTTGTTTTATGATAAAATTCGGTTATTACATTTGTAATGACCGTTGGCATTATATTTCACAAGCGTGTTTTTCTCAAACGTTTTTAGCCAAGCAATTACAAAAGGAGCGCATTTGTAATGACAGGACAAAATCAGGGACTGATATCTCACAATGAAAAGCTGAACAAATTCACAAGGCAATGCCTCGAAGAAGCGCTGCTGCTGCTTTTGGAGAAAAAGAGCTTGCAGGAAATTTCCGTAAGCGAACTGTGCGCGAAAGCCGGAGTGTCGCGCATGACCTTTTACGCCAGATACAAGACCAAAGAAAACCTGTTTGAGCAGATAATACGAACGTTGAACAAGGACTTTATAAACGCCGTGGGCAGCCCGTTCGTGCAAAACGCCGACCTTGACTGGTACAAAAAATTTTTCGGCATAACAAAGCAGAATGCCGACGCAATCAAACTTGTGTTCTCCACCGACAAATACCGCTATCTTTCGGTAATAAACGGCGTAGTGCTTGCCAATGCGCACCTCACGGAGGAACAGCGCAGCGTGCGTCTTATGTGGACGGGCGCCATGGTAAACGCCGTAATATATTGGTTCGATTCCGGCTTGCGCCTTTCCGTCGAGGAGATGGCCTCGACGTGCTACGAAAAGCTTGCCGCTCTTGCCTGCGGCTGAATTTATATCTCTTTCAAAAAGGCGTAACGTCCCAATTCCCTTTCCATTGCGTCGTAATCGGGAAAAAATTTCGACATCTCCTGCCAAAAATCTCTTTCGTGCCCGTCACAGCGGAAATGCACGAAGGCATGAGCGATAAGATATTGTTGCAATTTTTCGGGAAGCTGACATATGCGGTAGTCCAGCACTACCGCTTTTTCGCGCGGGTTGGAACAGCGCACCCACGAAGCGCCGAGGCTTTTGAACTCTATGCGGGTGGGACAACAGGAAATTTTGCTGCCGAAATGCGCCACGTCCACCGAAACGTGCTGCTTGGAAAGCCTCTTGATAAGGGCGCGCAACGCTTGAAGACGCTGATTTTTGTCGCATTGAGCCTGAGGCAGATACACCGTGCCGCCGTCCACGTAGCCTTTGCTGCCCGTGGTGCTTTTTACTTCCAGCGTTTCGCCGCATATAAGACATTTTCTGCCGCAGAACATATCCGCCATACCCGCAGCCGACGCGCCGCTCCGTTCCTCTTTTTCGGGCAAGCTGTCCGCAGCGACGCCTGCGGCGGCGTTTATCCATTCCCGTCGGCTTTCCACTATTTCCTTTATTTCCGCCAAGGAAAGGCTCTTGTGTGCGGTGACAAAAACCTGCCCGCCCGAAACCTTTATGCGCACAATTCTTTTCGCGGTGCGTTCCACAGTTACTTTCATGCCTCTTTTGTACCACGTCTAACTTGCCGAATTTTGCCTGCCGCTGCATTTTCGGGACTTTTATTGCCTTATTTTCCGCTATTTTTGATACTATGTCAGAAATAGTATTATTTGATATTGACAAAATTCGAACAATAACGTACAATATACAATAATCGGAGGTGAATACCATGAGTGAGGAATTCTCCTTCCTTAAAGGCTCGATAGACACCATTATGTTGTGCGCTTTGTACGACAAGGACGGCAAAAGCGGCGACAAATACGGTTATGAAATAGCCAAAGAAATTAAGGAAAAAACGGAAAACAAATACGAAGTAAAACAGGCGACTCTGTACGCCCAGCTGAAACGGTTGGAACAGGACGGTCTTATAGAATCCTACTGGGGCACCGTTTCCAACGGCGGGCGCAGAAGATACTACAAGCTTACGCCGCTGGGAAGGCACACCTGCGAAAGGTATATGGCGGAATGGGAGTACCACAAAAACGTTTTGAGCAACCTTGTGGACAGCGCCGATACGCCCATAGAGGTCACGCAGGAGGAGGTAACTCCGCTGTTTTCGGAAAAGCGCAAGCGCAACAAGCCCATACGCTCCGCCGAATTGCAGGAGCAGGACGAAATTTCCCGCAGGCTGGACGAGCTTATAGGCACAACTCCCGCAGAGGAGACCGAGCCTGAGCCGCAGCCGCAGGAGCCGCCTCAGCAGACGTACACCGCCGCCACCGTCGTTCGGCAGGAACAGCCGCAAGAGCCGCAGGAGGACTATCGCGCACGTTTCGACGTACATCAGGACGACGCAGACGATTTCCTTTTGCAATTTGACGAAAAGGCAAGGGAGGCGTCGGAAACTCTCGGTGAGCCGCAACAGGAACACGAAGAAAACTATCAGCACGTTTTGTTGAAGGTGCTGGGCGACCAGTTTGACGAAATGCAGCAATATGCCGCCGAGAACGGCGAAGGCGCGCAGAAATACTACACCGACCACCCCGTTGCGCTGGAAGACGTTGCGGAAAGTCTGGCAAAGGAAGGCATACGGTTGCGTATCTACAACCACACTTCGGCAAACTACAAGTCCAAAACGCTTATGCCGCACGCAAGTATTCTGTGCAAGTCGGCGTGGATAACCTTTGCGTTTGCCGCCGTGTTTTTCAGCGTACTGCTGTTTACCTCCATCACCATAAACAACTGGAAACCCTATCTCATTACGCTGGCGGTGCTGGCGCTTGCGCCTGTTACTCTTACGGCATATGCACTGTACGATCCGTCTAGAAAAGAAAAGCCCAACTTTTCCTTTAAGCGTTTTCTGATAGCGTCGGGTATCTTGGCGGCGATAATAATTCTGTTCGCCATCGGAATAAGCATAATTGCCAAGATAGAATTGAGCGATTACGC
>DVOC01000043.1 GCA_018713905.1 Candidatus Fimimonas merdipullorum
AAAAAGGCAGAGAGTTTCTGCCTTTTGCCGCATTTGCTTCACAAAAAACGCATGACGTATGCGCTTTTTAGTTACATTTTGTCTGGAGCCTGTATGCCCAGAAGGGACAAGCCCTTTTTGAGCACTGTGCGTGCGGCGTTTACCGCGCGCAGACGGGCGTTTTGTTCCGAAAGGTTGTCGCTTATCACGCGGCGCTCCATATAAAACTTGTTGAACGCCTGCGCCACGTCTATCAGCAGTCCGGAAATAATGCTGGGCTCGTACTTTTCGCCGGCGTCCTTTACCGCCTGCGGGAAGGAGGCTATCAGCTTGCACAGCCGAAGCGTTTCGGGGTTGTTGAGCGCCTCGGGATCGTGCGCGATTTTTACGTATTGCGACATTCCCGCCTTTTCCGCTATGGAACGGCAGCGCGCATGGGTGTATTGCAAATAGGGAGCCGTTTCGCCGTCGAAGTTGAGCACTCTGTCGAAGGTAAAGGTTATGTCCTTTATCTTGCTGTTTTCCAGCGCGGAAAACAGCACGGCGCCCACGCCCACCTGTTCCGCCACCTGCGCTTTGTTTTCCAGCAGGGGATTTTTGGCGGTAATGATGTCCTGCGCCTTTTCCACCGCCTTGTCCAGCACGTCTTTCAGCAGCACGACGTTGCCCTTGCGGGTGGACATGGAGCCCTCTTCCAGGCTGACCATGCCGTACGCCACGTGAACCAGATCTTTTGCCCACGGTAGCCCTGCCAGCTCCAGCACCTTGAACACCTGACGGAAGTGCAGGTTCTGCTGATACGCCACCACGTACAGACACTTGTAGAAGTCGTAGTTCTGCTTGCGCCATATTGCGGCGGCAATATCCCTTGTGGCGTACAGGCTGCTGCCGTCGCTTTTTACCAGCAGGCAGGGCGGCATGCCGTAGTCGGACAGATCCACCACCTTTGCCCCCTGACTTTCCGTCACAAGCCCCTTTTCCTGCAACATACGCAGGGGCTCCTGCATTTTGTCGTTGTAGAAGCTTTCGCCGTTCCAGCTGTCGAAATGCACGTCCAGACGCTCGTAGATACGCTTTACCTCCGCCAGCGTTATCTGCTTGAAAAACTCAAACAGACGGGTGGCTTCGGCGTCGCCCTGTTCGATTTTTACAAACCACTTGCGCGCCTCCTCCGTAAGAGAGGGGTTTTCCGCTTCCTCTTGGTGGAATTTTACGTACAGCCGCTGCAATTCGGCAACGCCCTCCTTTTCCACGCGCTGCCTGTCCCCCCACAGCTTGAACGCCACTATCATTTTGCCGAACTGCGTGCCGTAGTCGCCCAGATGGTTGACGCCCACCACGTCGTAGCCCAGCGCTTTGTATATCTTGTACAGACTGCTGCCTATCGCCGTAGTGGAGAGGTGTCCTATGTGGAATGATTTGCAAATGTTGACGGAAGAATAGTCTATGACTATCGTTTTGCCCTTGCCGATATCGCTGTCGCCGTACTTTTCGCCCAGCGTTTCCACCTCGGCAAGCGTTTCGTAGATGAATTTTTTGCGGTTTATGAAGAAGTTGAGGTAGCCGTTTACCGCCTGCGCCCTTTCCATCACGCCGTCCGGCGTGATTTTTTCCGCCAGACGCTGCGCTATGACTGCGGGCGAGGTGCGCATTGCCTTTGCCAGAAAAAAGCAGGGCATGGCGTAATCTCCGAAGCCGTCGTCTGCGGCGGGCACCACGGCGTTGAACACCGCCTGCTCTTCCGCCGCCGCGCCGCATTCCAAAAGCGCTTGTATCACAAGCGAGGATATATGTTTTTTGTAGTCTGTCATAACGTTATTCCGCGCTTTCGGCGGCAGCCTCCTCTTCATGAACGGGACTTTCCGATACGCTTACCACTTCGGCTTCCCCTTTGAACTTCATTATGCGCACGCCCATGGTGTCCCTGCCTATTTTGGAGATGTCCTGCGCGCGCACGCGGATGACCACGCCGTTGTTGGCGATAAGCATGACGTCGTTTTGCGGATCTATCAGTTTAAGGTTGACCAGCTTGCCCGTTTTGTCGTTGAACACGCCCGCCTTTATGCCCTTGCCTGCGCGGGATTGCAGACGGTAATCGTCGATATCGCTGCGCTTGCCGAAGCCGTTTGTGGATACGGTAAGCACTTCCAGCCCGGGACGGACGACAGCCATATCCACCACGTAGTCGCCGTCGTTGAGCTTCATGGAGCGCACACCCTGCGCCTCTCTGCCCATGGCGCGCACGTCCTTTTCGGCAAAGCGTATGCACTTGCCCTCGCGGCTCGCCATAAGAATTTCGTCGTCGCCGCTCGTCATATCCACGCCGATAAGCTCGTCCCCTTCCACCAGAGAAATGGCAATTTTGCCCGTCTTGCGAATGGAACGGAATTCCTCGAGATTTGTCTTTTTGATAAGTCCGTTGCGCGTAGCCATAAACAGATTGCCTTGGCTGTTTTCCTTGCGGGGAATGACGGCGGTGACCTTTTCGCCGTTGTCCAGCTGCAGCAGGTTGACTATCGCCCTGCCCCTTGCCGTGCGCTCCGCCTCGGGCACTTCGTACCCCTTTATGCAGTACACCTTGCCCTTGTTGGAGAAAAACAGCAGGTCGTCGTGAGTGTTGGATATAAACATATCGGTGACAAAGTCCTCCTCGCGCGTCTTGTGCGCCGTGACGCCCTTGCCGCCGCGTTTTTGAGTGTGATACTCCGAAACGGGCAGACGCTTGACGTAACCAAGGTGCGTCATGGAGATGATGACGTCTTCCCTTTCGATAAGGTCGCCTATGTCTATTTCCGAATAGTCGGTGCATATTTCCGTTTTGCGCGGCTGTCCGTACTTGCCCTTTATTTCCGTCATCTCCGTTTTGATGATGTCGCTCAGTCTTTCGGGGCGGGCAAGAATGTCTTTGAGGTCGGCTATCAGCGCGTCCAATTCGGCAAGTTCCCTTTTGAGGCTTTCCACTTCCAGATGGGTAAGACGGGAAAGCTTCATTTCCAGAATGGCGTTGGTCTGCTTGTCGGAAAGCCCGAACTCCTCTTTGAGCGCCGTCGCCGCCGTCTGTCTGTCCTCGCTGCCCTTGATGATGGCTATCACCCTGTCGATGTTATCCAGCGCGATGACAAGTCCCTCTATTATGTGCCGCCTGTCCTCCGCCTTCTCCAAGTCGAACTGCGTGCGGCGGGTGACAACTTCCCTCTGATGGACGATGTAGTGCTGCAAAATTTCCGTAAGGGAAAGAATTTTGGGCTCGCCGTCGGCAAGCGCCAACAGAATTATACCGTCGGATACCTGCAGCTGCGTCTGCTTGAACATGGAGTTGAGCACCACCTGCGCGTTGGCGTCCCGTTTGAGGTCGAACACCACCCGCATACCGTGGCGGTCGCTTTCGTCGCGTATGTCGGAAATGCCCTCAAGGCGCTTGTCCTTTACCATGCCGGCGATTGTTTCCACCAATTTGGCTTTGTTTACCTGATAGGGCAGTTCGGTGACTATTATGCGCTGCCGTCCGTCGTGCTCCTCTATCTCCGTCTTGGCGCGCAGAATAATGCTGCCCTTGCCCGTCTTGTAGGCGTTGCGTATGCCCATTCTGCCCATGATTATGCCGCCGGAGGGGAAGTCGGGAGCGGGAATTATCTTCATCAATTCCTCCACCGTGATGTCGGGGTTTTCCATGACGGCTATGGCGCCGTCTATCACCTCGCTGAGGTTGTGGGGAGGAATGTTGGTAGCCATGCCCACGGCGATACCGTCGGCGCCGTTTACCAGAAGGTTGGGGAAACGGCTGGGCAGCACGGTGGGCTGCATAAGGGTGTTATCGAAGTTAGGATAGAAATCCACAGTGTTTTTGTCTATGTCCCGCAGCATTTCCGACGCTATTTTGGAAAGGCGCGCCTCGGTGTAACGCTGTGCGGCGGCTCCGTCGCCGTCCACGCTGCCGAAGTTGCCCTGCCCGTCCACCAGCGGGCAGCGTATGGAAAAGTCCTGCGCAAGGCGTACCAGAGCCCCGTAGACGGCGCTGTCGCCGTGAGGGTGGTACTTGCCCAGCACGTCACCCACGATACGGGCGCATTTGCGGTAGGGCTTGTCGTTGTAGAGGTTGAGTTCCCCCATTGCGTACAGAATACGTCTGTGCACCGGTTTAAGCCCGTCCCTGACGTCGGGAATAGCGCGGGAAACGTTTACCGCCATGGCGTAGGCGATGAAGGAACGCTTCATCTCCTCTTCCATTTTTATTATTTTGACGTTGGTGTTTTCCAACGCGTTTACGTAGTCTATGTTGTGGCTTTCCTGCTTTGCCATTGTCTACCTCCGTTATACGTCCAGTTCCGCCACAAGTTTGGCGTTTTCCACAATAAACTCTCTGCGCAGCTCCGGCTGATCGCCCATAAGCAGCGACACTATCTCGTCGGCGGCGTAGGCGTCCTCCATGGTGACTTGCAGCATGGTGCGCGTTTCGGGATTCATCGTAGTTTCCCAAAGCTGCTCCTTGTTCATTTCGCCCAAGCCCTTGTAGCGGGAAACCTCCGCCCCCTTGCCGCCTATTTCTTCCAGCTTTCTGTCCCTCTCCTCGTCGGTGAAGGCGTAGTATTCCTGCTTGTTTTTGGTTATTTTGTACAGCGGCGGCTGAGCGATGTACACGTGCCCCTTTTCGATAAGAGGACGCATAAAGCGGAAAAAGAAGGTGATGAGCAAAATACGTATGTGGCTGCCGTCCACGTCGGCGTCCGTCATGCAAATTATCCTGTCGTAACGCAGTTTACTTTCGTCAAAGTCGTCCCCTATGCCGCAGCCGAACGCCGTTATCATGGATTTTATCTCCTCGTTTTCCAGCGCGCGGGAAAGACGCGCCTTTTCCACGTTGAGGATTTTGCCGCGCAAAGGCAGTATTGCCTGAAAACGCCTGTCCCTGCCCTGCTTTGCCGTGCCGCCTGCCGAGTCGCCCTCGACGATGTATATTTCGCAATGCGCCGGATCCCTGTCCGAGCAGTCGGAAAGCTTGCCGGGCAGCGACGCGCTTTCCAAAACGCTTTTGCGGGTAAGCTCCCTTGCCTTTCTCGCCGCGTCCCTTGCCCTTTGCGCCGTTACCGATTTGAGCACCAGCTCCTTTGCCTCTTTGGGGTTTTCCTCCAAAAACGCCGAAAACTCCTCCGTCACCACGCGGTTTACCGCCGTACGCATTTCGCTGTTGCCCAGCTTGGTTTTGGTCTGCCCCTCGAACTGGGGGTTTTCCAGCTTGACGGAGATGACGGCGACAATGCCTTCGCGTACGTCCTCGCCGGAAAGCTTTTCGGTGTCTTTGAGCAAGCCCGCCTTGTGACCGTAGTCGTTTATCACCTTGGTGAGGGCGTTTTTGAAGCCGTCGAGGTGGGCGCCGCCCTCCTCCGTGTTGATGTTGTTGGCGTAGGCGTGAATGTTTTCCGCATAGCCGTCGTTAAACTGCATGGCTATTTCTATTTCTCCTTCTTTTACCGACTTGTCGATATAAAGCGGGCGGGCGAATATCACGTTTTTGGTGCGGTTGAAGTTTTCCACGAACTCGGCAAGTCCCCCTTCGTAGCAGAAGCTTTCGGTGCGCTGCTGCTGTTCGCGGCTGTCGGAAAGGGTGATTTTTATGCCCTTGTTGAGGTACGCCACCTCGCGCAGACGGCTTTTGAGCCTGTCGTACTCCCACTCGGTGGTTTCAAAAATTTCGCTGTCCGGCATAAAGGTGACCTTGGTGCCCGTGTCGGAGGCTTCCCCGGTGACTTTCAGCCTGTCCTGCGGCACGCCGCGGCAGTAACGCTGATAATGCACCTTGCCATCCTGCTTTACCGTGACTTCCAGCCACTCGGACAAAGCGTTGACGCAGGAAAGACCTACGCCGTGCAGGCCGCCGCTTATCTTGTAGCCGCCTCCGCCGAACTTGCCGCCGGCATGCAGCTTGGTAAGACACAGCTCCACGGCGGAAACACCTTCCTTTTTGTGTATGCCGCAGGGAATGCCCCTGCCGTTGTCCTCCACCGTCAGCGAGCCGTCGGCGTTTACCGTCACCGTCACGCTGTCGCAGTAACCGGCAAGCGCTTCGTCTATGGAATTGTCCACTATCTCCACCGCAAGGTGATGCAGCCCCCTTGCGTCGGTGGAGCCGATGTACATACCCGGCCTTTTGCGCACCGGTTCCAGCCCTTCCAGCACCTGAATTTGCTCTTCGGAATATCTGCCGTTGTTATCCATATGCCAATTTTGCTCCTTATATATAATAAAATATATTTTCGCTTATATTGTACCATATTTGCCTGTGTTTGTACACGGTTTGCAGACAGTTTTTGCGCACAATTTTGCAGGAAGTGCGTTTACACGGCGCAGAAACGCCATATTTCGGCAAAGCGTGCTCTCTGCTATTCCCCCACGCAAAAGAGCAAACGCCGCCACAGGCAAAAATAAACCTCTTTTGCGCAAAAAACGAGAGAAGAAAATTTTGTGCGCACGGCGGCTGTCGTGTTGAAAAGTTTCGCCGCCTGTGGTATAATGATAGATACGCGAAACAGAGGCGCGCGCCGATATGTACGTGACGGAAATTTTTGTGGCGGACTACCGCAATCTGAAAAGCCAGACCGTCGCCCCGCGGCAGGGGCTGAACGTGTTTATGGGGGACAACGCTCAGGGCAAGACCAACCTTGTGGAGAGCGTCTGTTTGTGCTGCCTTGGCAAAAGTCCGCGCACCGGCCGCGACGCCGATTTGATAGCGTGGGGCAAAAAACAAGCCTTCGTGCGGGTGAAATACGTGTGCCGCTACGGAGAGGGGGAGATATCCATACGCCTTGCGGAGGGCATGCGCAAGCAGATATCCGTCAACAGCGTGCCGGTGGCAAAGACGGGAGATCTGATGGGATATCTGAACTGCGTGTACTTTTCGCCCGACGAGATAAAGATAATAAGCCAATCGCCGTCGGAGCGCAGACGGTTTATGGATATGGATCTGTGCCAGACGGACAAAAACTACTTTTACAGTCTGGTGCGGCACAACAAGGCTCTGGCGCAGCGCAACAACCTGCTTAAAAAATGCGCCTCCTTCGAGGAAGCGAAGCAACAGCTTTTCATGTGGGACGGCATTATCGCCGCAGAGGGAGCCAAAATAGTTGTGCGAAGGAAGGAATTCTGCGCAAGGCTTAAACCGCTGGCGCAGAAGGCGCACTCCAAGCTTACGTTGGAGGAAGACCTGCAAATAGACTACGTGACGGCGATAGAGGGAAACAGCGTAAAGGAAGCGGAAGCGTGCTACCTTGAATTGCTGCAAAAGAACGCCGAAAAGGATTTCCGCCTGCGCCACACCACCGTCGGCTGTCAGCGGGACGACGTTGCCTTTTCCGTCAACGGCACCGACGTAAGGCAGTTCGGCAGTCAGGGACAGCTGCGCACGACGGCGCTGTCGCTTAAGCTTGCGGAGCTGGCGCTTTTCCGCAAGATCAAGGGGGAATATCCCGTGCTGATATTGGACGACGTGCTGTCGGAATTGGACGCAGACAGGCAAAAGCGGCTGCTGAACTTCGACGACAGGCTGCAAATACTGCTTACCACCGCCACGCCCGTAAACAAAAAAGAGGGGGCGACGTTTTTCTCGGTGGCAGGCGGAACAGTCAGCGTCCAAAAGTAAGCATACGACGAAAAAACCGCCCTTATCGGGCGGTTTTTGTTTGCAATTTTGCAAACGGTGTCCGTTTTTTGTGACGCGGCGTGAAACTAAAAGCCGTTGAGCGCGGAAAAGACGTTATCCGTTGAGGCGGCGTTTTTGCCGCAATAGCAGTTTAACAGCAGCGCTCCGCAGGCAATCAGCATGCCCGAAGTCACCGACAGCTTGTTGCTTTTGTCCAGCACGGCGTACAGCAGCAGCAGATACAGCAACACGGAAGTTATTTTCATACACGTTCTCCTTTTTACATCATGCGCTTTTATACTACAATATGCGCCTTTTTGCGACGTAATACAAAAGGTATCATATTTTTGACGCTTTTTGCCGCCGCGCTACGTTAAAGTTTACGGCGGAAGGGAGAAATATATGCTTGAAGCCACTCCGCAAATATTGGACGATATGGATTTTTATCTGCCGGAAAGGGGCGCGGCGAGGAAAATGGCGAGGTATTTTGCGCTGTTTGCCGACAGCACGAGGCTGATGGTGCTTTCGGCGCTGTCCATTTCCCCTTTGTGCGTGACGGACATATGCTCCGTGCTGCACCTCAACCAGACCACCGTTTCGCACCAGTTGCGCATTTTGCGGGATATGGAGGCGGTGACGTGCGAAAGGCAGGGGAAAATTCTCAAATACAAAATTTCCAACCCCAAAATAAACGAATTGCTGCTGGTGGGAGCGGAATGTGCGGGATTTTGAAAAATTTTTATTTTATACGCCGTTACGTTTGACTGTTTTGAATAACGGTGCTACACTACGACGGGACAAGGAAAACGCTTGTCTTAAAGGAGGCAACAAAATGTACAAAAATTACGTTTTTGATATTTACGGCACGCTGCTGGACATAAGCACCAACGAGCACGAAACGGCTACGTGGCAGAAGCTGGCGGACACGCTTGCCTACTACGGAGTCAACTATACCGCAAGAGGGCTGGAAGAAGCGTACTTTGCCGGCTGCGAATTGCAGATAAACCAAGG
>DVOC01000044.1 GCA_018713905.1 Candidatus Fimimonas merdipullorum
AAAAAGATTGTTTTACATCTTGGTGGTATTTATTATACTGTCATTTTTGATGTATTGCATATACGATCTTATTCCCTTCGACAGGGCAAGAACCCTTGCCGACGCCCAGAAGGAAGCCTTTAAAAACGATCCCGAAGGGCTGGAAAGGCTTTATCAGAGCTATCGCCTGCAGCTGGGCTACGTTGACGAAAACGGCAACGAGATAAACATCGTCAGGCGGTGGTCCAACTGGCTGGGAATAACCAAACTCAACGGCAAATTTCAGGGTATGCTGCAAGGCAACTTCGGCGTAAGCTACACCAGCGTGCAGCGTCCCGTAATGGACGTGTTGCGCGAACCCATGAAAAACACGCTGTTCATCAACATTCTGGCAACCATTCTGGCGCTGGGCATAACCATTCCGCTGGGCATTTTCTGCGCCGTGCGCAAAGGCTCCAAGCGGGATACCGCCGTGCAGGTGGGCAGCATCATCGGTTACAGCATGCCTACGTTCATCACGGCAATTCTGTTCATATTCCTGTTTGCCATCGTTCTGAAATGGTTCCCCGTTTCCGGACAGGAAACGCCGGGCAGCACCCTTACGGGCTGGGCAAGGTTTTGGGACAGGATGTACTACATGTCGCTGCCCCTCATCGTTATGACATTCTGCTCGCTGGGCGGCATGACCAGATACGTCCGCGCTTCCATGATAGAGGCGCTGTCTATGGACTGCATACGCACGGCGCGCGCCAAGGGCGTAAAGGAAAAGGTAGTCATCTACTCCCACGCGTGGAGAAACGCTCTTATACCCATCGTCACCCTTGTGGTAGGCTGGTTTTTGGGAATATTCTCCGGCTCGATAATGATAGAAAACATTTTCGGGCTGAACGGTATGGGAAAAATTTACATCAATTCTCTTAACAACAAGGACTACGACGTGGTGCTGACGTTGCAGATGTTCTACGTGCTGGTAGGTCTGTTGGGCAATCTTATCATCGACTTGCTGTACGGCGTGATCGATCCGCGTATCAGAGTTTCCAAATAAGGAGGTGGCGACAAATGAAGAAAAAAGATATTGGTAACAATCCCGTTGACGCCGCCGAAATAAAGGAAGCAACGCAGGAGGCGACGCAGCAGCAGGCTGAGCAAAAAGAGCAGCAGACGCAGGAGGCGCAGCCCAAAAAAGGCTTTTTCGCCGCAGTGGGCGCAGCCTTTGCCAAGGCGGGCAAAACGGTGTGGCGGTGGACGAAGCGCACCTTTATGGGAGCAAGCAAGGAGTTTGCCGTTTCCATGGAGGACGCCATGAGCGTCGAGGCGATAGAAAGCCCCTTCAAGCAGACGGTAAAAAGCTTTTTCCGCAAGCCTCTTGCGGTAACGGCGCTGGTGATAGTGGTGCTTATGTTCATCGTTTCCTTCATCGGGCCGCTTATGCTGCCCATGGACTTGTCCTATTCCGAAAGCTACCACGCCAACCTCAGCCCCGGCTACAGGTTTATGAAGGTGCCCAAGGCGCTGGCAAACAACGTCAAAAGCATTTCCAGCTACTCCTTCTTTTCCGTAGGGGTGGATAACGACAACAACCTGTACGTGTGGGGCAACACCAACATGCTGAACTCGGCAAACAACGTGGACTTTTCGCAGCTGCCGCAGGAATTGCAGGGCAAGAAAGTGGCGTTTGCCTCGGCGGGCTACGACCACGCCATAGCCATCACCACCGAAGGAAAGGTGGTGGGCTGGGGCGAATACGACTGCGCGCAGTACGGCACGGGAGGTTCTCTGTCCGGCACGTCGCAGGTAATAGATATGCCCGACGAGCTTATCGACGGCACTATAGACGTAGACAACGTGGCGCAGCTGGTGTGCGGCTATCAGGTTACGGCGATAGTCATGAAGGACGGCTCCGTCTACGTATGGGGCAACTACAAGGCGGGCGCAAGCAACATTCGTCAGCTGCGCAACAGGACGGACGTGGCGCAGGTGGAGTTTACCGGCACCAAGGTCATTGCCCGTCTTACCGACGGCACCCTGTGGCTGGGCAACGCCGCCGACAGCTTCGGCACTTTGGAAATAGACAACGGCGACGGCACGCACAGCTTCGTCGCGATAGAAGACTACATCGGAAACAGAAAGGTAGTGGACATTGCCACCACCAAAAGCGGCATTGCCGTGCTGCTGGAGGACGGCGACTTGGTGGTGAGCGGCAACATTACTACCAGCAACACGCGTGTGGAGCGCCCTGTGCTTTCGGAGGAGGAAAAAATTCTGCAGATTGCCGGCGGAGCAAAGCACCTGTCCATTCTGACAAGCGCGGGCAGGGTGTACAGCTTCGGCGACAACGCTCTGAAACAGTCCAACGCCCCCACAAAGCAGGTGGATACCGACGGCAAGCTGTTTGCCGGTGCATTCCAGAGCTATATGGTGGGCTCCGACAACAGCATACAGCAAAAATGGGGCTGCAAGGGCTACCTTATGGGCACGGACGAATTGGGCAGAGATATCTTTACCCGCATAGTGCACGGCGGCAAAAAGACCATGACCATCGGCGCCGTAGCCGTCATAATTTCCGCGGTGATAGCCATCATCGTCGGCTGTCTGTCCGGCTACTTCGGCGGCTGGGTGGATATGCTGCTCATGCGCGTCACCGAGGTGTTCGGCGCTATCCCCTTCCTGCCTTTCGCCCTCATACTTTCGGCGATACTTGCAGGCACGAATATATCGGAAGACACACGTATCTTCATGATAATGGTGATACTGGGCTTGCTGTCGTGGACAGGTCTTGCCCGCATGATCCGCGGTCAGGTGCTGGCGGAAAGGGAAAAGGAATTTGTCATTGCCGCCAAGGCAATGGGCGTCAAGGAAAGCCGTATAGCTTTCAAGCACATTCTGCCCAACGTCATATCGGTAATTCTGGTAAGCCTCACGCTGGACTTTGCCGGCTGCATGCTTACCGAATCCAGCCTTTCCTACTTGGGCTTCGGCGTAAAATTGCCGCAGCCCACGTGGGGCAACATGCTTAACGGCTGCAACAACGAGCTGGTGATAGGCACCTTCTGGTGGAGATGGCTGTTCCCTGCGCTGTTTTTGCTGATAACTACAATTTGTATCAATATCGTGGGCGATTCGCTGCGCGACGTGTTGGATCCCAAGTCCGACGCGGACAGGTAAGGAGGTAAAATACAATGGCATTACTGGAAGTTAAAAACCTTCACACCTATTTCAAAACGCGCAAAGGCATCGTCAAGGCGGTAAACGACGTCAGCTATTCCGTCGAGGCGGGCAGGACGCTGGGCATAGTGGGCGAAAGCGGCAGCGGCAAATCCGTTTCGGCAATGAGCATATTGCAGCTTTTGGACACCAACGGCTATATCGACAGCGGCGAGATACTTTTCGAAGGGGAAGACCTGACGAAAAAATCCTTGCAGGAGATGTATCATATCCGCGGAAACAAAATTTCCGTCATCTTCCAAGAGCCGATGACCAGCCTCAATCCGGTGTTCACCGTGTCCAAACAGCTCAGCGAGCCCTTCATCATTCACCAGAACATGAGCAAAAAGGAAGCGGCGCAAAAGGCGATAGAAATGCTGTACGCAGTGCAGATACCCAACCCCGAAGAGGTGGCAAGGCAGTATCCGCACCAGCTTTCCGGCGGCATGCGTCAGCGCGTAATGATAGCCATGGCTCTGGCGTGCAAGCCCAAGATACTTATTGCCGACGAACCTACGACGGCGCTGGACGTCACCATTCAGGCGCAGATACTCAAACTGATGAACGACCTTCAAAAGGAGCAGGGCACCGCTATTCTGTTCATCACCCACGACCTCGGCGTCATCAACGAGATGGCGGACGACGTGGTGGTGATGTACTGCGGACAGGTGGTGGAAAAGGCTACGGCGCACGTCATATTCTCCGACGGCAAGGTAAGCCACCCCTACACGGAAGGACTGATGTTCAGTATTCCGCGCATAGACAACATAACTCACAAATTGGAGCCTATCCCCGGCGCGGTGCCTCACCCGCTGGCATTGCCCAAAGGGTGCAAGTTTGCGCCCCGTTGCAAATACTGCACTCAAAAATGCCTCGACGAGGAACCGGAACTGACGGAAGTGGCCCCCGGGCAGCTGGTAAGATGCTTCTATCCCAACAAGGAGGAAAGACAAAAAAATGTCAAATGAAAAGAAAAAACTGCTTTCCGTCACCAATCTGAAGAAGTATTTTCCCATTGCCAAAACCAGCATTTTCCAAAGGGAACAGCTGTACGTCAAGGCTAACGAAGATATTTCCTTCGATATCTACGAAGGGGAAACCATCGGCGTAGTGGGGGAAAGCGGCTGCGGAAAGTCCACGTTGGGCAGAGTTATCTTGCAGCTTTACGATCAGACTGCGGGCACTACCATGTACTACGGCAAAAGCCGTTCGGAGGTGGCTCCCCGCTACGTGTGGCACACTCTCAACAACGTAGGCAAATATACCGAAAAATACCACAAAGCACTGCGCAAGGCGGAAGTCGCCGCGGCAGAATGCGACGCTGCGGGCGAAAACGCCACCTTCTTTCAGCACCAGCGCAAAAATCTTGCCGACGCTGCGGCGCAGACGGCGCTGACCAACGTGGCAAGCATCGTGGGCGGTTTTATGGGCGTGGAGGACAATCACGAGGGCATAGCCCTGCTTAAAAAGCGCCACGCCGTACACGTGGAAATTGCCGTTATCAAAAGCAAGATAGCCGACGCCGACAACAAGACGGTGCTGCTGGAAGAAAAGCTCGCCAAGTGCGAAAAGGACAATCAGCGCGAAGCCTTGGGGAAAAAGCTGGAAGCTCTTGCGCAGAAAAAACAAAAGCTGCAGCAGGAGCTGGAAGCCAAAAACGCCCTGCGCGCGGAGATAAGGGAAAGCCTCATCAGGGAAAAACAGCGCTTTGCCGACAACGAGGATTTCCGGAAGTACGAAAAGCTGCTGGATTCCGGCATAGACCTTTCCCGCCTGCGTTACGGCGAAATGCGTCATCTGCGGCGTGACTTGCAGATAATTTTCCAAGATCCCTATTCCTCCCTCAACCCCCGCATGACGGTAGGGCAGATAATAGAGGAAGGGCTTACCACCCACAAGATGTTCACGCACGGCACCGAAGCCATGAAGCAGTACATTCTCAAGGTGATGGACGAGTGCGGCTTGCAGGACTACATGCTGCACAGGTATCCTCACCAGTTCTCCGGCGGTCAGCGTCAGCGCATATGCATAGCGCGCGCTCTGGCGGTAAAGCCCAAGTTCGTGGTGTGCGACGAGTGCGTGTCGGCGCTGGACGTTTCCATTCAGTCGCAGATAATTAACCTGTTGCAGGAGCTCAAAGAAAAGGAAAACCTCACCTATCTGTTCATATCCCACGACCTGTCGGTGGTGCGCTTTATCTCCGACAAGATAGTGGTAATGTATCTGGGCAACATAGTGGAGTACGCCTCCGCGGAGGAGCTGTTTGACGATCCCCGCCATCCCTACACGCTGGCGCTGCTGTCAAGTATTCCCACCACGGACGAAGACAGCCTCAAAAAGGAACGTATCCTGCTGGAAGGCAACATCCCCAGCCCCATACGTCCCCCCGACGGCTGCAAGTTCCACACCCGCTGCTATATGGCGTGCGAGGAGTGCAAACGCGTGCCCCCTCCGCTGGTGGAGATAAAGCCGGGACACTTCGTGGCTTGCCACCGACCGGAAAAGAAGATGGAAAACGGCGAGTACCTGTTTGAAGTCGCCACCGAAAAGCGGTCGGAACGGGAAACAAGACAGACGGCGCAGAGCGACGAGGTAAACAAGGAGCATGCCTGATGAACTTTTTCAAGCACGTCAAAAAGCCGGACAAGAAAAAGGAAGAGGAATTTAAGGAAAGAATGAAGGAGGAAAACTTGGAAAAACACGACAGGCTTGCCATGTTTCTTTCCGCCTTCCTCACTATAATTCTGCCCTGCCTTCTGATACTGTGCATAATATGCATATTGGCAATGCTGATTTTCGGCGTGCTGTGACGCGGCGGCAAATTGCACGGGCAACGGTTTGGAAAACAAGTCGCCCCGCGCCACCGCCCGGTGCGCCTTGCGGGCGCAGAATTTGTCAGTCTGCATGGCAACGAACGCTTTGTGCGGGAGTCGTTTGGCGGTGTGGCAATCTGTTTCCTCGCGCATGCGCGTACGTGCGTATATTATATAGGTCGAAAACCGCCGCAGGTTTTACGGCTTTCGCCTTAATGCGCGTACGTATAGATTGTGCAAGGGGCAATTCCCATAAAGGCGGCTGACGCGGCTTTGCCTTGCGGCGGGCGAGATAGGCGTTGGCTCCGCTGCGGAGCACGTTTACGGGCAGGCAAAACGCCCTTCCGACACGGTTTGTTTCGGACTTTGCGCCGCCAAAGCGCACGTTCGGCGGCAAACGCGGCAAAATATCGAAAAAAAGGACAAAAAAGGGTGTCAAATTGTTTGACACCCTCTTGAATTGTGTGGTAAAATCTTTACGCTGCGCAAAAGGGGCTTGAAGCGCAAGGTTACTGAGAAAACAGAAAACTTGCGGCTTACCCATGCAAAACCAAGAGTTTTGCGGCTGAATCGCAATGTATCAGACGACAAGTGGCGGAACGGTCAAACTGCCGTCGATACGCAGACACGGCAAACGAAAGTTTGTCTTATTAAAAGGCGCGGCGCGAAACACACGGAAGTGTTGTCGGCGGAAGCGGTTCGGCAGATAAAACAACGAAAAGGAGCAGAAAAAACAATGGCAAACCAAAAAATCAGAATAAGACTGAAAGCCTACGATCACAACCTTGTGGATACCGCCTGCGCCAAGATAGTGGAAGCGGCGAAAAAGGTAGGCAGCAAAGTTTCCGGGCCCATACCCCTTCCTACCGAAAAGGAAATAGTCACCGTGCTGCGCGCTACGCACAAGTACAAGGACGCCCGCGAACAATTCGAACTTCGCACTTACAAGCGCTTGATAGACATTTACAGTCCCAACTCCAAGACCATCGACAGTCTTACCAAGCTGGATCTGCCCAGCGGCGTTGACGTAAAAATCAAGCTGTAACATAAATTTACGGAGGTGAACTTTATCAATGAATAAAGCAATCATAGGAAAGAAACTGGGCATGACGCAGGTTTTCCTGCAAGACGGAACGATGGTGCCCGTGACGGTGATTCAGGCAGGTCCCTGCACCGTTACTCAAAAGAAGACGACGGAACGCGACGGCTACGAAGCAGTGCAGATGGGCTTTGAGGAAGTTGCGGAAAAGAAACTCAACAAACCCTTGCAGGGACATCTCAAAAAGTCCGGCGTAAACGTGAAGCATCTTCACGAGTTCAAGCTGGAAAACTCCCTCGAAGTGGGAGCAAAGGTTACCTGCGACGTATTTGCCGACGGCGACGTGGTGGACGTTACCGGCACCACCAAAGGTCACGGCTACACCGGCGTTATCAAGCGTTGGAATCAGCACAGGCTCAAAGAAAGCCACGGCGTAGGCCCCGTTCACAGGGAAGTAGGTTCCATGGGCGCCAACAGCAGCCCCTCCAGAGTTATGCCCGGCAAGCACCTTGCGGGACAGTACGGCGTGGAGCAGGTGACCATACTCAACCTCACCGTAGTAAAGGTAGACAAGGAAAAGGGCGTGCTGCTTGTTAAAGGCGCCGTGCCCGGAGCGAAAAACAGCATAGTTTACGTGCGCAACGCCGTGAAGAAATAGTGTGAAAGGAGTTAAGTAAAATGCAAGTTAAAGTTTATAATACGTCGGCCGCCGAGGTCGGAAAAATAAAGCTTGACGACGCCGTGTTCGGCTGCGAATACAACGAAGCTCTTATTCACCAGGCAGTTGTGGCGTATCAGGCAAACCAAAGACAGGGAACGAAATCCGCTCTTACCCGCACGGAAGTAAGAGGGGGCGGCATAAAGCCGTGGAGACAGAAAGGCACCGGACGTGCCCGTCAGGGCTCCATCCGCGCTCCGCAATGGACGAAGGGCGGCGTGGTGTTCGCACCCAAGCCGAGAGATTTCTCCAAAAAGATCAACAAGAAAATGAAGGCGCAGGCTTTCCGCAGCGCGATAAGCTACAAGGTGGCTAACAACGAGCTTGTGGTGGTGGACGAGATAAAGCTCGCCGCTCCCAAGACCAAGCTGGTTGCGGAAATTCTCAAAAACTTCAACTACGACAAAAGAACGCTCATCATCGTGTCCGGCGACAGCGCCGACGTGGTAAGAGCGGGCGCCAACATCGAAAAGCTCGTGGTTACGGACGCAGCGCTTGCGAACGTGTACCAGCTGGTAAGCAGCGCCGCGGTGATAGTCACCAAAGACGCCATCAAGAAAATCGAGGAGGCTTATTCCATATGAACTCGTACGACATCATCAAGCGTCCGATACTGACGGAAAAAAGTTACGCCGGTATCCCCGCCAAGACCTACACCTTCGAAGTGGTCAAGACCGCCAACAAGGTGGAGATAAAAAAAGCGGTGGAGGAAATTTTCGGCGTCAAGGTAGAAAAAGTAACTACGGCTACCGTAAAAGGCAAGCTCAAAAGACAAGGCAGAACGCAAGGTCACACGCCCGATTGGAAGAAGGCAACGGTAAGCCTCACGTCGGACAGCAAGGCAATCGAGTTCTTCGAAAGCTTGTCCTAATAATGGAGGTTAACTGAAATGGCTATAAAAAAGTATAAACCCACCTCTCCGGCGCGTCGCTTTATGTCCGTTTCCACTTACGAGGAGATAACGACCACCAAGCCGGAAAAAAGCCTTCTTGCCGTAAACAAGAAGACGGGCGGCAGAAACGCCAGCGGTAAGATAACCGTGCGCCACATCGGCGGCGGCAACCGCACTAAGTACAGAATAATAGATTTCAAGCGTGACAAGACGGTTCCCGCAAAGGTAGCTACCATCGAGTACGATCCCAACCGCACGGCGAACATCGCGCTGCTTCACTACGCCGACGGCGAAAAGAGATACATTCTCGCTCCCGTAGGGCTGAACGTGGGCGACACGGTGGTGTCCGGCGCCGACGCCGACATCAAGGTGGGCAATAACCTGCCTCTGGAAAACATTCCCGTGGGTACCATCGTTCACAACATCGAAATGAACCCCGGCAAGGGCGGACAGATAGCCCGTTCGGCAGGAATTTTCGCCCAGCTTATGGCAAAAGAGGGCAAGTACGCCACTCTGCGTATGCCCAGCGGCGAAATGAGACTGATACTGCTGAAATGCCGCGCCACCATCGGTCAGGTGGGCAACCTCGATCACGAGATAGTGTCCATCGGCAAGGCGGGCAAAAAGCGTCACATGGGCGTAAAACCCACCGTACGCGGCAGCGTCATGAACCCCTGCGACCACCCTCACGGCGGCGGCGAAGGCAAATCTCCCGTCGGTCGTCCCGGTCCCGTTACCCCTTGGGGCAAACCGGCTTTGGGGTACAAGACCAGAAAGAAGAAGAAAGCTTCTTCCAAATTTATCGTAAAGCGTGTTAACTAATCGGAGGAAAGAAAATGAGCAGATCTATCAAAAAAGGACCTTACGTTCAGCCCGTGCTGCTTAAAAGAATACGCGAGATGAACCAAAAAGGCGAAAAGAAAGTTTTGAAAACGTGGTCGAGAAGTTCCACTATCTTTCCCGATTTCGTAGGACACACCATAGCCGTCCACGACGGCAGAAAGCACGTGCCCGTGTACATCACGGAGGAAATGGTGGGCTTGAAGTTGGGCGAATTTGCCCCCACCAGAACCTTCAAGGGACACGCCGGCAGCAAAACGACAGGTGCCAAGTAGGAGGATAACAGATGGCTACAAGAATCAAAAATAAAGCCCTTCAGCGTCAGGAAAACAAGGACAGACGCCCCAAGGCAATAGCAAAGTACATCCGCATTGCTCCTTCCAAGGTACACGTCGTGCTGGATCTTATACGCGGCGCCGACTACAAGGACGCAGTTGCAATTTTGAAAACCACCAACAAGGCTGCGGCGGAGCCTGTTCTCAAATGCCTGAACAGCGCGGCAGCCAATGCCGAAGTAAACCTCGGCATGAACAAGGATACCCTTTACGTAGCGGAATGTTTTGCCGATCAGGGCCCCACGCTCAAGCGTATGCAGCCCGTTTCCCGCGGCAGAGGCTACCGTATTTTGAAAAGAACCAGTCACATCACCGTGATTCTGGACGAGAGAGCGTAAAGGAGGAGAGTTATGGGACAAAAAGTTAATCCGCACGGACTGAGAGTTGGCGTGATTCAGGATTGGAACGCCAAATGGATAGCCGACAAAAAGGATTTTGCCAAATTCATAAAAGAAGACGACACGATAAGAACCACTCTTAAAAAGAAGTATTATTCCGCGGGAATAAGCAAGATAACGGTGGAAAGAGCAGACGGCAAAGTGACGGTGGATATCTACACCGGCCGTCCCGGCACCCTTATCGGCAAAGCGGGAGCGGGCGCCGACGAAATAAAGGCAGTCGTGTCCAAAATTGCCAAGGACAAGCAGGTAAGCATCAACATCATTGAAGTCAGGTCGCCCGACACGGACGCGCAGCTGGTGGCGGAAGCCATCGCGGCGCAGCTGGAAAAGCGTATTTCCTTCCGCAGGGCTATGCGTCAATGCATGGGCAGGGCCACCCGCGCCGGCGCAAAGGGAATCAAAACCATGGTTGCCGGACGTCTGGACGGGGCGGAAATCGCCAGATGCGAACAGTATCACGAGGGCAGCATTCCTCTGCACACTTTGAGGGCGGATATCGACTACGGTTTCGCACAGGCGCGTACCACCTTCGGTATCATCGGCGTCAAGGTTTGGATCTACAAAGGGGAAGTTTTGCCCGCAAAGAAAAAGACCGTCAGAAAGGAGGTAACTGAATAATGTTAATGCCTAAAAGAGTAAAAAGGCGTCGTCAATTCCGCGGCAGGATGAAGGGCGAAGCGCACAAGGGCAACACGGTTGCTTACGGCGAATACGGTCTTCAGGCGCTGGAATGCGCGTGGGTAACCTCCAATCAGATAGAGGCCGCCCGTGTGGCAATGACGCGTTTCATAAAGCGTGGCGGCAAGGTTTGGGTGGACATCTTCCCCCACAAACCCGTCACCAAAAAGCCCGCAGAAACCAGAATGGGTTCCGGTAAAGGTTCTCCCGAATACTGGGTTGCGGTGGTAAAACCCGGCAGAGTTATGTTCGAAATGGCAGGCATCCCCGAGGACGTCGCCCGCGAAGCATTGCGTCTTGCCAGTCACAAACTGCCCGTAAAGTGCAAGTTTGTGAAAAAAGCAGATGAGGTGAGTGCAGATGAAAGCAAGTAACGTGCGTGAACTTAATAACGAAGAATTGGTAGCCAAGCTTGCCGATTTGAAAAAGGAGCTGTTCAACTTGCGTCTTTCGCACGCAACCGGACAGCTGACCAACCCTCTTGCGCTTGCTAACGTAAAAAAGGACATCGCAAGAATAAAGACCGTTTTGCACGAAAGAGAAACGGCCAACAAGGCGTAAGGCGGAGGTAAAGTAAAATGGCTATCGAAAGAAACAGCAGAAAAGAAAGAGTGGGCACCGTCGTTTCCGACAAAATGGACAAAACGATAGTGGTCGCGGTAGTAAGCAAATATAAGCACCCTCTTTACAAAAAGACGGTGTCTCAGACCAAGAAGTATAAAGTACACGACGAAACCAACCAGTGCGGCGTAGGCGACACCGTAAGGATAGCCGAAACCAGAAAGCTTTCCAAGGATAAGAACTGGCGTCTGGTGGAAATCGTGGAAAAGGCTAAGTAACAGGAGGAAAGTACAGTGATACAACCGCAAACAAGACTTAAAGCCGCCGATAACAGCGGTGCAAAGGAACTTATGTGCATCAAGGTACTGGGCGGCTCCTTCCGTAAGTTCGGCAACATCGGAGACGTTATCGTTGCCAGCGTAAAAAGCGCCAACCCCGGCGGCGTGGTCAAAAAGGGCGACGTGGTGAAAGCGGTCATAGTAAGAAGCGCTTCCGGCCTTAACAGAAAGGACGGCACCCATATCCGTTTCGACGACAACGCAGCCGTTATCATCGACAATCAGAAGCAGCCTCGCGGCACCCGTATCTTCGGGCCCGTGGCAAGAGAACTCCGTGAGAAAGACTACATGAAAATCGTGTCTTTGGCTCCCGAAGTACTGTAAGGAGGAATTTCGTAATGGCTAGTATGAATATCAGATCCGGCGACACGGTGGAAATCACCGTAGGCGGCGTGGAAAACCGCGGCAAGCGCGGCAAGGTTACCGTTGCCGATCCCAAAGCCGGCAAAGTTGTTGTGGAAAACCTCAACCTTGTCACCAAGCACAGAAAACCCCGCAACGCGCAGGAGCAGGGAGGCAAAATTCCCCAGCCCCGCGCAATAGACGTCAGCAACGTTATGCTTGTCTGCCCCAAGTGCGGCAAAACCACCAGAGTGGCGCACGTGCTGGGAGACAACGGCAAATATCTTCGCAGCTGCAAAAAGTGCGGCGCGGTGATTGACGCCAAAGCGGAAAAGAAACAGACCAAAGCGGCTGCCAAAACGGCAAAAAAACCCGCGAAAAAAACCACTAAGTAAGGAGGAACGAAATGGCTACGAAAAAAACTGCTGCGGCAACGACTTCGGCACCCGTTGAATGCAGACTCAAAAAGCTGTATTCCGAAACAGTCGTTCCTCAACTTATCAAGGAATTCGGTTACAAAAACATCAACGAAGTACCCAAGCTGGAAAAGATCGTGCTCAACGCCGGTCTGGGCGACGTGAAGGATAACTCCAAGTCCTTCCAGCTTGCAGTGGAAGAATTGAAGTCCATATCCGGTCAGAAGCCGTTGGTTACCAACAGCAAGCTGTCGGTGGCAAACTTCAAGGTGAGAAAGGGCATGGCGGTAGGCGCAAAGGTAACGCTGCGCGGCGAACGCATGTATTCCTTCTTCGACAAGCTTGTCAGCATAGCTCTTCCCCGTGTACGCGACTTCCGCGGCGTCAACACCAATCTGGACGGACGCGGCAACTACACGCTGGGTATTCGCGAACAGCTTATTTTCCCCGAGATCGTGTACGATCAGGTGGAAAAGACGAGAGGCTTTGACGTTACCTTCGTGACAACGGCAAAGACGGACGCCGAAGGCAAAGCATTGCTCAAATATCTGGGCATGCCTTTCAGAGCATAGTTGAGGAGTAAGTTATGGCAAAGAAATCTATGATAAACAAACAAAAGAGAACTCCGAAGTATTCCACCCGCGGATATACTCGTTGTTCCATCTGCGGCCGTCCCCATTCGGTGCTCAGAAAGTACGGCATATGCAGAATTTGCTTCAGAGAAAAGGCTTACAAAGGGGAGATCCCCGGCGTAAAGAAGGCAAGTTGGTAAGGAGGAAAGACAAATGGTTGTTACAGATCCCATCGCCGATATGCTGACGCGTATCAGGAATGCTATTACGGCAAAACACGCCGACGTGGAGATCCCCTCCTCCAAAACCAAGAAGGCCATTCTGGACATTTTGAAGGAAGAAGGCTACATTGCCGGATATGAAGAAATAGAACAGCAGCTGCAAAACTCTTTGAAGGTCACGCTTAAATACGGCGCCAAGGGCGAAAAGGTCATCACCGGCCTCAAACGTATTTCCAAGCCGGGACTGAGAGTTTATGCCAAGAGCGAAGAGCTTCCCAAAGTGCTCAACGGTTTGGGAATTGCCATCGTGTCCACCAACAAGGGCATCATGACGGACAAAAAGGCTCGCAGCCAAAATTTGGGCGGCGAAGTGCTGGCGTTCGTGTGGTAAGGAGGGTATTATGTCGAGAATTGGTAAAAAACCCATAGTCCTGCCCGCAGGCGTCACGGTAAACTACGACAACGGCAACGTTACGGTAAAGGGAGCCAAAGGCACTCTTACCCGCGTTATCGACACCGTGATAGGCTGCACTGTGCAGGGTAACGAAGTAATATTCACCTGCCCCGAAAAGGCGGACGGCAGCGTTCAGGCAAAACACGGCTTGTACCGCGCTCTGGTTGCCAACATGGTAAAGGGCGTGTCCGAAGGCTTCACCAGAAACCTTATCATCAACGGCGTAGGCTACAAGGCAGCCGTTCAGGGCGACAAGCTGGTGCTCAATATCGGTTACTCTCACCCCGTAGAGGTAGTGGCTCCCGCAGGCATCAAGTTCGAATGTCCCACCCAGACGGAAATCGTGGTTTCCGGCTGCGACAAGGAGCTTGTCGGTCAGACGGCGGCCAATATCAAGGCTAAGCGTCCCGTCGAGCCTTATCACGCATACGGCGTCCGCTACAAGGAAGAAGCCGTAGTGCTCAAAGAAGGCAAGAAGGCAGGTAAGTAAGGAGTGCAGATATGATTAACAAGATAAACAAAAACGCTGACAGAAGAATTCGTCACGAAAGAGTAAGAAAAAAGGTGTTCGGCACCAGCGTCAAGCCCCGTCTGTGCGTGTATCGTTCCACTAACTACATCTACGCTCAGGTGATAGACGACGTTAACGGAACTACTCTCTGCGCTTCTTCCAGCAAAGCCCTTGCCAAAGATTGCGAAGGCAAGACCAAGGTGGAAGCGGCAAAGATTGTGGGACAGGACATCGCCAAAAAGGCCGTCGCCCTCAAGGTAACGGAAGTGGTCTTCGACCGCGGCGGTTACATCTACACCGGAAGGGTAGCGGCATTGGCAGACGGCGCAAGAGAAGCCGGACTTAAATTCTGATCGGAGGACAGCAAAATGGAAAACGTAGAAAAAAACGAAACCGTTGCTACCGAAGCAGCGGCGGCTGCTCCGCAGCAGGCGGAACAACCCAGACGTAACTTCCGCGAAGGTCGCCCCGACAGAAGAGGCGGCAGACGCAACAGTCGCGAAAGAGACAGGAGAGAAGACGACGGTCTTATCAAAAAGCTGGTAGCCGTAAACCGCGTTACCAAGGTGGTAAAGGGCGGCCGCACCATGCGCTTTTCGGCGCTGTGCGTGGTAGGCGACGGCAAAGGCTCCGTCGGTATCGGAATGGCAAAGGCGGCGGAAGTGCCACAAGCCATCGAAAAGGCAAACCTCAGGGCGCAGAAGTCCATGGTCAAAATAGCGGTGGTGGACACCACCATCCCCCACGAAGTGATAGGCAACTTCGGGCGCGGCAAGGTGCTGCTCATGCCGGCACAGCCCGGTACCGGCGTTATCGCCGGCGGCCCCGTAAGAAATGTGCTGGAAGCGGTAGGCATCAAGGATATCAGAACCAAATCCTACGGCTCCAACAACCCCATCAACTGCGTGAAGGCCACCTTCAACGGACTGACGGCGCTTCGCTCCCGCGAGCAGATCGCGGCGCTTCGCGGCAAGAGCGTTGACGAAATTTAAGGAGGCAGCAAAATGGCAAAAACTACCAAGAAAAACAACGCACCTCTTTACGTCAACGGCAGGTACGTTGTAGAAAAACAACTCCCCAAAAAGCCTGCGAAGGGTGCAAAACCCTACGCGGCGGCGAAGGGCAGCATAAAGGTTACTCTGATAAAGAGCACCGCAGGCAGCCTTAAAGAACATCAGGCGACGGTAAAGGCGCTGGGATTGACCAAAATTCGCACGTCCAACGTGCTTCCGGACAATGCAGCCATACGCGGAATGATCTTCAAGGTAAAGCACCTTGTCGCCGTGGAAGAAGTAAAGTAGGAGGCTAATATGAGAATACACACCATTCAACCCGCTGTCGGCGCAACGACGTCGGAAAAAAGGCTTGGCAGAGGCACGGGAAGCGGCCTCGGCAAGACCAGCGGAAAGGGCCATAAAGGTCAATGGGCGCGCAGCGGCGGCGGAGTACGTCCCGGTTTCGAGGGCGGTCAGACTCCCATCGCACGTCGTTTGCCCAAGCGCGGTTTCAACAACAAGTTCGCCGTTAACTACGACGTAGTAAACGTAGGTTCCCTTAACGTCTTTGACGAAGGCACGGTGGTAACGCCGGAACTTCTTGCCGAAAAAGGAATTGTTACTGTTAAGTGCAACGGTGGCGTAAAGATACTCGGCAACGGACAACTCTCTAAAAAACTTACTGTAAAAGCAGATAAGTTTTCCGCTTCGGCAAAAGCTGCCATAGAAGCGGCAGGCGGCGTTGCAGAGGTAATCGAATAATGTTTGAAACTATCAGAAATGCCTTTAAGATAAAGGAAGTACGCAGAAAGATACTGTTCACCATCCTGTTTGTGCTTATTTACAGACTGGGCTGCGTGATAACCGTTCCGGGGCTCAGAGCCATCGAGTTTGACAACACGCAGGGCATACTGGGACTGCTCGACTCCATAACGGGTAGTGCGTTAAGTCAGGGCACGCTGTTTGCCCTCGGCATTTCCCCCTATATCAACGCCTCCATTATCATTCAGTTGCTGACGGTGGCTATCCCCGCTTTGGAAAGAATGTCCAAAGAGGGCGAAACGGGCAGAGCCAAGATAAACAAAATCACCCGCTGGGTGACGTTGGGACTGGCTGTGCTCAGCGCCGTGGGCGTAGTGCTCACTCTGGACAATCAGGGCGCGGGCTACATCGACTACAACTGGCTGGGCGGCGACGGTATAATGATAGGCAGTCAGAGCCTTCCCGCTTTCCTGCAAGCCAACAAGTGGATAATGTATATCTACATCACCATAGTGCTTGTGGGCGGCAGCATGCTTACCATGTGGATAGGCGAACGTATCACCGAATACGGCGTTTCCAACGGTATCTCCCTGCTTATTTTCACCGGTATCATCGCAACGGCTGCGCAGCAGCTGGGCATTTCCTTCGCCGGCGTTTTCGCGGGCAACACGGAAAACCTCATCACCATTGCGCTGTTTCTGGTCACTCTCATTCTGGTGTTCGGCTTCATCGTATGGGTGGACGGCGCCGAAAGAAAGATCAAGGTGCAGTATGCAAAACAGGTGAAGGGAAACAAAATGTACGGTGGACAATCCACCTTCATTCCCATCAAAGTAAACGCCTCCGGCGTCATGCCGCTGATATTCGCGTATGCTTTGATAAGCTTCCCTCAGATGATAATATCCACCTTCTGGTCGGGCTCGGACGCCGAAACGTGGTACACCACGTGGCTTACGGCAAACGGCAACGGAGTGGGTATTGCGGTGTATAACGTCGTGCTGGCGGTGCTGATATTCGGATTTGCGTATTTCTACTCCAAAATCCAGTTCAACACTGCGGACATTGCAAGAAACATTCAGAACAACGGCGGTTTTGTGACGGGTATCCGTCCGGGACGCGAAACCAGCGAATACCTCGGCAAAGTAGTGGGGCGTATAACGCTGTGGGGCGCGCTTTTCCTGACGATAATCAACCTCGTTCCCTCCGTACTGTTCTCGCTGCTTCCCAGACTGCTCAACATCAGCCTGAACACAATGCTGGTAAGCAGTTTCAGTGCAACAGGTATGCTGATAGTGGTCAGCGTGGCGTTGGAATTCAACAAGGCGCTGGAAAATCAGATACTTATGCGTCATTATAAGGGATTCTTGAAGTAATATGAAACTGATTCTTTTGGGCGCGCCGGGCAGCGGCAAAGGCACCATGGCGCAAAAACTTACTGCGGCGCTGGATATTCCGCAAATTTCCACGGGAGATATCTTCCGTAAAAATCTCAAAGAGGAAACTCCCTTGGGATTGCAGGTAAAAAGCATTATGGCAAGCGGAGCGCTTGTTCCGGACGAGATAACCATCGAGATAGTCAAAAACCGCCTTGCGGAAGACGACTGCCAAAAGGGTTACATTCTGGACGGCTTCCCCCGCTCCATAGCGCAGGCAAAGGCGCTGGACGGTTTTCAGCAGGTGGACTACGCCGTTAACCTCGACGTAGACAAGGAAGTGGTGGTAAAACGCCTTTCCGGGCGCAGGTTCTGCCCCGATTGCAGCGGCACCTACCACGTTTCCGCACTCAGCGACGAAACGGTCTGCCCCCACTGCGGCGGCAAACTGATAATACGCGCCGACGACGCCGAAGAAACGGTCAGAGAGCGTCAGAGAGTGTACGAAAGCACCACTCTGCCGCTGTTGGAATACTACGACAAACAAGGCAAGCTTCTTACCGTAGACGGCAACGGCACGGTAGAAGAGGTGTACGACAGGATTTTGGCAGCTCTGAAATGATCCTTATCAAGTCCGATTCGCAAATTGAGGAAATGCGCAAAGCCAACGTTATCGTAAGGGACACGCTGGATCTGCTGCGTGACCACACGCGGGAGGGCGTGTCCACCTACGAACTCAACAGGCTGGCGCACGAGTACATCACCAAACAGGGTGCTACCCCAAGCTTTCTCAACTACCACGGGTACCCTGCCAGCATATGCGTTTCCATCGACTGCGAGGTGGTGCACGGCATTCCCTCCAAAAAGCGCATATTGCAGGAAGGTCAGATAGTCAGCTACGACGTCGGCGCCGTGTTCCACGGCTGGAACGGCGACGCGGCAAGGACTGTGGGCGTGGGGTTTATCGACAGCGAGTGTCAAAAGCTCATCGACGTTACCGAACAGTGCTTTTTCGAGGGCGTAAAAGCCATCAAGGCGGGCGTAACGCGGCTGGGCGACTTGGGACACGCTATCCAAAGTTACGCCGAAAGCTTCGGCTACGGCGTCGTGAGGGAGCTTGTGGGACACGGCATCGGGCGGGATATGCACGAACAGCCGGACGTACCCAACTACGGCAACCCGGGGCACGGGCTGCGGCTGACGTCGGGAATGACCATAGCCATAGAGCCCATGATAACCATGGGCACTTACAGAGTGGAATGGATGTCCGACGGCTGGACGGTAAAAACGCTGGACAGAAAGCCGGCGGCTCATTACGAAAACACCGTCGCCATTTTTGACGACAGAGTGGAAATTTTGAGTTTATAGGTGAATATGAACGAAGGTGACATAGGCATAGGCAGCGTAGTGCTGTCCCGCAAGGGGCGGGACAAGGGGGACTACCTCATGGTGGTTTCCAAGGCTCACGGCGTGGTGTTTTTGGCAGACGGAGGGGCAAGAAAGCTTTCCGCCCCGAAGCGCAAAAACGTCAAGCACGTTTCCGACAGCGGCATCAAGCTGGACGCCATTGCCGCAAAACTGAAAGAAGGGCAAAAGGTGTTCGACAGCGAACTTAAAAGCGCTTTAAGGCAGCTTAAAATCGGCAAGGGAGATCAAAAGTAGAATGTCAAAAGACGACGTTATCGAAGTAGAAGGCGTAGTGGTAGAGGCGTTGCGCAATGCGGAGTTTCGCGTGAGGCTTACCAACAATCACGAAATAACCGCATACGTTTCGGGCAAGCTCAGGATACATTCCATACGTATCCTGCCGGGCGATTCCGTAAAGCTGGAAATGAGCCCTTACGACCTGACCAAAGGCAGAATAGTCTGGCGTTCCAAGGGCGGCCAGCAGTAAAAAGAAAAAGGAGATTCATCATGAAAGTAAAACCTTCCGTAAAACCCATGTGTGACAAATGCAAGGTAATAAAGCGTAACGGCAAAGTTATGGTTATTTGTTCCAAATATCCCAAACACAAACAAAGACAGGGCTGAACCTTGTCTTTCAAGGCTCGTTGCTTTTGCAACGATAACTTTGGATACACTCATGCAGACGCTTCGGCAACATCATTCCACATAGGCTTGCCGAGTGTTTGCATGTTAAGATAGATCAACTTACAGTTAAAATAAACAAAAACAATTAAGGAGAAAAACAAATGGCTCGTATTTCCGGTGTAGATTTACCCAGAGAAAAGCGTATCGAGATCGGCTTGACCTACATTTACGGAATAGGTCGCACCACGGCGAAGAACATTCTTGCCCAGACCGGTGTGAACCCCGACACCCGCGTCAAAGATTTGACGGAAGACGACGTGTCCAAGATCCGTGACTGTATCGAAAAAAATATCCACGTCGAAGGCGACCTTCGTCGTGAAGTTTCCATGAACATCAAAAGGCAAATAGAGATTGGCTCTTACAGAGGTATCCGTCACAGAAAGGGACTTCCCGTAAGAGGTCAGTCCACCAAGCAGAATGCCCGCACGAGAAAGGGACCCAAGCGTACCGTTTCCCGCGGCAAGAAGGCTACTAAGTAGGGAGGAAGGCTGTTATGGCAGGAAAAAAAGTTGTCAAGAAAAAACGCGACATAAGAAAAGTAGAAAAAGGACAAGTGCATATTCACGCCTCCTTCAACAATACCATCGTCACCTTCACGGACATGAACGGCAACGCTCTGTCTTGGTGCAGCAGCGGCAGCCTTGGTTTCCGCGGATCCCGCAAGAGCACGGCGTTTGCCGCGCAGCAGGCGGCTGAAGTGGCGGCAAAGGGCGCCAAGGAATACGGTATCCGTACCGTAGAAGTGTACGTAAAAGGCCCCGGTCAGGGACGCGAATCGGCAATCCGTGCTTTGCAGACGGCGGAAATAGCAGTCACCCTCATTCGTGACGTATCCCCCATCGCGCACAACGGCTGCCGTCCCCCCAAGCGCAGAAGAGTATAAAAGGAGAGTATCGAAATGGCAAGAAATACAGGTGCAGATTGCCGTCAGTGCAGACGCGAAAAATGCAAATTGTTTCTTAAAGGCGAAAGGTGCTATTCGGATAAATGCGCGCTGACCAGACGCGCCAAAATTCCCGGAGTACACGCCGACAGCAGAAAGAAAACCACCGAATACGGTTTGCAGCTCAGAGAAAAGCAAAAGACCAAAAGGATTTACGGGCTTCAGGAAAAGCAGTTCCACAGCTACTACGAGGAAGCGGAGCGCATGAAGGGCGTTACCGGCGCAAACATGCTGATACTTCTGGAAAAGCGTCTGGACAACGTGGTGTACCGCATGGGCATCGGCTCTTCCCGCAGTCAGGCAAGACAGTTCGTCAACCACGGTCTTATCACCGTAAACGGCAAGCGCGTTACCATTCCCAGCTACCAGATAAAGGTAGGGGACGTGGTTTCCATCAAGGAGAACAAGCAGGAACAGCCCTTGTTTGTGGAGCTTAAACAGTCCAAGAAGGCGGCAAACCTTCCCAAGTGGCTGGACTTCGATCCCGCAACCCTCACCGGCACGGTGCTTGCAGCGCCCACCCGCGAGGATATCGATATGAGCATCCAGGAACACATGATCGTGGAATTGTACTCCAAATAAGTAACTTCATAGGCAAACGCCTGCGCATTGCGCAGGCATAAGGATGTTCAAAATAAAATAAAAAGGAGATTGTTGTCCAATGATGGAAATAGAAAAACCGGTAATGACAGTTGAAGAAAGCGGACAAAATGCCAGCATTATCAAAATCGTCGCGGAACCATTGGAACGGGGTTACGGCATAACGCTGGGTAACGCTCTGCGCAGAGTGTTGCTGGCGGCGCTGCCCGGGGTTGCCGTCGTGGGTTTGAGGATAGAAGGCGTTCAACACGAGTTTTCAACAATCCCCGGCGTAAAAGAAGACGTTACAGACATCATCCTGAACATAAAGTGCCTTGCACTGAAATCGGATAACGACGACAACGATTTCAGAAAGACCATCGCCATCAACAAAGTTGGTCCCTGCGAAGTGCATGCGGGAGATATCATCACCGACAGCGAAGTGGAGGTGCTGAACCCCGATTTGTACATCTGCACGTTGGAGGAGGGCGCTTCGCTCAACATGGAACTTTACGTTGCGCGCGGCTGCGGCTACTACTCCATCGAAAAGAACAAGGAGCGCAACAGAGAGCTCAAGCTCAACTGTCCCATAGGGTACATACCCATCGACTCCATTTTCGGGCCTGTCAAAAAGGCAAGCTACACGGTGGAAAGCGCCCGCGTGGGACAGGACATAACGCGCGACAAGCTTACTTTGGAAGTGGAAACCAACGGAGCCTTTTCCGGCAGGGAAATAGTTTCGCTGGCAGCCAAGATAATCGAAGACCACATAAGAATGTTCGTCGACCTTACGGGCAACTACAACAGAGATATTCTTATCCCCCGCGAAAGCGACAACCACAAAAAGGTGCTGGAAATGAGTATCGACGATATGGATCTGTCCGTACGTTCCTACAACTGTCTGAAACGCGCAGGCATTCAGACGATAGAGGATCTTACGCAGAAGACGGAAGACGACATGCTTAAAGTCAGAAATCTCGGCAGAAAGTCGCTGGACGAAGTCATTCAGAAGCTGGAAAGCTTGGGACTGTCTTTAAGAAATAAGGATGAATAGGAGAATTGCAATATGGCAGCACAAAGAAAATTAGGTAAAGCAACGGATCAGAGAATGGCTCTGTTGAAGAATCAGGTTTCCCAGCTTCTGTGGAACGGCAAGCTGGAAACCACCTTCGCCCGTGCCAAGGAAGTGCAGAAGCTGGCTGAAAAATATATAACTCTTGCGGTAAACACCTATACCGACACCGTCGAAGTGGAAAAAGCCAAGATAGTGGATGGCAAGGAAACCACCGTGAAGGTAGTTAACGACGGTGCCAAGAAGCTTGCGGCTCGCCGCACGCTTATGGCTAACCTTGCAGACTTGCAGGAGGCCCGTCAGCCCAAGGAAAGCGGCACGGCTTACAAGGTGCGTACCAAGACGGTAAGACATCCCCTCATCGAAAAGATGTTCAACGTCTACGCTCCCAAGTTTGCCAAGGCGGCGGAAGAAAAGGGACAGAAGGGCGGCTACACGGCGATATACAAAATGAACGCCCGCAGAGGCGACGCCGCGGAAATGGCTCTGATAGTAGTTCTGTAATATACGTTGCAAACACAAAAGCGTTCGGTATCCGAACGCTTTTTGCATGCCGTCATTCCGCCTGTGTCGGCGCGCGGCATGGGCTGCAAGCCTTCGGGGCGCGGCGAAGGGAATATCTCGGCGGGGCGCAGGTAAAGGGGCGGGCAGCTTGACGGAAGCACGGGTGGCGTTTCTCGGTAGACAAATCCGCCGTTTTGTGAGATAATACTCTTTGTTCAAGGAGGAAGTATGAAAATAAGTCAGGACATAAGATACGTCGGCGCAAGCCGCGAGTCGGAAGATCTTTTCGAGGGACTGTACAAGGTGCCCTGCGGCATGGCGTACAATTCCTACGTGATATGCGACGAACAGCCCGTCGTAATGGATACTATCGAGCAGGAGCTGGGCGACGAGTGGTTGGAAAACGTGGAAAAACAGCTGGAGGGCAAAGCGCCCGCCTATCTGGTGGTGCAGCATATGGAGCCGGATCACTCGGCAAACGTGCAAAGGCTGCTGCAACGCTATCCGCAGACGACGGTGGTGGCAAACAGCAAAACCTTTGCCATGCTAAACAACTTTTTCCCTCGGCTGCAATGCAACAAAAAGGAGGTTGCCGACGGCGAAAGGCTGTGCACCGGCAGACACACGCTGCGCTTTATTTTCGCCCCTATGGTGCACTGGCCGGAGGTGATGGTGACCTATGACGAAAAGGACGAGGTGCTGTTCTCCGCCGACGCCTTCGGCAAGTTCGGCTCTCTGTGCCGCAATCAGCCGTGGGAAGAGGAGGCTGCAAGGTACTACTTCGGCATTGTGGGCAAATACGGCGTGCAGGTGCAGGCGCTGCTCAAAAAGGCGTCCGCCCTGTCCATAAAAGCCATATGCCCGCTGCACGGTCCCGTGCTTAGCGACAATTTGCAAAAATACCTTTCGCTGTACGACGTGTGGTCGCGCTACGGAGTGGAAAAGCAGGGCGTGCTGGTGGCGTACACCTCCGTCTACGGTCACACCCGCGCGGCGGCGCGCCTGCTGGCGGATACGCTTGCGGATATGGTCGTCCCCGTCGAGGTGTACGACCTTGCCCGCTGCGACGAGTACGAGGCGGTGTCCAAGGCGTTCAGATACGGCAAAATAGCCCTTGCCACAACTACCTACAATATGCAGATATTCCCCGCAATGAGGCAGTTTTTAAGCCATCTGACGGACAGGAATTTTCAAAACAGAAAGGTTGCCGTGATAGAAAACGGCTCGTGGGCGCCATGCGCGGCAAAGCTTATCACTCAGGCGCTGGAGGGGTGCAAAAACGTGGAAATACTTCCGGCAGTCACCCTGCGCTCCGCCATGACAGAGCAAAACGTCGGGCAGATAAAGCAACTTGCGCAACTGCTCGCCCAATAATGACAAAAGGAAAAACGCCGACGCATAAGTCGGCGTTTTGTCTTGAATTTTGCAAACGGTTTCAAAAAAAAGTTACTGTGGCTGTGCCGCTTTGACGTTGTGCCGTTGCATAACGCAGTCTATATCGCCGCCTTTTGCCCATTCCTCCAACGCCTGCGCGGCGTTTTCCAACGCTTTTTCTACGGCGTCATTGTCTTCTTGGGGAATTTTGGAAAGCACAAAATCCACCAGCGCCATCGGGGTGGATTTTCCCGAGCCTATCCTAACTCTCACAAAGTCTTCCCGTCCCAGCAGCTTTATTATGCTGCGCATGCCGTTGTGCGTACCGGCAGAGCCTTCCTTGCGTATGCGCAGGGCGCCCAAGGGAATATCCACGTCGTCGTACACTACGGCAAGCTTGCCCTTTTCTATTTTGTACTTGTGCACCAGCTCGGCAACTGCCTCTCCCGAAAGGTTCATATAGGTAAGCGGTTTGGCTATTATCACCTTTTCCGACGTTCCGGCGTGCGCCGTCATGCTTTTGCACTCCGCCTTGTCGAAGGACACCCCCAGCTTTGCCGCCAGCTTGTCTGCGCACATAAAGCCGAGGTTGTGCCACGTGTCCAAGTATTTTTTTTCGGGATTGCCCAGTCCTACGATAAGATACATTTTTTCTCTCCCATGCGTTTACCGTATTATATCACAAAAAGCCCGTCGGCGCAACAGGCGCGTGAGCAGTCGGAAGCGTGCAGGCGGCAAGGATAACGTGCGGGAAGCCGCCCTCTTGTTTTTGTGTTGAAGCGGCAATAAGGTGGCAATGCGAGCAGTCTTTTGCCGTAACGCAGGCGTCCTGTTTACTTTCCCGTCCTTTTGTGGTAAAATAGTATCGGCGCAGTAAAGCGGCGCATACGATGACGAAATTTTTTCAAAGAATAACGCATACGCAGGCATACGACAGCCTGTTGGAAGACTCCCGCAATAAAAAATTTATTGCGGCTTTTGGCGTGCAGCCGACGGAAAAGCCCTTTATCGCAGCCAATGCCGACGGCTTTTCGCTGTACGTCACCTCCGACTACGTAGAGGCGCAGCGCGTCTTGCGCACCGTTTCGGCGCTGCGGCAGGAGGTGGTGTATCTGCCCTCCAAAGAGGACGTGCTGCTGTACAAGAGAGAAAACTCCAAAAACTCGGTGTACATGCGCAATTATGCGCTGTACCGCATGCTGACGGGGGCTACGGCGGCGGTGGTGACGGCGGAAGCGCTTATGCAGTATCTGCCGGAAAAGCACAAGTTCCTTTCCGACTGCTTTACGCTGCAAAAGGGAAACGGCTACGACAGATCGACGCTGCTGAAAAGCCTTGTGGAGTGCGGCTACACCCGCGTAGACGGCATTTCCGCCGAGGGCGAATTTGTGCTGCGCGGCGATATTCTGGACATATCCATGCCCTTCGGCAAGCGTTACAGGGCAGACTTTTTCGACGACGTGCTGGAAGAGATAAAGGGAGCAGAGGGTGATAAGATAGAAATCAATCCCCTGTACGAAACCACGGGGCTTGCCGCCGAAAAGCTTTCCGAGGTGCAGAAGCTTGCGGACAGGCAAAGGGTGTCGCCCGACGCGCACGCCCGCCTTTCGGAAATAATATCCGAGCTTTCGCTGTGCGCCCACAGGGCGGACAACGCATGGCTCATTCCCTTTGTACCCACCTCCGTCATTTTCCAATATCTGCCGCAAAACACCACGGTGTTTTGGGACGAGCCTAAATTGTTGTGGGAAAGGACGGAGTTTCTGTACCGCGAGCATGCGCAGCGCGTGGCAAATCTGACGCAGGCGGGGGAGATACTGCCCCTGCACTTCACGGCGCTTGCCCCCAAGGAGAGCATTTTCAACGGAGATTTTCCCCAGATAGCATTGCAGACTTTGCCCTACGAAGCGGCGTTTTTCCACCCGCAGGCGATACACAATTTCCGCACTACGGCGGTGGGCAGCTACTACGGCGGCGAGGACAGGCTGGCGCAGGATATACGCAACTGGAAAAGGCTGGACTACGACGTGGTGGTGCTGGCGGGCGAGGATGGCGCAAAGCCTGTGGCAGAAAAGCTGCGTCAGTACAACGTGTTCCTTGCCGAAGGGGAAAAGCTTTTGCCCGGCATGGCGGACGGTCTGGTGTTGTCGGTGGGTGTGGAAAAGGGCTTTGTTTCCCACTCCAACAGGCTTGCCGTGGTGGGCACGCGCGACTTGGGCAGGGGGCTTTCCCGCCAGACGCTGTCCAAGGGCAAAAAACAGGCGTTTTTGTCCGTGCAGAAGGGGGACTACGTCGTTCACGATATCCACGGCATAGGCCTGTGCGAGGGCATAAAGAAAATAACCACCGCCTCCGGCGAGCAGAAGGACTACGTAGTGGTAATGTACAAGCACGGCGACAGGCTATTTGTGCCCGCCGACGCCACAGATATGCTTTCCCGTTACAGCGGGGGCGAAAATCCCTCCCTTTCCAAGCTGGGCGGCGAGGAGTTTGCGCGGGTAAAAAGCAAGGTCAAAGCCGGCATAAAGGCAATGTCCATAGACCTGCTCAAACTTTACGCCCAAAGGGAAAAGGCGCGGGGCTTCCGCTACCACATAGACGACTTTCTGGAGGAGGAATTTCAGCAGTATTTCCCCTACAAAGCCACGGAAGATCAGCTCAAATGCCAAAAGGAAATAACGGCGGATCTGACTTCCGACAGGATAATGGACAGAGTGCTGGTAGGGGACGTGGGCTTCGGCAAAACGGAGGTGGCTATGCGCGCCGCCTTCGACGTGGTGTCCAACGGCTATCAGGTGGCGGTGCTTGCGCCTACCACTATTCTTTCCGAACAGCACTACAAAACCTTTTCGCAGCGCATGAGCCATTTCGACATAAGGGTGGAATGCCTAAACCGTTTCCGCACGGCGGAGCAGCAGCGGGAGATAATAAAAAAGCTGAAAGAGGGCAAAACGGATATTGTCGTGGGTACCCACCGACTGCTGGGCAAGGACGTGGATTTTTACCGTCTGGGGCTGCTTGTGCTGGACGAAGAACAGCGCTTCGGCGTGGAACACAAGGAAAAGATAAAATCCCTCAAAACCTCCGTGGACGTGCTTACGCTGTCCGCCACGCCCATTCCGCGCACCTTGCACATGGCGCTTTCCGGCATACGCGACATATCCACCATAACCACTCCTCCTATGGAAAGAATGGCGGTGGAAACCTTCGTGGTGGAGCAGAACGACGCGTTGGTTGCCGACGTCATCACCCGCGAGCTGGCAAGGGGCGGGCAGGTGTACTGCGTGTATAACAGGGTGCAAAGTATCGATTCCTTTGCCACGCGCCTTGCCGAACTTGTGCCGCAGGCAAAAATAATAGTGGCGCACGGTCAGATGCCGGAAGCGGCGCTGGAAGACGCCGTCTTTGCCTTTTCGCAGGGCAAGGGCAACGTGTTGGTGTGTACCACCATCATAGAAAACGGCATAGACATCCCTAGCGCCAACACGCTGCTGGTGTTCGATTCGGACAAACTGGGGCTTTCGCAGCTGTATCAGCTGCGGGGCAGAGTGGGGCGCAGCGATAAGCTTGCCTACGCCTACTTTACCTATCGGCAGGACAAAATACTCAACGAGGATGCCTACAAGCGGCTGGCTTCCATAACGGAATACAGCGAACTGGGCAGCGGCTTCAAAATTGCCATGCGCGATCTGGAAATACGCGGAGCGGGCAACATTTTGGGCAGAGAGCAGCACGGCCACATGATGAAGGTGGGCTACGATATGTACGCGCGATTGCTGAAAGAGGCGGTGGCGGAGCTGAAAGGTCAAAAGGCGGAGCAGCGCGTCGTTGCCGAGCTGGACGTGGACATAGAGGCTTTCGCCCCCGACGACTACATTCCCGTGCAGTCCGAAAGGATAGATTTTTACCGTCGGCTGGCAGGGTGCGGCAGTATCGAAGAAATTGCCTCCGTCGCCGCTCAGGTGCAGGAGGTGTACGGCGCAATGCCCCGTCCCGTGCAGAATCTGGTAAGCGTGGCGCGGCTGAAACTGCTGGCTTCGTCGGCAGGGGTAAGCAAAGTGGTGGTGCGCCCCGGCAGGGGAGAACTGGTGTTTGCGCAAAAGCAGTACATGATGAACAAAAAGGTGTTCGACGCCCTCGCGGAAAGCGGCGACAGGGTTTCCCCCTCCTCGTCGGGGTACAGTCTGGTGTTCTCATCCTCCGACTATCTGCAAAAGAACCGCCTTATGCAGGCGATAGAGGAATTTCTCGTAAAACTGCAAAACTGACGGACAAAGGGGCAAAACAGCCAATATTTCTCGAAAAGTCCGCCAATTTGCTTGCCAATCTAAATAGATAAATGTATAATAATCGAGTATGAGTGTCCGTATACGCAAACGGTTGCGGACACACTATTTATCAGGAGCAGAAAATGAAAAGAGCAACTAAAGTGCTGGTATTGCTGTTGATAGCGGTATTCCTGCTGGGAGTATTTTCCGGCTGCGGCTTGTTCGGCAGAAACACCGACAAGTACCGCGCTACTACGGCTTTCACCGTAGGTGACGAGAAAATTACTATCGGCAAACTGATAGATACCTACAACAACTACTACAATACCTACTACAGTTATATCACCCAAGGCTACATCACGGCGGACTATGTGCTGGAGCTGGCAATGGACGCTTTGTACACGCAGTATATGAAGGTGGACGCCTACAAGAACATCGAAGGCGTGCCCACCTACACGCATGCGGGCACAAATTTCGCCAATCAGGAATATCTCTCCGACGAGGAATACGCCTTTACCCTCAGATACATCAAGTACGTCATTTTCGGCGGGCTTGATTCCGTGGTGGAAAGCTACGCTTCGGCGGACTATACTCTTGCCGCAGAGGAGGAGGAAGACACCTCCCGCGATTTCGTGGAGTACGACGACCTTACCGGCTGCGACACCTATTCCGAGTACGTGTACATGCAGAACTTCGTCAACGAGGAAATGGACGAGTACTTTGAAAAGTACTATGACGGCATCATCACCGAGGACGTTTCCATAGACGAATACGTGTATGCCAACGCCGAGGAAGCGCAAAGCAGACTGGACGCATTGAATGCCCGCATAGAAACGGAAGAGGGCGAGGAAGAAGTCACCATCTCCTTCGAAACGTACAAGGGCTGGCAGGAAAAGGCGTTGAAGCAGTATAAGGACAACGTCATGCGTACCTACGACTACGACGTTGACACCCTCGTTCAAAGGCAGACGGAAGACTACATTCTTTCCCTCATCGCCACCAAGTACGACTACACCGTGTATGCCGCCATCGACGGCGAAGACCTTACCGCTACCATTGAGGAATTGCAGCGTACCTACGAGGAGCTCAGAGACAATCAGGCTGCGGGCTTCAACGTCAACAACAACTTCGTAAGCTTCATCGAATCGCTTACCGACACCAGCTTTATTCTGGACGTACCCGACGGCTACAACTACGTATTCGTGAAGAATATTCTTATCCCCTTCACCGAGGAGCAGAAAACGGTGCTCTCCAACCTGCAAAAGCAGCTGGGCTCCGACACCGATCCCCGCTATATAGCCAAGCGCACCGAGTTTGCCGCGGCGGTAGTGGCAGAGGACTTCCTGCATCAGGACGAAGATGGCGAAAATCTCAAGGTGGAAAACGTCTTCAAAATGGAGGGTGACAGCGTAGTCATCAATCCCGACGGAGCGTTGGGAGCCTATCTTGCGGCGGACGGCAGCGTGGTGCCCATGGAGGGCAAAACCGCTACGGAAACGATAATAGAACTGATGAAGCAGTACAACACCGACACCGCATCTCACGCAGCCATCTACGACTACGTGGTGCGCGTGGGCGAAGTGCCCGAAAGCTACACCGCTAAATGGGTGGACGAGTTTGTGGACGCTACCAACGCCGCCTACGACCTTGCGGTTGCGGCTGGCACAGACAGCGGCTACTACGCCATAGGCGTTTCCTCCTACGGCGTGCATATCGTCTATCTCAGCGGCAAGGTGAAGGCGCAGGTAATGGACTTCAACGCCAACCTGTTCAACAGCGCCTCTCCCGAATACAGAATGTACAAGACCTACTTTGACACCCAGTCCTCCAAACTGCTGGAAGATTCGCTGGAAGCGCTCAAAGAGCAGTACTACAACGGCAAGATAGTCAAGACCAAGGAATTTGATAAGTTCCTCAAAGAAAGCGACCTTATCTTCGATTTCGAGGCAAGTCTGGATCTTTCCGAAGAAGAGGAATAACAAAAACTACCCCGCGGCGCGTCCGCGGGGATTTTTTTGCCCTTGCGCCGCATTTGCAAAAGCGGTGCGGGCAACGCAAGCGGCTTGGCAATATCCTCTCTGCTGTTTTTTCGCCTTTTGCCACCTGCAAAAGCTGTTCGGCAGGGGCAGACGGCTTGCAAGATGGGTATTTACAATCTCTTTGCCCTGTGGTAAAATGTTTGCGGCGGCAAGGGCGCATATGCGGATATGCGCATACGTCCAAGAAAACTGTCGCCTGCGCATATGCGCATACGAGGCAACCATGTCTATACTAAAAAAAGCCGTGCCTATACCCAAAATAGAAGAGCAGCAGCGGCTGCTGTTCGTAGGTCCCCACCCCGACGACGTAGAAGTGGCGTGCGGCGGAACGGTGGCAAAGCTTGCCGCCGCCGGCAAGCAAATAACCTTTCTGGTGGTGACCAACGGCTGCGTGGGCAGCGTAAACGGGTTGGAGGGGGAAACGCTGGTGCAGACACGTCAAAAGGAGGCGTTGGCTTCCGCCGCGCTGTTGGGCGTTTCCGACGTGATATTTCTTCCCTACGACGACGGCTGTGGCTACGATTTGCGGCAGGTCACGAGGGATATCGTCAAGGTCATTCTGGACAAAAAGCCGCAAATGGTGTTCTGCCCCGACTACACCGTGCCGTCGGAATGTCACCCCGACCACCTCAACGTGGGCAAAGCCGTCACCGACGCGCTGTTCTTTGCGCAATGGCAGCCGCTCACAAGCCGTCTGGGGCTGTCCGGCTGCGTAAAACAGGTAAACGTCGCCTACTACTATACCCACGCGCCAAACGCCTACGTAGGGGTAAAAAAGACCTCTAAACTGCATATGCAGGCAATAGCCTGCCACAAATCGCAGTTTACGGAGGCGGACTTGAAGCAGCTTTCGCTGTACTTCACCCTGCGCGAGCTGCGTTTCGGACTGCCTCGTGCCAAGTGGCGCGCCGAGGGCTTCAGGGTGCTCGCCCCCGTTCATCAGCATTGTTTCCCCGAAGCCTCCTTGTTTTGACGGTAGCGCACGGTTCCGACTTGTTCCGCACGGATACGCCGGCGTGTGCGTGCTACAACTCGATTACTTTTTTTGCGCCGCTTTATGCGGCGTTTTTTTTTCGGTGCAGCCTATGTCCTTTGCCGTATTTGGGCAAATGCATGGCGTCGTCCCCTTTTTGGGCGCGGTCTTTGCACGTTACAGCCTTCGGACGGACGCTTTGCGGCGAAAGTGCCGTTTGCAGCGTTTGTTTTGTCTTTGCGGCGGTTGAGTATGCGCCCTCGCGCCGACATCTCAACTTGTTTTGCGGGATTATTTCAAGGTGCAACGTTTGCCCAAGCCATGCGCAGTTCACGTGCACCGTCGAACAGGAACAGTTGTTCGCCATACCAAACACAGTCTGCACGATACTCTCCGCCTATTTTTATGTATTTTCGCTCCTTTCCGCCTGAAAACTCAGTTTTTCGGTACTCTTGTCTTCACTATTGCCCCTTTGTAGCGGTTACGCTCTTCAAAAGGTAGTTGACGCCGCGGGCGCTCTGCAAGAAATTTAACAAAAGTGAAATATTTTGTTGAAAAATGTCGGCGGCTGTGGTACAATAAACGTGCGAGGAGTACAAATGAAAACTACAAACGAAATTGTCCGTACGCTAAAAATCAAAAAGCCCAACCCGTTGGTGCAGCTGCTTTTCAATTTTCTGGCGCGCTTGCTGTACTACAAAAGGTGCCGCGTTTCGATAGACAGAAGGGTAGACTTGAAGCAGTTTGCCAAAAAACCGGTGATAGTGGTGGCTAACCACTCTTCCCGCATGGACTACGCCTTTGTCAATTTTGCCATGAAGGGGCGCAGAATAAACTTCGTGGCGGCGGAAAACGAATTTCACCGCAGTCACTTAAAGACGGTGTTCCGTTGGGCGCACGTCATTCCCAAAAAGAACTTCGTGCCGGATATCACCACGTAAAGGGCATGGCAAAGATACTCAAAAGGGAAAAATACGGTTGCGTGTGCATATTCCCCTGCGGAATGAGCACCGCCTCCGGCGCACAGCAGCCCTCCGCCTGCGGCAGCGGCAAAATGCTAAAACACTTCGGCGTGGACGTGCTGGCGGTGCGCATACACGGCGGCTATTTCGTCAGTCCCAAGTTTGACGTGCGCGAACGCCCCGGCAAGGTGGAAGTGGAGGTGGAGCATCTGTTTTCCCCTCAGGCTTTGGCGCAAAAGAGCGAAGAGGAGGTGCAGCGCATTCTGGATGACGCGCTGTTTACCGACGACTTTCATTGGAACGCCGACGGCAGGCACAGCTACAAGTGCGATTGGGGGTGCGCCGACAAGCTGGAACAGCTGCTTTACCGCTGTCCCAAATGCGGCGGCGAGCATATGCATGGCAGCGGCGGCGAGATAAAGTGTCTGGACTGCGGCAACGGCGGCGTTTTGCATTCAAATTACACCCTGCACCCCTTCGAGGGCAGCGTGCTTCCCAAAAATCTGCGGCAGTGGTTCGACGACTTGCGCCGACAGATGCGCCAAGAGGTGCTTTCCCAAGATTTTTGCCTAAAAGGCAGGGCGCAGATAGGCACAATGCCCACCTACGGCTACGTGAAGGACAAAAAGATAGGGGATATTCAGGGCGAAGGAGAACTGACGATAGACAGGCAGGGACTGCATTTCGACGGCGAAAGAGAGGGCAAACCCTTTTCGCTGTTCATTCCCTCCCGCCTGTTGGACACTCTGTTGCTGCCGGTGGACGCCGGTTTCTTCTACACCTACGCCTCCGGCGAATTTCTGTTTTTCCTGCCGGAAAGCAAAAGCGCCGCAAAGTGGTGCTTCGCCGCGGAAGAAGTGCACCGCGTCAACGGCGGAAAATGGCAGAACTACCCTTGGTTCGACTACTCCGGCGAGCCTGCCGAGCCGTACGCCGCGCTCAAAAAATAACAAGGAACCAAGCCCGCTTTGCGGGCTTTTTGTTTTGCATTTTGCATACGTACGCTCTTTGGGCATACGTACGTGTTTCTTTCGTATGCGCACGTTATTTGCGCACCTATTAGTTTTTTGTGTACGCGCGCCTTGCGGCGAAGCACACGCCTTTTGCATACGTATGTGCTTTTTGTTGCCGTATCGGGCAAAAGTACAAGGTGTTTTTTCACGAATACTTTTGCGCCGCCGATGACGTCGGCGGGGGCTGTGCCGCAGTTGTTTTGCTTTTGAAGATATTTTTGCCCTCTCCGCCACATACTATTACTGATATGAAAAAGCAAAGTTTTTTACGCGGAGCGCTGGTGCTGTCGCTGGGCGGGTTACTGGCAAAAATTCTGGGTGCGCTGTACCGCATACCTCTTACGAACATTTTGGGCAGTTACGGCATGGGGCTGTATCAGCTGGTGTTTCCGCCCTACATTCTGTTTCTGACGGTGGCGCAGGCGGGCGTTCCCGCCGCCCTTTCCAAGCTGATTGCGGAAAACAACCAACTGGGGCAAAGGGAGCGGGGCAGAAAAATTTTCCGTCTGGCGTTTTGTACCCTTGCCCTTTCGGGGGCGGCAAGCGCGGCGCTTATGGCGGCGTTGTCCAAGGTGATAGCCGCTTCGCAGGGCGCCGATACCTCCGCGGCGTTTCTGACGGTGGCTCCGGCGTTGCTGTTCGTACCCGTCACCAACGTGCTGAAAGCCTATTTTCAGGGCAACATGAACATGGTGCCCTCCGGCGCAACCACCGTTACGGAGCAGGTCATAAAGCTGGTCACGGGGCTTTCCTGCGCGGCGCACTTCATGCCCGACGTGCAAAAAGCCGTGCTGGGCGCAGCGTTTGCCGTCACCGTAAGCGAGTTCAGCTCGCTGCTGATAATGTCCGCCGTATTTCTCTTTCACCGCCGCAGGCAAAGCAAGCTTGTCGTCAACTGGCAGCAGGGCGAGAAAAAAAGCCTTATGGGGGCAATGCTCTCCCTCTCCGTGCCGGTGGCGTTGGGCGGGTTTGCCATGCAGACGGCGCAGGTGGTGGATTCCGTAATGGTGGTAAATTTGCTCAACACCGCCAACGCTACGGAAATGTACGGGCTGTGGACGGGGCCGGTAAACTCCATGCTGGGGCTGCCCATCGCCCTTTCCGCCGGTGTGGCGGTGTCGGCGCTGCCCGGCATAACCAAAACGTACTGCGACGGCGACGGGCAAAAGCTGTCGGCGGGGTTCAACTCGGCAATGAAGCTCACCTTCGTCATCGCCCTGCCCTGTGCTTTGGGCATGATTTGTCTGTCCCGTCCAATTTTGCGGCTGTTGTACCGCAGTCTGCCCGAGCAGGAGATATACGTTTCCTCCATGCTGCTATCGGTGTCCGGCATATCCATAGTGTTTCTGGCGCTGGTGCAGACGTGCGTTTCCGTCTGTCAGGCGGTGGGGCGTCCCTATGCCACCGTGGTGATAGTTTCCCTTTCCATAGTGGTAAAGGCGGCGCTCAACATGCTTCTGCTGCCCTTGCCTTCGGTAAACGTCTACGGGGCGGCGATATCGGAAACAATGTGCTATCTTTTTGCGGCGATTTGTGTTATAATCTACCTGAAAATAAAAGTCGGGCTAAAAATGCAGGCTTCAAGCGTGTTGAAGCCGTTGGCGGCGGGGCTGCTTATGACGCTGTTCATAACGGCGGCGCTGGCTTCGGCTCCCAACGTGTTCGGCACTTCGGCAGGCACGCTTGCGCTCATTGCGCTGTCGGCGGCGGTTTATGCGGCGGCACTTTCGCTGCTAAAAACCTTCGACAGGCAGGAATTGGATCTGCTGCCCGTAAAAAACAGGAAGGTAAACACTTATGATAACGGTAGTGGGAATGGGGCGCAAGGCTGACGATCTTACTCTTGCCGGCGCCGAGGCAATACGCGCCGCCGACGTGGTGGTGGTAAAATCCGCGCTGACGCACGCGGCGGAGGCGGTAGGCAAAATACGGCAGGACGCGGTGTACTGCGACGACTTGTATCAGAGCGCGCAAAATTTCGACCAACTCAACGAGCAGATAGTGCGCCGCCTGCGCTCCTACAAGGGCAAGGTGGCTTTTTGCGTGGTGGGCGACGGCAGGGACGACACCACGGCGGCAATGCTTGATGACGCCGCCACCGTGTGCGGCGTGGGGCTGCAAACGGCGGTAATGCCGCAGCGGGCGGGGACAAGAATTTACACCGCCGCCGAGTTCTGCGAGGAAAAATATCCGCTGCCTTTGCCCACCGTCATAAAGAGCATAGACGACAAATACACGGCAAGCGCAGTACAACTCAAGCTTTCCGAGGCGTTCGACTACGATACGCCGATGCTGTTTTGTAACGGCGGAAAAGTAAAAAACATAACGCTTGGGGAACTGTGCAAACAGCGCTTCGGCTATGCGGCGACGGCGGCGATATCTCCTAAGCCCCTTACCGAGCGCACCGTGTTCGGCTACTACGACGCGGCGGAGGTGTTAAGCGTGCTGCGCGGCGAAAACGGCTGTCCGTGGGACAGGGAACAGACGCACGAAAGCATTGCCAAAAACGCCGTAGAGGAGGCGTACGAGCTGGTCAACGCCCTGCAAAAGCAGGACAACGACAACGTCGTGGAGGAGCTGGGCGACCTGCTCATGCAGGTGCTGTTTCATCTGGAAATTGCCGCCGACAACGGCGAATTTACCCCTTCGGCGGTGTACACGGCGCTGTGTCGCAAGCTTATAGACAGGCACCCCCACGTGTTCGGAGAGGTCAAAGCGTCCACGGCGGAAGATTCGCTGGACGTGTGGAACGCGCAAAAACTCAAAGAGCACAAAATAAAGGGCGTGGCGCAAAACGTGCTGGACGTCCCCTTCGGCATGTCGTCACTTATGCGGTGCCAAAAGGTGCAGTCCCGCGCCTCCAAGGGGGGCTACGATTTTGCCGACGTAAAGGACGCCGCCGACAAGGTGGCGGAGGAATTGCGGGAATTTCTTGCCGCCGACGAGGCTCACAGGCAGATGGAAGGGGGCGATCTGCTGTTTGCGGTAGTCAACGTGCTGCGTCTTTGCCACACCGACAGCGAAACGGCGCTTGCCCTTTCCACGCAGAAGTTTTGCGACAGGGTGGTAAAGGTGGAAAAATTGCTGGCAGAAAGGGGAAGCAAGCTTACCGACCTTTCGCAGCAACAGTTCGATCAACTTTGGGAAGAGGCTAAACGCAGTGAACAGGCTTGACTTTTTCGGCAGCGGGGCAAAAACGGTGCTGGCTCCCATGGCGGGGTACACCGACGCCGCCTTCCGCACCATATGCCGCGGCTTCGGCGCAGCGCTCACCGTCACGGAGATGGTAAGCAGCAAGGCGCTGGTAATGAACAATTCCCTTACGGAAACGCTGCTGAAACGGTTTGACGACGCTCCCTGCTTCGTGCAGATATTCGGGCACGAGCCGCAAGTGATGGCGGACAGCGTGCAGCTGGACAAAATGCAAGATTTCGAGGGCTTGGACATAAACATGGGCTGCCCCGTAAGAAAGATAGTGTCTAACGGCGACGGCTCGGCGCTTATGCAAAATCCCGCACTCGCCTCGCGGTGTATTGCCGCCGTGCGCAAGGTGTGGACCAAGCCCCTTTCCGTCAAATTCCGTCTGGGCGTTGCCGACAGCGCAGGGGCGGCGGACTTTGCCAAAATGTGCGCCGACAGCGGCGCCGACTTTGTCACCGTGCATTTCCGCACCCGCGTGCAGATGTATTCCGGCAACGCCGACTATTCCGCTCTTGCCGACATAGTCAAATGCGGCATACCGGTGTTCGCCAACGGCGACGTTACAAGCAGAAAGCAGTATCTGCGCCTTACGGAAGAGGGGGCATACGGCGTTTCCGTGGGCAGAGGCGCATTGGGCAGACCGTATATCTTCGCCATGCTGGCAGGGCAGAAGGGCAGCGCGGACGTGCAGGAGCTTATCCTGCGCCATATGCGGCTGCTGCGCAGCTATCTGCCCGACAAGGTGGTGGCAAACGAAATGAAAAAACACGCCGTCTGCTACCTCAAAGGCATGCGCGACGCCAAAAAGACGGCTACGGCATGCGCGCTTGCGCACGATTCGCACACCACGGAGCAGTTGGTGCGGCAGTACTTTGAACAGTATCCGCAAAACAGGGTGGTTTTTTATGATTAACATAGTTTTGGTAGAGCCGGAAATACCGCAGAACACCGGCAACATCGTGCGCACTTCGGCGGCTACGGGCAGCGTGCTGCATCTGGTGCGCCCGTTGGGCTTCGACACAAGCGACAAAATGCTAAAACGCGCGGGGCTGGACTATTGGAAGGACTGCGACATACGCTACTGGGACAGCTTTTCTCAGCTGCGCCAAAGCGCACCCGACGGCGAATTTTACTTTTTTACCACCAAGGGCAAGCGGTGCTACACGCAGCCTGAATACGGCGACAACGTGTTTTTGGTTTTCGGCAGGGAAAGCAGAGGTCTGCCGGAAAGTCTGCTGCACGAAAACTACGCCAACGCCCTGCGTATCCCCATGCTTTCCGACACCCGCTCTCTCAACCTGTCCAATTCCGTGGCGATAGCCGTCTACGAGGTGCTGCGCCAAAAAAATTTCGACGGAATGAACAGGGCGGGGCGGCTGCGCGAATACGACGACTGATTTTCTCCGGCGACTGTCGGCTTTTGGGCGGAGCGCAGGCGAAGTTGTGCAAAAATTCTGTCGCCGGCAGTGAGGATTTTGCCTTACAGCCCGCACGCAGGCGCCGTTATCGTATGCTCATATGTGAAAGCGTGCATATATTCGGGCTTTGCGCCCACGTGCCACACGTGCGCATATGCTCACGTGTGGGACGGCTTCGCAATCACAAAACCTTACGTACCCATGCTTTACGGTTCGGGCTTGTAATAGCGCATGTATCAACGGCGTGCCGTGCACGTCGTATGCAAGGCTTTCGCTGTCGGCGTTCGGAAAAAAGCGCTGCCCTGAAAAACTATCGAACGGCAAACGGGCGGAGTCCTCTTGTCGGGCGGGAAGGGCTGTTTTCGCCGCTTTGCAAATTTGCAAAAAGCGCAATGGCGTTAAATTTTCAATCTTTACAAAAGAAGGTTTGTGTTGTATAATAAAAAGATGAAAGTGATACTTGCAAGCAATTCTCCGCGGCGCAGGCAGCTGCTCGGCAAAATTCTGCCGCAGTTCGAGGTGATCCCCGCCGTGGCAGAGGAGCAAAGCGCCGCCACGGAGCCTCGCACGTATGCGGAGGAGCTTGCCGTGCACAAGGCGAAGGAAGTGTTTTCCTCTCACCCCGACGCGCTGGTTATAGGCTGCGACACGGTGGTGGATATGGGCGGCAGCATTTTAGGCAAGCCGCACGACAAGGCTCATGCGGCGGAAATGCTGCGTATGCTGTCCGGCAAAACGCATGCGGTGCACACCGGCGTGTGCATGGTGTGGCAAAAGGGCGAGATACGCTTTTGCGAAACCACGCTCGTTACCTTCCGCAGGCTGGACGAGCAGGATATTTCCCGTTACGTGGAGAGTGGCTCTCCCATGGACAAGGCGGGCGCATACGGCATTCAGGACTGCGACTTTGCGACAAAATGGCAGGGCAGCTACGACAACGTGGTGGGCTTTCCTACGGAAGAAGTGCGGCGGCAGCTGCAAAATATATACAAAGGGTGACATACTATGGCAAACTACGAACTTGTTTTCGACCTCGGCTCGCAGTATATCTCGGCGGGGCTAAAATCCGACGGCTTCATAGACAAAATTCCTTCGGTGGTGGCTTACGGCGAATCCAAACAGATCTCCGCCGTCGGGCTGGACGCGGTAAATTTGTCCCGCACCAACCCCTCGGTAAAGCTTGCTCATCCCATTCTGGAGGGGGCGGCGATAGATTCCGACGGCGTAAAGGCGCTGGCTTCCGCCCTGATAAAAAGGCTTATTTCTCAAAGAATAAATGTGTTCAACAGGTTTCTGGTGACCTGCACGGTGCCTTGCGGAATGATATCCGGCGACAAAAAGAACATCGAAAGCATATTTCTCGCCTTGGGCGCAAGGCAGGTGACCTTTGTGGAAACGCCCGTGGCGGACAGCGTAAAGCTGTTTGCCGAATTCCGCGCGCGCCACGGACTGGTGGTAAACCTCGGCTGCGAGTGCGCCGATTTCGCCGTGGTGTACGGCGGCGGGATAGTGGCGGGCTGCACGTTGTACTATGCCGGCAAGCACCTTACCGAGGCGATTTGCAAAAGGCTCAGCGCAAAATATATGTCCAAGGTACCCTTCGATCAGGCGGAGTACCTCAAAACAAACTGCGCCAGCCTGTACCCCAACGACACTACGGCAGTGTCCGTCACCAGCCGCAACACGCAAAACGGGCTGGCGGAAACGCTCAACGTCACCTCAAAGGAATTGTACGACACGGTGGTGGAGTTTGTTACGCAGTACGTCAAGATAATAGAGAGCCTGCTTTCCAGCATACCGCAGGAGATAGTTTCTTCCGTCAAGGCGGAGGGCGTCATGCTGTGCGGCGGTGGTGCAAAGCTGGCGGGGCTGGATTTGTTTTTGCAAAACGAATTGGGTATTCCCGTTCGGGTGGCGTCCCGTCCCGAATACGTTTCCATCGAGGGCGCCATGGCGTGGGTAAAATAGCGTAAACCAAAGGGCAGGGCAACTCCCGCCCTTTATTTTTGCGACAAACGGACGCCGTGCGTTTTTGGGTAAACGTTTGCGTACGCCCCGCCTCGTTGCATTATCTGCGGCAAAAAAGGCAACAATTTGTTTGACGGATCCCCGCCCTTTGTCGCCAAGCGCAGTCGCACGGCAGCGTAACGGCGAACATAAATAATAATTTTTACTATTTATTTCAAAAGCCTTGACAAGCAGGGCAAAAGGACTTACAATACTTGTATAAGATTTTTAAGGAGGACTACCCCAATGAATCTCAAAGGCAGCAAGACGGAACAAAACCTTATGGCGGCTTTCGCAGGCGAAAGTCAGGCGCGCAACAAGTACGACTACTATGCTTCCAAAGCCAAAAAGGACGGCTACGAGCAGATTTCCGCTATCTTCAAGGAAACGGCAAACAACGAAAAGGAACACGCCAAGCTGTGGTTCAAGCTTTTCCACGGTATCAACGACACTCTGGACAACCTTCTGGACGCGGCGGCGGGCGAAAACTACGAATGGACGGAAATGTACAAGCAGTTTGCGCAGGTGGCTGACGAGGAAGGCTTCCACGACATAGCGGAAAAATTCCGCGGAGTGGCGGCGATAGAAAAGACGCACGAGGAAAGATACAACAAGCTTGCCGCGGCAGTCAAAGGCGGCGAGGTGTTTGTAAAGCTGGAAGAAAACGTCTGGGTGTGCCGCAACTGCGGACACATTCACGTTGGCAAACAGGCTCCCGAAGTGTGCCCGGTGTGCGCTCATCCCCGCGCATATTTCGAGCTGCGTTGCGAAAACTATTGATCAGGCAACAACAGACGCCGCGCTTCCTTCGGGAGCGCGGTTTTTTGTTGCGGCAAAGAGAAACGTTAGAGCGAGCG
>DVOC01000045.1 GCA_018713905.1 Candidatus Fimimonas merdipullorum
CACCAGCGAAACAATGAGCCAATACCTCATTGTGATGGATATTCTGACAAAAAAACTGGGCGACAAGGCGGCTCAGCACGTGGTGGCTACCACCAGCGAGAGCAAGGGCAACCTTATTAAGCTTGCGCAGCTACACGGCTTTGAAACGCTGTATATCCCCGACGGAGTGGGCGGCAGATTTTCCGAGCTGTCCCCCGTAGGGCTGTTGCCCGCCGCGGTAGTGGGCATAGACGTAGAAAAACTGCTGCAAGGCGCGCGCGAAATGGACGAGAAGTGCAAAACGGACGACCTTTTTGCCAATCCCGCATTGATGTGCGCCGTATTGCAGGTGCTGTCCGTAAGACAGGGCAAGAACGTGGGCGTCATAATGCCCTACGCAGACAGCCTTAAATACGTTGCCGACTGGTACAGTCAGCTTTGGGCGGAATCGCTGGGCAAGCAAAAGGACAGGAGCGGCAAGGACGTGTTTGCGGGGCAAACTCCCGTAAAGGCGCTGGGCGTGACGGATCAGCACAGTCAGGTGCAGCTTTACAACGAAGGTCCCTTCGACAAGGTTATTACCTTTATCGAGGTAAAAAATTTCCGTTCCGACGTAGTCATTCCCGACGGTTGCAACCAGTTTCCCAACGTCAATTTCCTTTGCGGACACACTTTGCAGCAGCTTATCAACACGGAATTGTACGCCACAAGGTACAACCTTGCCAAAATGGGACGGTGCAGCTACACCATAACTCTGGACAGCGTGGACGAATATCACGTAGGCGCGCTGCTGTATATGTTCCAGCTTCAGACGGCATATGCCGGCGAACTGCTCAACGTGGACGCTTACGACCAGCCGGGAGTGGAAGGGGGCAAAAATGCCGCCTATGCTCTGTTCGGCAGGAAAGGCTACGAGCATTTGGCGGAGGAAATGCGTCGCGGCGCGCTTCCGCTGGAAAAGTATATCATAAAATAAGACGCCAAAGGCTTTCTGTTATTGTGGATAACGGAATAAGTAAGCGTAAATACAAAGTAACCGTAATTACTCGGTCTGACAAATTTTACCAAAGGAGATAAGCTTGTGTATATTGCAAAAACGATCGAATATTCCCCAAAGGCTGAGGATATGGCAAAGAAGATAGAAGACTTGGCGAACGTAATGCTTGCCGAAGGGTATCAGCTTGTCACCTTTTCGGTGACCGGTTCCGCAAAGGCAGTTGCCGTATTTAGAAAAATAGAAAACAAGGAGTGAATATGCTTCCCAAAACGCCTGCAAAGGGCATGAGAGATTTTTTGCCCGCAGAATTTGCTTTAAGACAATACGTTTTGTCAACAATACAAAGTACCTACGAAAGCTACGGTTTCAGCCGCATAGAAACCCCCGCCGTGGAAAACATTGCGCTGCTCACCTCAAAGCAGGGGGGCGACAACGAAAAGCTTATTTTCAAAATTCTTAAACGCGGGGAAAAATTGAAGGAGTCGGAGCAGGGCGAGCTGTGCGACCTCGGTTTGCGCTACGACCTTACCGTTCCGCTTGCCCGTTTCTATGCCAACAACGCAGGGCAGCTACCCGCCGTTTTCAAGGCTATGCAGCTGGACAGCGTGTGGCGTGCCGACCGTCCGCAGCGCGGACGTTTCCGTCAGTTTGTACAATGCGACATAGACGTTATAGGCGAAGCTACCAATCTTGCGGAAACGGAGCTTATTCTGGCAACCACGACGGCGCTGGACAAATTAGGCTTTTCCGACGTGAACGTGCGTATTTCCGACAGAAGATTGTTAAACGCGCTGGCACGCTGCGCAGGTTTTTCCGAACAGCAGACGCCCGCCGTGTTCATTGCGTTGGACAAAATGGACAAAATAGGCGTTGTGGGCGTAATGCAGGAATTGGAAGCCGTTGCGCCCGACAAGGCGGAGCCGTTTATAAATCTTATCTGCCGCATTACCGCGGCGGAGGATCCCTTTGCTCTGTGCGCAGAGGAATTGGGCGACTATCTGCCGGCAGAGGTGCGTAAAAATCTGGAAGAAATACTGTACGTCACCAACAACTGCATAACCAACGGCAAGGTGTCATTCGACGTCACGCTGGTGAGGGGCATGGGATACTACACCGGAACCATCTACGAGATATCGGTAGAGGGGTTGACCTCCTCCGTTGCAGGCGGCGGCAGATATGACAAAATGATAGGCAGAATAATGGGTACCGACGTGCCTGCGTGCGGGTTTTCCATCGGCTTCGAGCGTATAGTACTGTTGTTGCAGGAGAGAGGCTTCGTTCCCCCCGCCAAGCGCGGCATGGCGGTGCTGGTGGATAAGAACATGGACAAAAAACAGCTTCTGGACGTCGAGCAGGCGTGCAGACATCTTCGCGAGCGCAGAAAGGTAACGGTGCTGCGCAAAGCCAAAAACTTCGGTTATCAGCTGAAACAGCTTGCCGAAAGCGGCTGTGACGAAATTTATGAGTTCAGAAACGGAAAATTTGAAAAACTCGGCTGAACTGCAAGAGGACAGCGTAAAGCGGCGGCGTAAACGCATAAAACTGCCTGAGGATCTTTCTCAGGTAGAGCGTTTTGCTGCTTCGGAAACGCAGGGGCTATCGGCAGAACAGGTGGAAAGCCGCATTGAAACGGGCTTTGTCAACGTGGACGGCACGCGTCGCGGCAAAAGCATCGCGGGCATAATCTTTTCCAACCTGTTTACCTTTTTCAATATCATCTACATCATAATTGCCGTGGTGCTGTGTCTGTACGGGCTGGCAAGTCAATGCACCTTTTTGCCGGTAGTAATCGCCAACACCGCCATAGCCATTATTCAGGAGATAAAGTCCAAGCTGACGTTGGACAAACTGAATTTACTTAACGAGCCGAAAATCGAGGTGGTGCGCGACGGCGAGAAAAAGGAAATCCCCGTGACGGAGCTTGTGCTGGACGACGTCGTTCACCTTTACGGCGGGGCGCAGATCTCTGCCGACTGCAAGGTGCTTTCCGGCTTTGTAGAGGTAAACGAGTCTATTCTGACGGGCGAAAGCGAAGCCGTCACCAAAAGGCAGGGGGACACGCTGTATGCGGGCAGTTACGTGCTTTCCGGCAGCTGCGTCGCCCGCGTCGATTGCGTAGGCAAGTACAACTACGTATCTAACCTTACGGGCAAGGCGCGGCAGTACGAAAAACCCCGTTCGCAGATGCTTAAAGCGCTGCGGGGCATACTCATTTTCGTGGCGATAGTGATAGTTCCCATGACCGTCGGACTGTACGTGGTCAACGCTTCGGAGTCCATGGCGGGCAAATGGGAAGATTTTTCCCTTATCAACTTGGACATAGACGCCCTCAACAGAACGGCAGGCTCCATAATTTCCATGATACCGGCAGGGCCTTTCCTGCTTACCAGCGTGGCGCTGGCAGCCTCATTTTTGCGCCTTGCAAAGAGAAAGACGGTAGTGCAGGAGCTGTACTGCATAGAAATGCTGGCTCGTGTGGACACGCTGTGTCTGGACAAAACGGGCACTATAACGGACGGCAGCATGCGCGTGAGGGAAAGTATCGACCTGCGCGGGGGCTCGACTGCCTTTACGGTAAAGGAAATAGTGTCTTCCATGAATTCTGCTCTGAAAGGGGACAATATGACGAGCAAGGCGCTGAAAAAGTATTTCGGCAGTCCGCGTAAGCCTGCGCTTGCGGCGACAGCCCTGCTGCCCTTTTCCTCCGAGCGCAAATTTTCCGCAGTCACCTTCGGCAGCGCCGGCACCTACATTCTGGGCGCTCCGGAGTTCGTGCTTAAAACCCCCTCGCAGCGCATTTCCGATTTGGTCAGAAAGTACGCCGTGCAGGGCATGAGAGTGCTGCTGCTGGCGCACACCTCGGCGGGCATAATATCCGGTGCGGTATCTTCCGTGCGCCGTCCCGTGGCGGTCATCGTCATTGAAGACAGAATACGTCCGGACGCTTCGGAAACGATAAAGTGGTTTGCCGACAACGGCGTTGCCGTAAAGGTTATTTCCGGAGACAGCCCAGACACCGTTTCCAGCATTGCCATGCGCGTGGGCATTGCCGACGCCGACAAGTTTATAAGCTTAGAGGGACTGAACGACGAGCAGGTGGAGCAAGCCGCCTCGCAATATACCGTGTTCGGCAGAGTTTCCCCCGACCAGAAGGCAATTTTGGTGCGGGCAATGCGCAAACAGGGGCGCACCGTAGCCATGACGGGGGACGGCGTAAACGACATTCTTGCAATGAAGGAGTCGGACTGCTCCATTTCCTTGGCGGGCGGCAGCGACGCCGCGCGTAAAGTGGCGCACTTGGTGCTTATGGACGACAGCTTCACCGCCCTTCCCTCCGTAGTGGCAGAGGGGCGCAGGGTGGTAAACAACATACAGAGCGCAACCTCTATGTACTTTATGAAGACGGTGTACGTCATAGTGATAAACGTCATGCTGATAGTCATGCACTTTTTGATGGATATGACGATGGTGTCGCCGCTGACCAATTTGCAGGTTACGCTTATGGACTGGGTGGTGGTGGCGTTGCCCACAACGCTTTTGGCACTGCAACCCAACGAAAACAGAATCAAAGGCAATTTCTTCCTCAACGTGCTTAAAAGATGTTTGCCGGCGTCTTTGACCTTCATTACGGTGACGGTGTCGCTGTATGCGCTGTACGGCGCCGACAGAACCTTTATCCCGCAGGAGCAGTTGGGCACGCTGGTGACCATATCCTACACGTTCGGGGGAGTGTTCGCCCTTTACTATGCGTGTAAACCCTTCAACAAATGGAAGATCGCCCTGTATGCGGCGGTGTTTCTTGCGGTGGTGCTGTGCGTCACCATACCGGCGATAAGCAGTCTGCTGACCTACGTAACGCTGGGGCGCGAACAGCTTCTTCTGCTGCTGGTCACCATACTTCTACAACCCTTCCTGCTGTATCTATTTGTCAGGCTGTTCAACCTGCGGCTACCAAACAAAAACGCAGCTCTGCAACGGGACAAATAACCTTTTGCTCCGTAAATACGTTTGTTCGTATAGCAACGTACAATGCTTATAAATATTACCGACGCAAGCTTTCGCTACGGCGAAAACCGCATATTCGACAACGTCACCTTGCAAGTAAACGAGGGGGACAGCATAGCCCTTGTGGGGGCAAACGGCATAGGCAAAAGCACACTGCTTTCCTGCATAGTGGGGGAAAGTTCTCTTTTCGGGGGAACAATTACCCTGCGAAGCGGTTTGTCCGTTGGGTACCTCAAACAAAACGCTCACCTGCACTCTCTTCTGACTGTGAAAGAAGAGATGATGACGGTGTTTGCCGCCCAGACGGAATTGCTTTTCAAGCTGGACGAGGCGGCAAAACAGATGTCGGTGGCTGCCTTCGGCTCGCGCGAATATGCCCAAGTTGCGGAAAAATACCACAAGCTCACCTTGCAGGCGGACGCTTCGGAAGCGTACCTTTCGACGGTAAAGGTGAACACCGTGCTTAACGGCATGGGAATGGCGCAGTTTGCAGACAGACAGATATCTTCCCTTTCGGGCGGCGAGCGTACCAAAGCGGCGCTGTGCAAACTGCTGTTGCAGCGTCCCGAGCTGATGATATTGGACGAGCCTACTAACCACCTCGACTACAAGACGCTGGCGTGGCTGGAGGACTTTTTGTCCGACAGAAAATCGGCTCTTATCATAGTTTCGCACGACAGATATTTTTTGGACAAGTTGTGTACCTCGGTATGGGATATGACGGCTGACGGTGTGTATTGCTACAAGGGCAATTATACCAAGTATAAACAGCTTAAAGCCGAGCGTACGGAAAATCTGCTGCGCCAAAGGGAAAAGCAACAGCGTGAGATAGCCAAGCTTTCCGACTACGTTGCCAGAAACAAGGTCAGGGCTTCCACGGCGGACATGGCAAAATCCCGCGAGAAAGCGTTGGAAAGAATGCAGATAATAGACGCTCCCTCCCGCGAGCAGCCGCCTCCCCGCTTTGTGTTCGAGTGCGGCACGCCCCCGTCGGAATTTCCCCTTACGATAAACGAGCTGACGCTGACGGCGGGAGAAAAGGTGTTGCTGAACAAGTGCTCCTTTAAGCTGCGCCGCGGAGAAAAAATGGCGCTTTTGGGGCTGAACGGCAGCGGAAAGTCTACGCTTATCAGGCACATAGCGCAAAACAGCGGAGAATATTTCGGAAAAATAGTGTACGGAAAGAACGTGCGCGTGGGCTTTTACGATCAGGAAAACCAAAATCTCGACGTAAATCTTACCGTTTTGGATCAGCTGTGGTCAGTTGACCTCAGAATGTCGCAGACGGAAGTGCGCAACAGGCTGGCGCAGGTCAACCTCGGAGCGGATGACGTGTATAAAAGGGTAGGTGACCTTTCCGGCGGCGAGAGAGCGCGGCTGGGGCTTGCCATGGTGATGGCGAAGGACTGCAATTTGCTGCTGCTGGACGAGCCTACTAACCACCTTGATCTGCCCGCGCGGGAAGCGCTGGAGGATGCTTTGCGCAGCTACGAGGGGACGCTGCTGTTCGTGTCGCACGACAGGTATTTCGTAAACGGCATTGCCGACAAAATTGCCGAACTGGACGGCAGCAGCCTCACTCTTTACCAAGGCAATTACGACGACTTTGCAAACAAAAAAATGCCCCCAAAGGCGCCTCCCAAACAAACTGCCTCTCACCGCACGGCAAAACAGCGTGCCGAACAGACAAACAGGGCGCAGAAGATAAAGAGTTTGGAACGCGAGATCACGCAGTTGGAAGGGGAATTGCAAAGGCTGCAATCGCTGCTTACCGACGTCGAAGTGGTGTCAAACTACGAAAAGCTTTCGCAGGTGATGTCGCAAAACCGTCAGACAGAGGCGTGTCTTTCGCAGGCTGTAAGCCTTTGGGAACAGCTGCTTTCCGAACAGGAATAGGCAGTTTGTGTCACAAAATTTCACATACGTAATTGATTTTTCGGTACAAATATTTGTCCCGCTTGTTTTTGGGAAGAAAGTACGAGTGCCGTTAACGGAGGAAAAATGAAGGTCGCTTTGGTTACCGGCGGTTCGCGTGGTATCGGCGCCGAAACTGTAAAACTGTTTGCGCAAAAGGGATACACCGTACTGCTCAACTACAACGCAAGCGAAAAAAGAGCCGAAAGCCTGATGAGCGAGGCGCGCAGTCAAGGCGGCGACGTACATATTTTCAAAGCCGATCTGTCCGACCTGAGTCAGATAGAGGATATGTTCCACTTTGTGAAGAAGTATTTTCGCAGGTTGGACGTATTGGTGAACAATGCTGGCGTTGCGCTTACCTCGCTGTGTCAGGACGTTTCGGGAAGTGAGTACGACCGCGTGATGAACGTCAATGCAAAGGCGGCGTTTTTCTGCTGTGCCCGTGCCGTCGATATGCTGCGGCAAAGCCGCGGCGCTATCGTCAACGTGTCTTCCGTTTGGGGATTGAAGGGCGCGGCGGCGGAAAGCGTGTATTCTATGAGCAAATTTGCCGTAGTGGGGCTTACGAAAAGCCTTGCGGAGGAGCTTCGTCCCTCGTTTGTCAGAGTAAACTGCGTGTGTCCGCCCATGGTGGAAACGGACATGACCAAGTGCTACGGCGCAAAAGACAAGATGGAGTTTGCCGCCCGTTACGGCGTCAACGTTTATTCCGCCGCGCAGGTGGCGGAGGATATTTACCGTCTGTCGCAGACGAGGCGGACGGGGGTAATTTTATCGGAGAAATAGGGTATGCAGTGGTATTGGATAGTTGTTATTGCCGCAGGAGCAGCGATTGCGGCGTACCTTACGCTTTGCATCGTCATTGCAATGCGTGTGCTCAAAACGGCGGTGACGCCTGTGGCACACACCTTGGACGAGGCGCGCGTAACGCAGGCTAAAAACGAGAATATGGATTTTGCCGACTACGACTCGGAATGGAACAAGCAAAACTTTGAAGTCAACGGTGTTCACGGCAAAATTCGCGGCGAGGTGGTGTTCAACGGCAACGCTCCTTACTCCAAAGTGGCGGTGATATGCCACGGGCATACGTGGAACAGAATAAATTCCATAAAGTATGCGAGGGAGTTTTATCGGCTGGGGTACAGTCTGGTGCTGTACGACCACGCCTATTTCGGGCAATCGGAGGGGGACTTTACCACCCTCGGACTGTACGAAAAGCAGGATCTGAACAGCGTGCTTACCTACGTGCGCGGCGTTTTCGGCAAAGACGCAATAGTGGGGCTGCACGGCGAAAGCATGGGCGCAGCTACGGTGCTGCTGGAATTGGGCGTGCGCGACGACGTCGACTTCGTGGTTGCCGACTGTCCCTTTTCCGACACGATGAAGTACTACCGAGAGCTGTGCACTGACCTTACGCACCTGCCCTCCTTCCCCATAGTGGACGTTGCCAACGCCGTCAGCAAGCGAAAGTACGGCTACGACTTCAACAGAGTGAAGCCTATTGACGCCGTGGCGGGCAGCGCCGTTCCCGTTTGCTTTATACACGGCGCGGCGGATACCTTTATTCGCCCTCACCACAGCGAGGATATGTACAAAGTCAGCGCAAGTCCCCTTTCGGAGCTACACCTTGTGGAAGGGGCAGGTCACGCTTGCAGCTTCAAAACGGACAACGCAGGCTATCGCAAAATCGTAGAAAATTTTGTCGTCAAGGTGGAAAACAACCTGACGCAGCTTAAAAAAGTTTCTTAGGAGGTAGTTATGGTAAAAATTTCCGAAATAGCGTACACTCGCCCCGACAAAGAGGAGATCCTGCAAAAATTCCGTCAGTTCAAAAGCGCATTCGACGGCGCCGCAACCGCCGACGAGTTTTTTGGACTGCACGAAAAATACAGGGATTTCTGCAACGATCTGTCTACGAATTTTCATATAGCATTTATTCGTTTTACGCAAAACACGCAAGACGAATTTTACGCCGCCGAGCAGGACTATCTGGATGAAATTTCCCCCGAAATATCGGCGGCGGAAGCGGAAGTGCGCAAGTGCTACCTCGACAGTAAATTCCGTCCCGAGCTGGAAAAGCGTTTTCCGCCCGTGATGTTTACCAATTTGCAAATGGCGGTGGACGCAAACGATCCCCGTATCGTTGCCGACAGCGTGGAGGAAAACAAACTGGTCACCGAATACACCAAACTGGTAAGCGGCATCGTGATACACTTCAACGGAGAAGAACTGCCTTTAAGCGGCATTCGCAAGTACTTCACTTCACCGGACAGAAAGGTACGTAAAGAGGCGTACGTAGCCATGGGACAGGCGTTAGAGGACAACAAGGATAAGTTGGACGAGATATACGACAAGCTTGTCGCCGTGCGTACGCGCATGGGGCGCAAGCTGGGAGAGGAAAACTTTTCGCCCCTTGGGTACAAGCGTATGCAGCGCAACTGCTACGGCAGACAGGATATTGAAAAATTCCGCGGCAACGTGCTCAAATACATAGTTCCGCTGGCTTCGGAAATTCGCGCCAAGGTGGCGGACACTTTGGGCATAGACAAGCAGTACGTGTACGATAACGACGTGTACACGCTGAAAGAGCCCAAACCCATAGGCACTCCGCAGTTGATTTTTGAAAACGCCTCCAAAATGTACAACGAAATGTCACCTGAAACGGGCAAGCTGTTCGACACCATGGTGGAAAGCCAATGCTTCGACGTGATGTCCCGCAAAGGCAAATGGGGCGGCGGCTACTGCGACGGGCTGCCCAAATACAAGTTGCCCTTCATTTTGTCCAATTGGAACGGCTCTGCCGGCGACATAGACGTGCTGACGCACGAGTTCGGGCATGCGCTGGAATTTTACAAGTCCTTTTCCATCGACAGCGAATTTTTGAGCTCCGTTTCCATGGAAACGGCAGAGGTGCACTCCATGTCTATGGAATTTCTTGCTTATCCGTGGATAAACCTGTTTTTCGGGGATATGACGGAAGACTACAAATTTACGCACATAGGCGGCGCCGTATGCTTTATTCCCTACGGCACGATAGTGGACTATTTCCAACAGACCTGCTACGACAATCCCGACATGACTCCGCAGCAGCGCAATCAATTTTATAATTCCATCGAAAAACAGTTTTTGCCCCACATGACCACCGAGGGAGTGCCGGCGCTGTGCGACGGAAGACGCTGGCAGCGGCAGGCGCATATATACGAAAGCCCCTTCTATTACATAGACTACTGTCTTGCGCAGTTTACGGCACTGCAATTTTTGGCGTTGTCCGTACAAGACTATAAGTCTGCTTTCGACAAATATATGAAATTCCTCAACTTCGGCGGCACGAAGCCCTTTACGCAACTTATTGAGGAGTGCGGCTTGCTTTCTCCCTTCGAGGAGGAAAGCTTCAAGCTTGTGGCGGACACGTGCAGGAAACTGCTTAAACTGTAATCGTCCTTTCACAACGAAAAAAGCCTTCTTGCGACTTTGCGGGAAGGCTTTTGTTTTTGTTATCTCGGCTGCGGAGCAATGGGGTGCGTCGGCGTGTGCTCCAAAAAGAACTGTACGAAATTTTTCACCTTGTCGGCGCGCTCCTTTTCCGGAAGCTGCAGCAATTTGTCTATGACGTGCATGGCTTTGGGACTGCGCGTCACCACAACGTTTTTCATCGCAAAATTTTTCATCACGTTGGTTTTCAACTGCTCTTTGAATTTCAGATATTCCGTCTTGTTGCCCAAGTCCTCGGGCTGTATGGCAATGACGCAGTTGTCTTCGTAAACTATACACTTGGCTTTTGCCACCTGCTTTTGCTTGCACACGTAGTCGCAAATATCCTTTTCCTTGCCTTGGGCATAGGAAAATACCGGCAGTACCACCAGCAAACTCATAAGCAGCGCAAACAGCATTATAAATTTTCTCATAACGACCTCCTTGGCGGTAGTATCCGCAGTGCGCGGGAATTTATTCCAAACAAAACAAAATATTTCATTAGCTGCCATATTTTTGCCCTTCACTCTGGTTAAAATGACTGCGGAGGTGCGTATGCAAAAGGTATTGCCGGTGATAATATTCTGCGGAGCGGGACTTTTGGGGTGCGTTGCTTTTCTGGTGGTAACGCTGGTGCGGTTTATAAAGAGCAGGCGCAAAAAAGAAGAATTTACCTTGGAAGATAACGTGGTCACGATAAAATTGAAAAAGCGTTAAGCACGTCAGATTGCCTTGCGGCGGGCAGCGAGGCAAGGGGCGAACAGTCTTGTCGGAAGAGAATGGTAAATACCGTCCTTTACGGCGTGGAACGGCTTGCCGTTTGGTGGGACGGCGTTTAATCTCGAAGCGGCGAATGACGTACGGGCAAGAGGGCAGTATTGCCGCGCCGACCGCAAAAATGACGTCGGCTGAAAACAATCGCTCCGCCTTCTGTTCCGATTTGCGTTCTGTTTCCCATTCAATGCCTGCTACGGCGCACAAACGCAGTTGACTTTTCCAATTTGACGGTGAAGGTATTTTCAGCGCGTAAGTTTTCCCGTTTATTGTTTGAAACATCCTTTTCCCCTGCGCGCATGCTTGCGTACTGTTTTATTCCCCAAGGCGTATTGAAGATGCCGGTTACAGAGTAGTACCCGTTCTGCAACCCTTAAAAACGTTTCCGCGCCAACCCTGTGAGGCGCCTGCGATAAGCCGGAAGCGGTGCGGGCACTTTTGTGTATCGTCGCACAGCCTTTCGACTCTGAACCTGCGATGTGCTTGGATAAACTGCAACTCCGCCGGACGGCTCACGTCAAAATTTCGGTATTTGCAGGTGTTCAGTTTTGACAGGCAAAGGTATTTAGTTTTAACAGACAAAGGTATTTAGTTTTGACAGGCAAAAAAAATTAATTAGGTATTGTATTTATGCTTTTTATGTGGTACAATATCCATATTACAGCCCACAGGGCACAGGGAGGAAAATATGGATAAAAAAGTTCTTGCGTCTATGATAGACCACACTCTGCTCAAACCTGCCACCAAAAGGCAGCTTGCCAATTTGTGCGACGAGGCAAAGCAATACGGATTCGCTTCCGTCTGCGTAAACCCCTGTCACGTTAAGGAAGCGGCAAAACTGCTGGAAGGCAGCGCGGTTAAGGTTTGCACGGTGGTGGGCTTCCCCTTGGGAGAAAACGACGTTAAGACCAAAGTAGAGGAGACCAAGCGCGCCATCAAAAACGGCGCAACGGAAATTGACATGGTGATGAACCAGTCGTTGGCAAAAAGCCGCGCATGGGTAAAGGTGCAGAAGGAAATTGCCGCCGTGAAACGCGCCTGCGGCGAAATTACGCTGAAAGTCATTTTGGAAACGTGCAACCTCAACGACGACCAGATAGTAAACGCCTGCAAGGCGGCGGCGCAGGCGGGCGCCGACTACGTCAAGACCAGCACCGGTTTCGGCAGCGGCGGAGCCACCGTCCACGCAGTAAAGCTTATGGCGAACACCGTCACTCCGTTGGGGCTGAAAGTAAAAGCCAGCGGTGGAATTCACACCTACGACGAGGCGGTTGCAATGGCAGAGGCGGGCGCTTCCCGTATCGGCGCATCGAGCGGCGTAGAAATTTGCAAATAACGGCATAAATTTGCTCAAACTTGTTGACATTGTTACTTCACGAGAGTATAATAGCAGTGTCGAAAGACGAAAAAATACAAAATTCTTTGGGGCGTGGTGAAATTCCACACCGATAGTTACAGCCTATGAACGCAGCTTGCTGCGCCGATCGGGTGAAATTCCCGAGCCGACGGTACAGTCCGGATGAGAAAAGAATTAGTATCATTATCTTGTGATATTGGTGCGCCCTTGGAATATTTTCCAAGGGTTTTTTCGTTTCAAAGAGAAGGAGCAGAAATGAAAAACGTAACTGAAAAGCAAGAAGCTTCGGCAGATTCCACGTTGTCAGCCGTGGAGATAACTTCGCCGCAAGTTGAGCAGCAAAACGCCGAAAAGGCAGTGCAAAAGGCAAAGCCGCACTTTTTCTCGGCGGGCAACCTCGCCGTAATGGCAATTTTGTCGGCAATATCCTTTGTCCTGTATGCTTTCTGCAAGTTTAACCTGCCCTTTATATTCCCGCAGTTTTTGGAAATTCAGATTTCCGACCTGCCGGCACTTTTGGGAGGATTTGCGCTGGGACCTGTGGCAGGCTGCATAATAATAGTGGTGAAGTGCTGCCTTAAAATGCCCATGACCAGCACAGGCTGCGTGGGCGAGCTTGCCGACATAATAGTGGGCATAGCATTCGTGCTTCCCGCAGCGCTCATCTACAAGCGCAACAAAAGCCGCAAGGGCGCTTTGATAGGTCTTCTGGTGGGAATGCTCTCGGCGGTTAGCGTAAGCCTTTTGGCAAACTGGCTGGTGCTTATTCCCTTCTACACCAAAGCATACGGAATGGAAGCGGTGGTAGGCATGATGCAGGCGCTGTATCCCGAAATTACGGCAGATACGTTGTACAACTACTACCTGCCTTTGGCTGTACTGCCCTTCAATATGCTGCGCTGTCTGGTGTGCGGCGTCATTACCTACTTTGTGTATAAGCCTCTTTCCAAGGCATTGCATTGGGAGATAAAGCACAAAAACAAACCCGTCGGAGCGGAAGATGCTTCCGGCCACAACGTCTGATTTTTTCCTGCAAATGTGTTTATACGAAAAGCCCGATATTCGTATCGGGCTTTTCGTATGTGATTTTTGCCTCCCTTATCCGCAAGGCGTTTGCTTGTGTGGGCGCATGGAAAATTGCTTTGTAAGTATCGGTTATTTTATATTTTGTGGTTTTGCATAATACTATGACAGACATAACAGCGTTTTTTACCATATAAACTTGCTTTTTGCCTGTTCGCCGTTGTCTACAAGTATATCCTGCGCCGTCATGGATTTGTTGACGACGGTGATAAAGTACGCCCACTCGGCAATTTCGTCTTCCGTTGCCCATTTGGGCAGCAGCGTCTGATCCATGATTTGTTTCCACAGAGTTTTGTCCTTTATAACCCTGTCGTTAGACTTGGTGTACACTCCGCCGGGCGAGAGGCTGTTAGCCGTTGCGCCGTAGGGGGCAAGGCGAAGGGCGACGTTTTTCATATAGGCTACCACGCCGCCTTTGCTTGCGGCATATGCGGGAAATTCCGCGCCGCTGGAGGCGCTTGCAGACGCTATGAACAGCACGCTTCTGATTTTATCGTTGAAGGCGTACTTTTCCGTGACGGCAATGGTGCCGCACAGGTTCACCTCGATATCGTTGCAGTCCTGAACGCCGGCATTGTTTATCAGTATTTGCACGTCGGAAACTTCCGGCAGTGCGCCCGTTATGTCCGCCGTCAGGTGAGTGTAGTTTTCCTCCTCTATGGTAGAGGGGCATTTGTCTATTCCCGTTACGCTGTGACCGTTTTTCAAAAAGAGCAGCGCAATGCTTCTGCCTATTCCCTGCGCCGTGCCCGTAATAAGTACCTTCATTTGCTTTTATTAGCCTCCATAAACCTGAAATATTGTTCTCCCACCTGTTGCTCTTTCCATTTTTTGCACGTTCTGAACCCGAAAAAGGAAAAGATTATTTCAAAAAGCAGCTCCGCCGCCATACCGGTGGCTGCGCAGGTCACGCACTGCGTTATGCTCCACCCGAAAAAGAAGTGGCTGACAATTAGGGCGAAAATAAGATTGTCGGCAAATTGCGCCACAGCGGTGGACACGTAGGTGCGCGCCGCATAAGCCGCAACACCGTCGGGATTTTTACGAAACAGTCTGCCGATTCCCCAATTGGTAAAGTTGTTTATCGCGGCGGACACTACAAAAGCGACGGTGCTGCCCAAAAGCACGTACCACGTTCCGCCAAAGGTTTTGTCCAAAGCGTCGTTTATTGTCTGTTCGCTGCCGAAAACGAAGGATTGGCTCCACTCTCCGGGGATAAGACTGCCCAAAAACAGCATAACGCAAAAGCCGAGGTTTATTGCCGCCGCCACACAAGATATCTGCGTAGCCGCCCTTGGCCCGTAGTGCTTGGTTATCACGTCCATGGCAAGAAACACCGCCCACGACAAAATTATGCCGCAGTCCAGCGCCCAATTTTCCCACGGCAGCGATATGCTTTTGTTGGCAAGCAGATTCATGGCAAATAGCGCCGTAACAAAGCAACCGAACACGCCCGACGGCAGCGACCGCAGCAGAATTTTTATTTCTTCAAAATAGTTTTTTATTGTTTGTTTCAAAAAAAATACGCTCCGAATTTTCGAGCGTTCGCAACAGACAAAAAGGCGCACTGCGCCCCCGTCATTCCATAGTTTTGTTTTACGACAGGATGGTTGCGAACTGTCAAATATTTTCTTAATAATACCCCTTTACGCCTTATTTGTCAAGCGCACGACAAGCCTACGTTCAATTTGCCGTTGCAAGCATTCTTGCCGCCGATTTGTATAGTTGCTTTTAGTGCTACGGGTGTAATGTGGACGGTAGGGAATAATGTTTTATTACATTCGCCCTTAAATCAAAGAGGGCGCACTAGTGAAAATCAGCGCGAGAGCGTCAGCTCGGTTACGCTGACGGCATTTTACTAACGGCTTCGATTTTTATATTCGCAAAAAACAAAATAGTAGTATCGCAACGTTAACGAGCTTTCGTAATTGCCGAGCTTGTTTCTGATATCAGCGGCATAACCCCACGGTAGCAGGTTGGCGACTTTTTAACGGTTTTGAGTTGGTTTATAATCTGTGGCAAGAGCCTTCGCACCGGTAATGCCGACAGCTTTTACTGAAATTACTGCGGCTGTTTGACACGTCAACGGCAAAAAATCAGTTGGCCGACGGTTTTTACGTATCAACGTTGAGTGTTTGCATATCGGAGGCAAAACTTTGCGCCGGTAATGCCGACGTCTTTTACGTGATTACTTCGGCTGTTGACAAGTTGACGGCAAAAAGTGAAAGCGGCGTTACGGCTTTACGTAATTTTCGAGTCGGCTTCGCACGTCGCTGGCAAAAACCGCGCAAAAATTACATATTGTCAAATGAACTTTTGTGTTGTAAAATATAATAAGGATAAAACCGCCGCAAGGCGCACGGGAGGTATCCATGGAAACGATTTTGGCATTGACGACGAGAAGAAGCGTAAGAAAATACAAGCCTCAGCCCGTTCCGCAGGAAACGCTGGACAAAATTTTGCAGGCAGGCATTTTTGCTCCCACGGCGAGAAACACGCAAAGCCCGATAATTATTGTCATAAAAAACGCCGAGGTACGCAAGCAACTGCAAAAAGTAAACGCCGAAATAGGCGGCATGCCCGAAGGCTTCGATCCATTTTTCGGCGCGCCGCTGGTGCTGCTGGTGGTGGCGAAGAAGTATCCCAACTGTGTGTACGACGGCAGCTGCGTGATTTCCAACCTTATGAATGCCGCATGGTCGTTGGGCGTTGCTTCCTGCTGGGTACACAGGGCAAAGGAGGAAATGCAGACTGATTTCGGCAGACAGCTTATGCAAAAACTCGGCATAGAGGATGAGGTCGAAGGTATAGGTCACGTGGCGCTGGGCTATGCCGAGGGCGAAATTCCGCAAGCCAAGCCCCGCAAGGAGCATTGGGTGTACACGGTGGAGTGACGAAGCAAGTTTTCAGGCTGCTTACCTTTTCAAAAGCCCGACGCGCTTCGCTTTGAGCTTCTGCGCGGTATTGGCAAAGTGCGGCGCGGACGACAAGCCCTTGCCGCCGGCAAAGTGGTGCGTCGGCACGCAAAAAAGCGGCGGCATTGTTGAAAAAATGGGCAGCACAAATTTTCAGCTCAACAATGACGGGTGCCGTGGGGTTGCTTGCCTAGCGCAAAACAAAGTTCCAAAGCAAAAGGGACAGGCTGTATTCCTGTCCCTTTTTGCGTTTGATTTGCGCCAAGCTTCCGCAAACGTTGCCATACATTGCCGTTACGGACGCTTTGGACGCCTTGCGTGGTGCCGATGACCGGGCTCGAACCGGTACGAGTGTTACGTCGAGGGATTTTAAGTCCCTTGCGTCTGCCTATTCCGCCACATCGGCAGGCTTTTGTATTTTATCATTTTACGGCGGCAATGTCAACGGTTTGCGTTTTTGCCACGGCTTTTATACTTTATCCCGAACAAACTTGTACTTTGCCGACGCTAACGTCATACAAAAGAAGAAAAGACCTGCCGAAGCAAGTCTTTTTGGAGGCACCACCCAGATTCGGACTGGGGGTGAAGCTTTTGCAGAGCTCTGCCTTACCACTTGGCTATGGTGCCAATTGCTTTACTATTGTATCAAAAGCGTAAAAAAAAAGCAACCCTTTGCGCGCATATTTTTTACGAATAATGGCGGGCGGCAATTATATTACAAAGTTGAGGAAGCAGACAAAATTGTACCGCACAAATTTTCCGTTTAGCATTGCAAAATTC
>DVOC01000046.1 GCA_018713905.1 Candidatus Fimimonas merdipullorum
GCGCTTGCGGCGGGCAGGCGTGGGCGGTGGTGATAAACGCTTGCCAAGAAAATGTAAATTATATATAATATGCAAATGAAATGCAATCTTTGTCCCAGAGGGTGCAACGCCGACAGAGGCGCAGGTAAGGGCGTTTGCGGCACGGACGGCGCGGTACTTTCCCGCGTGGGAACGCACGTGTGGGAGGAGCCGTGCATATCGGGCAGCCGCGGCAGCGGCACTATTTTCTTTGCCGGCTGCAACCTCAAATGCAGGTTTTGCCAAAACTACGACGTGACCGTACGTCCTCACGGCAGCAAGGTGGACGCACGCCGTCTTGCCGACGTAATTTTGTACGTGGCGGGCAGCGGCGTACACAACGTAAATCTGGTCACCGCCGCGCACGTTTCCGACGTGGTCGCCCAAGCGTTGTCGTTGTGCAAGCACAGGCTGAAAGTGCCGGTGGTGTACAACACAAGCAGCTACGAAAGCGTCCGCGCCCTGAAAAATCTGGAGGGGCTGGTGGACGTCTATCTGCCCGACCTGAAGTTTTGCTCCGCCAAGCTTTCCGCCGATATGTGCAATGCGGCGGACTATTTTTCGGTGGCCACGGCGGCGATAGAGGAAATGCGCCGACAACAGCCGCAAAACGTATATGCCGAGGGCATTTTGCAGCGGGGCGTGCTGGTGCGCCACCTCGTGCTGCCCAATATGACAGAGGACACCAAGCGAGTGCTGGATTGGATTGCCGCCTTTGACAAAACCCTCCCCGTAAGCCTCATGGCGCAGTATTTCCCCGCAAGGAAGGACGACAAATTCCCGTTTCTTAACAGAAGGCTGTATTCCCACGAATACCGAAACGCCGTGGAATACTTTTTCAACGTGGGACTGACGCAGGGCTACACTCAGGAGGCGCAGTCTGCAACCAAAGACTACGTGCCGGATTTTTCCGACGCGGAAATGGCTGCTCTGCTGGACAAAATTCCCCGAGAGTTTTAGCGGTCGGTACAAAAAAATTACATACGTATGCAAAAAAACAGTACAAATATGAAAGAAAAAACACAAAAAAGGCGTTACGAGGTGACGCTGTGGCAGTTGTTTGTCACCTTTTTCAAGCTGGGCGCGTTCACCTTTGGCGGCGGCTACGCCATGATAGCGCTGCTTGAAGAGGAGCTTGTGGCAAAAAAGCGGTGGATAACCTCCGCCGATATGCTGGACATGGTGGTCATTGCCGAGTCCACCCCCGGCGTTATTGCCGTCAACACCGCCACGTCGGTGGGCTACCGCACTCACGGCGTTTCCGGCGCGATAATAGCCACGCTGGGCGTGGTGCTGCCCTCCTTTGTCATTATTGCGGCATTGTCCTTTGCCATAGAGGCGTTTCAGGACAACACGTGGTACAAGGCGGCGTTTACCGGCATTCAGGCGTGCGTGGGCATACTTATCGTCAACGCCTTTGTCAAAATGGCGGGGCAGCTGGAAAGAGACTGGTTTTCGGCAATATTGCTCATAGCGGCGTTTGCCTGCGCCACCTTTACGAAGTTCAACGTCATCTATCTCATTATGATAGGCGCCGTCATCGGCATTGCGTACACTCTGATAAAGAACAAGGTCGCCCAAAAAAAGCAGGCGGCAGACGGCATAAGCGGTGATTCCGACAGCGGCGAGGCAAGCCTTGACAATGCGCCACAGGACGAAGATGCGGCGGGCGGCTCCGACGACGGCGACGGTGCGGCTCAAAGCTCGGCGGAAAACTTCAACGGCGACGGTGCCGCGCCGCAGAGCTCGGACGAGGAGGTGAAAAAATGATTTACCTCACTCTGTTTTGGGAATACTTCAAAATAGGTCTGTTTACCATCGGCGGCGGCTATGCCATGCTGCCCATGGTGCAGCAGATAATTGCAAAGTACGGCTGGCTTACCGACGCCGAGCTGATAAACTTTATCGGCGTTGCCGAATCTACCCCCGGACCTTTTGCCATCAACCTTGCCACCTTTGTGGGCATGACGGTGGGCAAAACCACCTCGCTGGGCATTTTCGGCGGCTTTTTGGGGGCGATAACCGCCACCGTGGCGGTGGTGCTGCCCTCGCTGGTGATAATAATCGTGGTGATGAATCTGTTTCAGAAGTTCAAAACCAGCAAGTACGTTCAGGGCGCTCTGTGCGGCATACGTCCGGTAGTAGTGGGGCTTATCCTCTCCGCCGTGCTTACCGTGGGCTGCGCCGTCATACTGCCCAACCTCGATTTCACCAACATCAACGCAGAGGGATTTTCGCAGTTCAACTGGATATCTCTCGTGATAATGGCGGCGTTTTTCCCGCTGTCCCGCCTGAAAATCAAGGGCAAGAAGATACATCCGATAATTCTGATTCTTTCCGCGGCGGCGGTGGGCATTGTGATATTCGGGGTGTTCAAGGTGCAGCAGTAGACGCGCATTGATTTTGTCTTGAAAGGAGTCCGACCTTTGGTCGGGCTTTTTTCGGCGCAAAGCACAGCCTTTTTGCAACAAGCAAAGCAAATTGTATTGTCAAACGCCCTTTTGCAGGCTTACGGCGAAAGGCGGGGCGGCAACTTTTGCCGACATAAGTAGCTTAGCCTTTTTCAATGCGAGGTTTGAAGCAACGGAATATTTTTTGACGGCGTTTGCGCTGCGGACGCAGGTTTGCTTCGTCGCGCGTAATCGAAAGCCGCCCTTTCCGTTTTGAGTACGGGCGGGGCGTACTTGTTTTCAGGGCATATTGGGCAGACAGCCGCAGTATGCGTTCACGCGGGCAAGGCTTGGCTCTTTCAATGCATATTGCCGCAGGTTGTTGCGCCTTTTTGCAATAAATGATATAATCTAAGAAACGTTTCATCTCGTTATAAGACGTGTTGAAAAAATATACGGAGGCATACTATGAGCGTAAACGTCGCATTGACGGGCGCAACGGGCAATATGGGCAGAGCGTCCCTCGACTTTTTGAGCAGGGAGGAAAACGTAGGCAAGATATACTGCCTGTGTCAGATAAGCAGCAAAAAAGCTGCGGACAAGCTTAAAAAGCAATACGGCGACAAAATAGAATTCGTGTTCGGCGATATGGCGGACGAAGCGGTGTGCGCAAAATTGGTGCAAAACGCGCAATACGTGGTGCATATGGCGGCGGTGATACCCCCCAAGTCGGACAGAAACCCCGCTCTTGCGGAAAAGGTCAATTTCCGCGGTACTCAATGTCTGGTGGACGCCGTTGCCGCTTTGCGCGATCAGCCCAAGTTTATACATATTTCCACAATGGCGCTTTACGGCGACAGAAACTACAAACACCTGTTCGGCAGGGTGGGCGATCCGCTTATGCCCAGCCCCTACGATCCCTACGCCATGTCCAAGCTTGTGGCGGAAAGGTACGTGTTGGAGTCTTCCCTGCAAAAGTGGGTGGTGATACGCCAGACGGCAATGCTTCACTACAACATGCTTTCCGCCAACCTCAGCGACGGGCTTATGTTCCACACCTGCTACAACGCGCCGCTGGAATGGGTGACTTCCACCGACAGCGGCAGGCTTATCGCCAACATAATAAAGCAGGACAGCCAATGCGAGCAGCCGGATTTCTGGCACAAGGTGTTCAACCTCGGCGGCGGCGAAGGCGGGCGTAACACCGGCTACGAGGTGTTTGAAGGGGGCTTCCGCATAATAGGCGGCAGCACGGAAAAATTTCTCAAGCCCAACTGGAACGCCCTGCGCAATTTCCACGGACTGTGGTTTTCCGACAGTTATATTCTGGAAGACATGTTCCGTTTCCGCAGGGACACGCTGGACGGCTTCTGGCAGCAGATAGCCAAGCGTCATCCCTACTACAAACTGGGCAAAATTCTGCCGCCCAAGCTTATTTCCGCAATGCTGATAAAACCGCTGCTCAAGGATCCCAACGCCCCCACCTATTGGGAGGCAAACGGCGACGAGGGCAGAGTTTTCGCCTCCTTCGGAGACACCTCTCCCCGCAAGCTTTCCTCCGATTGGAAGCAGTTTCCCCTTTTGTGCAAGGGGGTGGCGCCCGACGGCACCAAGGTGGACTATGCGCAGCTCAAAAAGGACGAAAGCGCAACTTTCCTCAGTCACGGCTACGACGAAAGCAAGCGGGACGGCGAAATAGACGTAAACGACCTGAAACAGGCTGCGGCTTTCCGCGGCGGCGAACTTTTGACTGTCGACTTTAAGAAGGGCGACCTGTACCGCAAGCTGCAATGGCGGTGCCACGACGGGCACGTCTTCACCGCCACGGCGTACACGGTACTCAAAACGGGACATTGGTGCCCCGAATGCGTAAAACCCTATGTGTGGGATTACGACAGACTTTCCAAAGACAACCCCTTCTATGCGCAGGTATGGTACGACGCGCACGGTAGGGAGGAAAACAAAAAGTACAGTTTGGACGAAAACTACAAAACACGTTTTGAACAATGCGAGCAATAATCTACTATTTCACCGGCACGCGCAACACCCTTATGGTGTGCGAAAAATACGTGCAGGCGTTTGCCGACAAGGGAGTGCAGTGCGATTTGCACCCCATGAACAAGTTTAAGGATATCCCTAGCCCCAACGACTACGAGCTGGTGGGCTTTGCCTATCCCATTCACGGCTTCAACGCCCCCTACATCGTCTACCGATTTGTGCGGCGGCTGCCGTCGGTGCAGGACAAGAAGTATTTCATAATAAAAACCTCCGGCGAACCGGTGGCTATGAACAACGCTTCCTCCATACACCTTGTGGCAAAGCTCAAAAAGAAGGGCTTTTCCGTGCTGACCAACGAGTATCACTACGTAATGCCCTACAACATGATTTTCCGTCACACCGACGAGCAGGCGCACAAAATGTGGCAGACGGCGCAGTCCCTCATTCCCATAGACGCGGCGGAAATTCTGCACGGCACCGAAAGCCACCTCAAAAAGCCCTTTTTGGGCAGAGTGGTGTCGTGGGCGCTGCGCATAGAACACCCTGCAATGCGCATAAACGGCATGGCGTTCAGAGTGGCGGACAACTGTATCCGCTGCATGAAGTGCGTGGACAACTGCCCCGTGCAAAACATATCCTACGACAAGCAAAAGGACAAGTTCCACTTTTCCAACAAGTGTATAATGTGCGCCAGATGCGCCTTCTGCTGCCCCAAGGACGCCATACGGATAGGCGTGCTGGACGGCTGGCGCGTCAACGGCGAATACAACTTCGACGATCCCGACGTCACGCAGCAGCCCTCTAACCCCGACTATTGCAGGCGCGCCTACGAAAGATACTACGAACAATCGGAAGAAAAAATACGCCGTAGCGACGACGGGAACTGATCTTTTTACAAACCTTAAAATGCGCAGGTGTCTAGGCTATGCGCTTGCGCTTTTTGCCGTTGGCGGGCAAAAGCTTCCCAAGATTGTTTTGCTGCGGGGCGGC
>DVOC01000047.1 GCA_018713905.1 Candidatus Fimimonas merdipullorum
TTGTACCGCTTTGTTACTAAAAACGCCTGCCGTATGCAAAAAATCAGTCCTTTTTGCGTTTGAGCGGAAAAGTGACGTCAAACGCCGTCCTGCCGTTTTCGCAGCTTACTCGTATAGAGCCGTTGTGCGTCTGACATATGACCTGCGCTATGTTCAGTCCCAGCCCGTTGCCGCCGTTGTTTTTGTTGCGAGAGTTATCGACGGTATAGAACCTGTCGAAAAGGTGGCTTAGCTGTTCTTCCGAAAGCTGTTCGCTGTCGTTGGCTACCGTCAGCGTGCAATGCTTGCCGTTGTTTTGCAGCCGCAGCGTTATGTTGCCTTCGCCCTTGGAATACTTGTTGGCGTTGTCCAGCAATATGGTGACAAGCTGTTTAAGCTGCCCCTCGTTGCCCACAACCCACACGTCGGGAGTGACCTCGTAGGAGAACTTGTGCTGTTTTTCGTAAAACACCGCGTCGTAGCCCAGCACAATGCCCTCTACGCAGTTGCTGAAATTGACGTCCTGCATCTGCACTTTTAGCCCGTCGTCGTTTTTGGCAAGGAACAGCAGCTGATTTACCAGCTCTGCCATGCGCACCGCTTCGGCGCGGGTGTTTTCCACCCACTTCATCTGGCTTTCCACCGTTTCATCCTTGTGAGAGGCAAGAATGTCGGTGTTGGCAAGAATGACGGAAAGTGGCGTTTTGAGCTCGTGCGAGGCGTCTGCGACAAACTGCTTTTGCTTTTTCCAGCTGTCCTCGACGGGGCGCAGCGCGATACGCGCCAGAAACAGACTGAACAAAAAGTACACTATTATGCCCAGCGTAAGCGCGCCCAGCACGGACACGGCAAACACCACCAAATTGCCCGACGACGCGCCAAGGTTGTTGAAGGCGATTTTTACCTTGCTGCCTTCCACCGCCTTTACGTACCGCACGCTTATGTTTACCCACCCTTCGCGGCGGACGTCCCGAACGATGGGGCGCACGTACCGCGAAAGCTCCTCGCGCGTAAGGTTGGCGTTGCCGCCGAAAAACCACTCCACCTGATGGGTGCGTGCGTCGTACACGGCAAGCACCACGTCGTCGAAGATCTTTTCCTCCTCGAAGCGTATTTCATCCTGCTGCGTGTCGAAGTTGAGGGCAAGGTTCATTCTCGCCTCCCTTTCGATGTCTATTCTGCCGTAGCCCACCACAAAGGTGACAATGAGCGCGCAAAACAGTATCAGGCTTGCCGTGATGACGTTTATTGCCACTATTCTTTTGCGAAGTCTGCGAATCACGAATGGCTCTCCAAAAAGTATCCCAGCAGCCGCTTTGTGGAAATGGTAAGCTTGCTGCCGATAAAGTTGAGTTTTTTGCGTAAAAAGGACATATACGCCTCTACGTTGTTATCCGTTATGTCGGAGTCTAACCCCCACACCTTGGAAATTATGCTGTCTTTGCTTATCACCTGCGTGGGATTGGAAAACAGCAGGCGCATTATTTCGTACTCCTTTGCCCCCAGCGACACGCTTTTGCCGCCGCAGGACAGGGTGTAGTTGGCGGTGTTGAGGGTAGTGCCGCAATAGGAAAGGCAGTCGTACACTATTTCCGACTGACGGCGCGCCAACGCCCGCACCCGCGCAAGCAGTTCCTCGCTGGCAAAGGGCTTTGTCAGATAGTCGTCCGCGCCGCAGTCCAGCCCCTTTACCCGGCTGGAAACCTCGTCCTTTGCCGTCAGCATAAGCACGGGCACGTTGCACTTTTCCCTGCGCAGCTTCTGTACCACCTCGAAGCCGTCCATGCCCGGAAGCATGACGTCCAGCACCACCACGTCGTAGTCGCCCTTGCTGGCGTAAAAATAGCCGTCCTCGCCGTCGTACACCACGTCCACGACGTATTTGTTGCGGCGCAGCAGCTCCGCCACCACGTCAGCCAGCTTTACCTCGTCGTCCACTACCAAAACTTTCATATCGTATCTCCTTGCCGTATTCAGACGCCTTGCGGAGCGCCTTTTCGCATATGTATTTTACAATGTCACACTTAAAGTAAATTGAAAGGTTTTTGCCGTCGCCTGTTGATAAAGCGGCGATACGTCACGTCGGCACGGCGCGGGCAGCGTTTGCCGTCGCTTGCAGACAAGTCCGCTTATCGGCATAAAACCGCAGGCGCCGTTCCGCCGCGTTTGCCGTCGCCCGTGTACACGCAGTAGTAAGTATTGCCGCACGATAACACAACTGAACCATTTGCCGTCGACTTTACACACGCGATACGGAAAGCAATTTGTGTGTTATAAAAGAAAAAAATGCAAAAATCGTTCACTCAAATATTTGCAAACTTTCAATTTCTTTAAGGTTAGTTAAAGACCGCCGTCTTATAATGGTCACAATCAAGGCACCCTATATAAAACCCTCTTTTGTGTTTATGTTTAATCTCCTCGTTTGCCTTGATTGGCGCCGCAAGAAATTGCGGCGTTTTTTTTTTGCAAAAAGGAGCAAAACACGTCGGAACACAGCCGCTGCGCACAAACGCGGCTGTTGCCCTCGAAGGCTTGTCTGCAAGGTGAGTGTACGCAAAAATCGCATACGTATTCGTTATTTATTCACGACAGAACCATTTACCTCGTCGGCAAAGCGCAGAAATGCCTGCTCTGCCTGCGCGGGAGTGCGGGCAATGCTTTTCGCCCCGTGAGAAAGCAGATAATCTTCGCTTCTGAACCCCCACGTGACGGAGAGGCAGGGTATGCCGGCGTTTGCCGCCGTCATTACGTCCACGTCGCTGTCGCCGCAGTACATGGCGGCAAAGTCCTTTATGCGGGGAGCAAGGCGCACCACGGCGGGCTTTACGGGAAAGCCCACCACCGTGCCGCACACCTCGTCCACCAGTCCTGCGAGCAGTTGGCGGCACAGCGCATACGCCACGTCCTCGTCCTTGTTGGTGTTTACTATTATTCTGAACCCCGCTTGGCGCAGCCTTTGCAGCAAAGCGACGATACCCTTGTAGGGGCGGGTGTGCTCGGAGTGCGCGGCATAGTACTGCCGTTGCAAAGCCAGCGCCTTGCCGTGCAAATGCCGTTTGTCGGAAGGAAGCGCCCTTTGCATAAGCACGCTTACGCCGTTGCCCACCATGCTTCGCACCTCGTCTTGGGTGTGGAGGGGCAGTCCCAAAAGGGACGTAGCGTAGTTTACGCTTGCCGTAAGGTCGCACAGCGTATCCAGCAGAGTGCCGTCCAGATCGAAAACCGCCGCTAATTTTTTCATCTTTTGTACAGCTTGGCAAGTCCGCCCGTTGCCGTTTCACGGTAGCCTTCGGCAAGGTCGCGTCCCGTTTCGTACATAGCGGAAATGACGGTGTCCAGCGAAATTTTTCTGCTGTCGGTAAGAAAGCTTGCAAGGCTGACGGCGTTTATGGCGCGCATTGCCGCCACGGCGTTGCGCTCGATACAGGGAATCTGCACCAATCCGCACACGGGATCGCACGTAAGCCCCAAGTGATGTTCCAGCGCCACCTCGGCGCTGTATTCCGTTTCCTCTATGCTCATGCCGTTGAGGTACGCCAGCCCCGCCGCAGCCATGGCGCAGGCTGTGCCTATTTCCGCCTGACAGCCACATTCCGCGCCCGACACGGAGGCGTTGGTTTTGACAAGGTTGCCCACCACGCCGGAGACGAGCAGCGCCTTTGCCACCTGCAAATCGTCCAGTCCCTTTTCCTCCTGCGTGTAGCGGAAAACGGCGGGCAGCACCCCCGACGCTCCGCAGGTGGGCGCGGTGACTATAAGTCCGCCGTCGGCGTTCTGTTCCCCTACGGCAAAGGCGTATGCCGCCACTATCCTGTCCTCGTGCGACTGCGCCGTTTCCTTCTTTTTAGAGTCGCAGTAAAGCTGCTTTGCCCGACGCACCACGTTAAGACCGCCGGGCAGCACGCCTTCGCGCCGCAAGCCCTCTTCTATCACCTCTTTCATGGTGCGCCACACGTCCAGCGCAAAGGGCAAAACGTCCCCCTCGAAGCGCATGACGTATTGACACAGGTCTATGCCCTGCGCTTTGCAATACTCCTTTATTTGAGCAAAACTGTTGTGCGGGTACACCTCCTGCCCCTTGGAGGGCTGTTCTCCCGCCAGCACCACGTCGCCGCCCCCTATGCTGTAATATTGGCGGCGTATCTCAACTCCTTCCTTTACGGCGAAAAAATCCAGCGTGTTGGGATGCACGCAAGGGGAAGTCTTGTCGAAAACTATGTCTATCTGCCTGTTTCCGAAAACTCTTTTTATGGCGCGGTCGGTGCCGTGCCCCTGCCCCGTCATCGCCAGCGAGCCGTACAGCACCGCCCTGTATTTCTCGGCGTCGCCGCACTCGGCAAGAAAGCGCTCCGCCGCCTTGGCGGGCCCCATGGTGTGAGAGCTGGAAGGTCCCAGTCCCTTTTTGTACAGATACCGCAAACTTTTCATTTTGACTCCCAGATTATGGTGACGGGGCCGCAGTTGCGCTGACTTATCGTCATGTCGGCGCCGAACACACCCCGTTTCACCTCTACGCCCCGTTTGGCTACCTCGTCGGCGCACAGCAGATAAAGCTGCTTGGCGCGCTCCGGCTGCTCCGCCTTGGAGAAGCTCGGTCTGTTGCCTTTAAGCTCCGCCGCCAGCGTAAACTGCGACACCAACAGCACCTGCCCGCCCACGTCCCTGACGGACAAGTTCATTTTGCCCTGCCCGTCGCCGAAAATGCGCAGCTTGACAAGCTTTTCGGCAAATGCCGCGCAAAGCTGCTCGGCGTCCCCCTGTTGAGCGCACAGATAGACGACGAGCCCCTTTTGAATTTCCGAAACTTTTTTGTCCCCCACGGACAAAAGGGCGTTTTCCACCCGTTGAATGACTGCTTTCATGCTTTATTGCAGCAGAATTTCTTCCGCCTGTCTGCGCGCGGTTTTGGCTTCGGGAATGGGATACAGCAAGAACACGTGCTGCATTTCGGGGTAAACGTACAGCGTCATTTGCGCTCCCGCCTTTTCCGCCGCCCTTTGAAGCGCAAGGCAGTCGGGATAAAACAATTCGGCGTCCCCCACGAAAACGTGCATGGGCGCAAGCTTTTGCGTCACTCCGAAAAGAGGAGAAGCCATATAGTGCCGCTTGGGCAGATCTCCCCTGTACGCCCTGCCGAAAAGCCTCAGCAAGTCCTCGTCCAGCGCAAGGTCGTTTGACTGCGCCGAATAATCGCCCGTCATGTCCACGTCCACCCACGGCGAAAACAGTATCAGCTTTTGCGGCTGCGGCAGGTTGTGCCGCGCCAGATATTCGCACAGCGCCAACGCCAAGCCGCCTCCGGCAGAATCGCCCATGACGACAAGGTTGTTTACGCCGCACCTTTCCGCCACCTTCATGTAGACGTTTTTCACGTGTACGACGGTGTTTTCGCATTGGTGCTGCGGCGCTCTGCCGTAGAGGGGCAACAGGGCGCTAACGCCCGTTTCCCGAGTGAGCTGCTGCAAAAACCGCCAATGAAACACCAGCGGCGGATCGACGTAGGAGCCACCGTGAAAGTACAGCACGCACCTTTGGCCCTTGCCCACAAAGTAGCAGGTGGTGCCGGCTATCACCGCCTTTTTAGGTCTTAACACCGCTTTCACCACGCGGGGCAGCTTGTATTTTTTGGAATTTTGACGGCGTTTGCGCTGCAACTCGTCCCCCTCTACGAGGGCACGCAGCGCCTTTGCCCGTTTGAGCAGCGCTTCTACCGCCGCACTTTGTTTGCTTTTCAAATAACTCTCCTTGCGCCAAAGGCGCCCACACTACGCCGCTACGTCAGCAAAGCCGTCGCCTGCTTTGCCGAAGTGAACAGCACCGTTTCTATGCCAAGTTTTTTTGCGCTTTCAAGATTTATCGGGTTGTCGTCGGTAAAATAAACCTTGTCGAACTTTTGCGTAAAGGCGGCAAGGCACAGGGCGTAAAACTGCTCGTCCGGCTTCGCCACGCCGTAGTCGGAGGACACAAACACCCTGTCGAAGTACCTGTCCAGCCCGAAGCTGCGGAAAATGGTTTTGACGTAGCTGCTGTCGGCGTTGGAAAGCAGCGCCACTTTGCCGCGGCAACGCAGTTTTTCTATCAGGGCGAGGGTGTCGTCAAAGGGATAAAGCAACGAATCCCACCGCTTTCGCACCGCCTGTCTGCTTTTTCCGCACATTTGGGCAAGCACGTCGAAGGAATCCTCGAAGGACACCTCGCCGCAGTCCACCTTGCGGAACAGCTTTCTTGCCTGCGCCGTCTGCTCGTCGCTGAAATTTTCCGCCTTCATCCAGAGTGTGGAAACGTCGCTTACCACCACTCCGAAGCAATCGAATAAGTAAAGATTCATACCTTTTTGCCCAAACAGCCGCCCTTTGGCGTTGGCTTTGCCGCATTTGCGCGGCGCTCCTCAACAAAATTTGCCCTTTTATTGTACCATAAATCAAAGCAAACTACAAGAAAAAAAAGCAAAACCGCCCTTGCGCACGGGCAATGGAGATACGCTGCCGTTCCCCGCCCGAAAGTGCCGAGCCGTTTTCGCCAATCATCGTCTGATACCCTTCGGGGAGTTTTTACACAAACTCGTCGCACTGCGACTCCCTTGCCGCGGCGAGCGCTTCCTCGTCCGTCGCGCTGTTTTGACAAGAACGATTCATCTTGTACCTGCTACACCCTTTTCATATACAATATCGGATACGGGTTGCCCTGTTCGTCCACGTCCGACCTCTTGCAGATAACAAACCCCACGTGCAGATAAAAGCCCACCGCCTGCGCGTTCTGTTCGTTGACGACCACCTCGCTTACGCCGTGGTTGTCGACGGCGTATTGCAGCAGACGCTTTCCTATACCTTTGCCCCTGTTTTCGGCGGAGACAAACAGCATTTCAAGCTTTTGCCCTTTTATGCCTGCAAACGCCACGGGCATGCCCTCTTGCTCGGCAACGACGAGGAAGGGCACTTCCCCTATCGCCTGCGGCACGTATTCCCTTATTTTTTTCTATCTCTTTTTCCGACAAAAAGAGGTGCGTTGCCCTGACGGCGCTTTCCCACACGCGCAA
>DVOC01000048.1 GCA_018713905.1 Candidatus Fimimonas merdipullorum
TACAAAGTGATTATATCATATAAACATTAAAATTGTTGTAAATATATAAAATTTTTTCTAAAAATATTAAATTGGCAGTTAGACGTGTGCTTGTCTTGATACAAGTGTTCTCGCTTCGCTCGAACAGACAAGCACACGCCTATAAACTAAATAAAACAGACAAAAAGCGAAAGCGTTGGTGAACGAAACATACTTTCGCTTTTTGCTGTATATATAATGGCTAATTTATTCCATGGTGTACTTGACAAGAGTCTCTGAAATGAGTTTTTCTTTTGCTGGTTAAGACAGAGAAACGATTTTTGTGCTTACACACTTTGTTTGTTCGTTTCTCTGCCTTTTTGTATTGTGTTTTCATTTCTTCTCTTGTCAAGTACCTTTCACGGCATAAAATAGCCTTAAAAAAAAGAATTGAGATATTGCTATCTCAACTCTTAATTATTACACTAGTTTCAAAATGCAGTGACTAAGGAAACTCTTTTTTGTTTGCAGTTTGTTTCAACCCCGACGCTTGCTTTTGAAATAGTCGGTAAGCAGGTCTTCGCATTGCTGTTTCAGCACGCCTCCATGCAAAAACAGTTCGTGATTGAGCGTTTTGCCCACCATTTCCGCTACGGCAAGACAGCCGCCGCCGCTTGCGTCGTATGCGCCGAAGTACACGTTGGCAATGCGGGCGTTGAAGCAGGCTCCGAGGCACATCACGCACGGCTCCAGCGTGACGTACAGGTCGCACCCCGAAAGGCGCCAATCTCCCAGCTTTTTGCAGGCGCGGCGTATTGCCAGAATTTCCGCATGCGCCGTGGCGTCGCCTCCGGCGTTGCGTGTGTTGTGTGCGCGGGAAATGATTTTGTCCCCCTTGACCACCACTGCGCCTATGGGCACTTCGTCCCGTTTTTGCGCCGCTTTTGCCTGCAACAGGGCGCTTTTCATAAATTTTTCCGTCATAGCTTTGCGTTTTTGATCTTTTCGTTTATGTCGCGCATCATATCTGCGTCTATTTTGAGCACCTTTCTGTCGTAGGTAAGCAATCCGTTTACCTCCTCCTCCACGTCGGACACCTGCGTATAGACGGCTGCGCACAGTCCCTGCGGGATTTTGGCAATGACTTCCTCCTCGTACAATTTGCGCACGCCTTGGTTGAAGGACTGTCTGTCGGGGAAAAGCTTGTAGCTGTACGTGCGGTCGGGATTGAAGCTGTGCGCCTTGTCCATATAGCTGTAACCGCCGAACTCCGACAGCACGGTTGCCCTTCTGCCCTCTGTTTTTAAGCGTACCCTTTTGAAATACACGTGCATACTCAAAAAGTCGCCGGCGCCCTGATCGTGCCAACCGCTGGCGTGATCCACGTACCGAGTGTCGTCGAATTCCTTGGTTATTTTTGCCACCTTGGCGGCGTCGAACTGTCCCCACCCCTCGTTGAAGGGCACCCAAGCGCATATGCAGGGGCAGTTGTACAGCTGATTGAGCATTTCGCCGTACTCACGCAAAAAGGCGTTGCGGCTTTCCTTTTCCTCACGGGAAAACATACGGTAGCTGCTGTCCTTCAATTTGTTTATTCCCACAAAGGGCAGCGCCATCGTCACCCACTTGCGCTGACGGGTGCCGCCGCTGGGCATATCCTGCCACACCAGCATTCCCAGCCTGTCGCAGTGATAGTACCAGCGCATAGGCTCCACCTTAATATGCTTGCGCAGCATGTTGAATCCCAGCTGTTTCATGGCGGTGATATCGTATATCATTGCCTCGTCGGAGGGGGCGGTGTATAGCCCGTCGCTCCAATAGCCCTGATCCAGCAGTCCGTTTTGAAAATACGGCTTGCCGTTGAGGGTGAGGCGCACCTTGCCGTTTATCTTTTGCATACCGAATTTGCGCATTGCAAAGTAGCTGTCCACCGTGTCGCGACGGGAAATTATTTTTAGGTCGTACAAAAAGGGATCTTCCGGACTCCAAAAACGGAAGCCGTCGGGGAAACGCACCGTGACGGCGCCCTTGCCGTCCGCCTTGGCAATTTCCTCGCCGTCTTTCATTATTATCGCCGTCACCGGCTCGTCGAAGTTGCAGTCCGTTTCCACCGTTACGCAGGCGTTGTCGCAGTCGGGCGTTATGCGCACTCCCCGTATGTACTGCGAGGGCACGCTTTCCAGCCATACCGTCTGCCATATGCCGCTTTGCGCCGTATACCACATACCCTTGCGCTTCAACGTCTGTTTTCCCCGCGTGCGCCAGCTTGTTTCCGTGGCGTCCGTCACCTTTACCACAAGGGTGTTGCGGGGCAGCAGCAGCGACGTGACGTCCACCGAAAAGGCGTTGTAGCCCCCTTCATGACGACAGGCAAGCCTGCCGTTGAAATACACCTCGCAGACGCTGTCCACCGCGCCGAAATTGAGAAACACCAGCCCTTTGTTGAAGCTGTTGGGCAGGGAAAATTCCGTGCGATACCACAAAAACTCGTTGGGTTTAAGCTGTCTGTTTACCCCCGAAAGAGCGCTTTCGGGAGAAAAAGGTACCAGAATATTGCCATCGTACCTCTGCGGCTGCTCGTCAATTTTGGTAAAGGCATACTGCCACCAACCGTTGAGGTTAAGATAGCTTTGCCGCCTGAATTGCGGACGGGGATATTCCTGCAACGGCTTATCACCCACGTCCGACCACTGTGTAGTCAGTTTTTGCAACGCCATAGTATTCACACTCCTAATAAATATTTTAACACAAACGCCCCGCCTTTGTAAATAGGAAAGGGGAAAAGCCGCCTACTTTTCCCCGATTGTACTCACGCTGTTTCAAATAATTATTTTGTTTCCCAACCGATATTCCCTTTGTATCGATTCGGCAATT
>DVOC01000007.1 GCA_018713905.1 Candidatus Fimimonas merdipullorum
AGATCAGGCTCCCCGACAAAAAACTGTGGGACATCTGGGTGCTGCCGGGAATGTAACGGGCGGTGCGGACGGAACAATTATGCATAAACAAAAAAACTCATACGGGCGGTATGAGTTTTTTTGATGAAAAAGCTACGTTATGCTGCGGCCTGCTCCGTCGGAATGCGTAAGGCTTATTCTATCACGACCGTTTCAACGTTTTGCAGGGCGTTTTGCACCAGCGTTTCTACGTCCAGCGCGCTTTCCACCTTTTCCACGGCGGAAAGGCGGGGCTTGGTTACGGGACGCTTGGGCAAAAATATCGTGCAGCAGTCCTCGTAGGGCAGTATGGAGGTTTCATAGGTGCCTATTTTGTGGGCAATGTCTATTATCTCCTCTTTGTCGAAGCCTATTAGCGGGCGGAAAACGGGAATGTGCGCTACGGCGTTGGTGCTGGTTATGCTTTCCAACGTCTGGCTTGCCACCTGTCCGAGGCTTTCCCCCGTCACCACCGCTCCGCAGCCGTTTATTCTGGCAAGCTTTTCGGCAATGCGCATCATAAAACGCCTCATAATGGTTATCATGTATTCTTCCGGACAGCGTTCGTGTATTGCCGTTTGTATTTCGGTAAAGCTCACCACGTCCACAGTCATGCGCAGCGTGTACTTTTTGACTATTGCGGCAAGGTCAAGCACCTTTTGTTTTGCCTGTGCGCTTGTGTAGGGGAAGCTGTGGAAATGCACCGCGCGCAGCGACATACCTCTTTTTGCCATCATATACATTGCAACGGGGCTGTCTATGCCGCCGGACAGCATGGCAACGGCTTTGCCTCCCGTGCCTACCGGCATGCCGTTTACGCCACGGATTACGTCGCGGAAGACGAAGGTTTTGCCGTTTTCCCTGATATCTATGTTGATGACGTGGTCGGGATTGTGCAGATTTACCGTAAGCGCACTGTTGTTTTCCAGTACGTCGCCCCCTATTTCGGCGGAAAGATCCATTGAGTGCAGGGGAAAACGCTTGTCGGCGCGGTTGGTGGACACCTTAAAGGAGCCGCGCTTGGGCGCCAGAGCAATGGCTGCCGCACGAATATCCTCTAACGTAGAGGGCACCTCCTCCGCTACGCTGAGCGAATGTACGCCGAAGACGTTTTTTACGCAGTCGATGATTTGCGGCGTAAGGCTTTCGTCAAAGTTGCGCAGCACGTAACGCGCGTTGCTTCTGCCGAATTGCAGGTCGAAGCCTTTAAGCGCCGTTTTCAGGTTGGAAATCAAGGCGCTTTCAAAGTATTCCTTGTTGTTTCCTTTAAGATGGATTTCCGAATAACGAATAATTATTGCTTTCATGTCATACTCCCATGGTTTTTTGCAGGCGCAAAACGCACCGGAAAAGCTTTTCTCCCAGCAGACGCGCTTGTTCTGCCGTGTTATATTTGCTGAAGCTCAGTCTGAGCACCCCTTCGGAGAAGGCTGTGGGAAGGCCTATGGCTGCGGCAAGACGGCTCTGCTTGTTTTTGGAACTGCACGCCGAGCCGGTGCCTACAACGATATCCCATTCTTCCAGCATATGCAAAAGCACTTCGCCTTTAAGTTTTTCAAACGCCACAGTCATAATGGCGGGGGAACAGTTTTCTTTGCACAGCTCGACGTATCTGCAATTCAGCTCTTGGCGTATCAGTTGCTTGTAATGCAGAAAATTTTCGGTGTTTTTATCTACGTTCTGCACCGCTCTTTGGCACGCCTCGCCCAACGCCATTATGCCACCCGCGTATTCCGTGCCGCTGCGTAAGCCTTTTTCCTGACCGCCGCCCAGCAAAAGAGCATTGATATGCACGCCGTTTTTGACAAATAACGCGCCTATCCCCTTGCCGGCGTGCAGCTTGTGTCCCGAAAGGGTGTACAGATCCACGCTGTCCGCCAGATTTACGGGAATTTTGCCCACTGCCTGAATGCCGTCGGAAAAGGTCACCGCACGAGGGTTTATTTCCTTGACGGCGGCGTTTATTCCCGCAACGTCGTTTACTGCGCCCGTTTCGTTGTTGACGTGCATAAAGCAGGCAAGCAGCGTGTTTTCGTCCACACGGGACAAAAAGTCATCCGTGTCTATGTGCCCGTCGGGCAGAACCTTGGCAAGCCGCACCTCATACCCCTTGCTTTGCAGGTACAGCAGTACGTTGTACACGGAGGAATGCTCCGCCGCCGTGGCTACGATATTGCCCTTTTTGCTTTTCAGACTGCCCAAAATTGCCGTGTTGTTGCTTTCCGTTCCTCCGGAAGTGAAATAGACGGCGTAATTTTGCGCCCCGAAGGCGCGGGACACCTTTTCTCTTGCAACGGAAATGTTTCGTGAAACTTCCGCGCTGAAAGAGCTTCTTGCCGAAGGGTTAAAAAAGGTTTCCGTCTGGTATTTGGTTATGAGGGCGGCGATGTCGTCGTCCGTCCGCGTTGTCGCACAGTTGTCAAAATATATCATGGTATTTTTCCTGTTTTGCTTTTACAAAGTTCTTTTGTGTGCGTCTTTGCCGTAAAGGGGACGGAAAGACGCACTCGTTTGCCTCGTCGGGCAGTAATTTTTACGCATATCTCGCTGTATGCGTAGCATGTTGCTCGTGCGATAACGCTCCTTTAACAGCCGAATCAGGTGTCGCCCGCAAATATTTTGGGGAGAAAACGCCTTTGTTTTTACCGCCAAATTTGTGCTGAAAACAGCGCTTGCAGCCACTTGCCGCTCTCTTTGCGTCGAGTATTTATCGCATGCGCCTATAATACGTCAAATCTACGCCCAAGTACGCAGCATATTGCAGGGAATAACTCCCTTTCCCAAGGCATTTCTTAAAGACCTATACCCGTAGCGATACTTTGCCGCCGTGAATCGCTTAACTGCTTTGCGGTCATTTGTAATTAACTTCACAATTTCACGGCATACGGGGGTATTTGACGAAGGTTGAACACCGCAGTTAATTTCGATCGGCTTTTGCGAACTTCCGTTCACGTTCCGACAGGTACAAAGTTCATGTTTCTTGTGTCGCCGTAAGATTCATGCTCGCCGTATCGGCATGAGGTTTATACTTGCTGTGGCAGTATAAAGTTTACCTTTGCTGCGTCGTCGTAGGGTAATAGTGCCGTGTCGCTGCAAGGTTTATACTCGCTGTATCTCGTAAGGTTTATACTTGCCGTACCGTACGGGAAAGCCCCATTCACATATACGCATTTTTACATCAGGCAGCCGCAAATACCCACCTTTTACGGTTTTTATCGGCTTTTGTGCTTTCAATTTAGAAAGAAAACAATGCTATTACTGACATAGTATTCTGTCTAACCGCATATTTCAGAGCACTTGCGGCAAATTGTGCAGAAAAATAGCTGCTGTGACAAGAATGGGCAATGTTGCGAAGCTTATTTCAGAGACACCACCGTCACACCGCTTTCCCCTTCGCCGAATTTGCCGAGGCGAAATTCTTCGACGTTTTTGTTGTTTTTGAGGTATGCGTGAATACCGCTGCGCAGTCTGCCGGTGCCCATTCCGTGAATTATCCACACCTGCTTTATCCCCCCAAGCAGAGCGTTGTCGATAAAGGAATCGACGTTTGCCACCGCTTCGTCCACAGTCTGACCGATGACGTTTATTTCGTTGGATACGCTGCGGGTATTTATTTGCGTTTTAGGGCGGCGGTTGGGCTGAACAGGTGAATTTCTTTCCGCCACGCAGTAGTACAGATCGTCGGCTTCAACCTCGGCGCTTATTGCGCCGCACTTCACCGCTATGCGTTTGCCCTTTATCTCGCATACCTTTACCTGTACGCCCATTTTTTTGGAATAGTAGACGTCGCCCACTCGTATTTTGGCGGCATCGACTTTGTCGCCGGTGAAAATGACTTCTTCCTGCGGAGTTTCTATCGTTATTTGTTTCAGTTGTTTGGCTTTGGAGCGCGCCGCAAACAAGTCTTTGTCCGAAAGACCTTCCCGTCTGAGCAATTCTTTCAGTTCGCGTACTATTTCTTCCGCCTGCTCGGCTGCTTTGTCCACTATTTTCTGCGCTTCCTTGCGGGAGCCATCAAGCAGCTTGTCCCTTTCCTTTTGTAGACTGCCGTTAAGTTTTTCCGCTTTCAGCCGTTGTTCCTGCAACAGCTGCTTTTCCTGCGATACCTCTTCCAGCTTTTGCTCGTATTGCTTTCGGATAGCGTCGGCATTGGCAAGCGCCTGCTCGAAACTTTGTTTTTCCTCCGACACGTTTTGACGGGCGAGGTCAATGACGTCCTCGCGCATGCCGAGTTTTTGGGCAATGGCTATGGCGTTGGAGCTGCCCGGCACACCCATTATCAGGCGATAGGTGGGAGCAAGCGTTTTCAGGTCAAATTCCATAGAGGCGTTTTCCACACGCGGCGTGGAGAGGGAATACTCTTTTAGCTTTCCGTAGTGTGTGGTAATGACGCATTTTGCACCGCTTTTGCGCAAAAAGTCCGTTATGGCGACAGCCAGCGCCGTGCCCTCGTTAGGCTCGGTGCCTGCCCCCACCTCGTCGATAAGCACCAGATGATTTTTGCCGCACACAGCCAGTATGTCACGCAAATTGGTCATATGTCCCGAAAAGGTGGAGAGATTTTGCTCAATACTTTGCTCGTCCCCTATGTCGCAGAAAATGTCCTCGAAAAAGGATAGCGCACTTTCCTCTTCGCAGGGCACGAAGATGCCGCTCATTGCCAGCAGGCACATAAGCCCTATGGTTTTTAAGGTGACGGTTTTACCGCCGGTGTTCGGTCCCGTTATGACAATTACGTCGTAATCTTGCCCTAACGTTACGGAAACGGGCACCACTTTGCGCTTGTCCAGCAGCGGATGCCGCGCTTTTTTTATGTTGAGCCGCCCTTGATTGTTGAGCAGGGGCAGGGTACATTTGTTTTCTATGGCGTATTTTGTTTTGCTGAAAATGACGTCAATGTCGCTTATGGTGTTTTCCGAAAGGGCAATGCGCTCCGCTACGGGGGAAATTCTGTCGGTAAACGCCTGCAAAATGCGCTGAATTTCCGCTTTTTCCTCCAACGTGGCTTCCCTCAGAGCGTTGTTTAGCTGCACTATCGCCATAGGCTCGATAAACAGCGTCGCCCCCGTGGAGGACTGATCGTGCACAATGCCGCTGACAAAAGAGCGGTACTCCTGCTTTACGGGAATTACGTATCTGTCGCCGCGCAGGGTGACGATGCTGTCCTGCAGATACTTGGAAACCTCGCTGTTTTTGGTGTAGCTTTGCAGTTTTTGTTTTATGTCGGCGTTTATTCCCTTTATCTTTTTGCGTATGGCAAACAGGTCGTCGGAAGCCTTGTCGTTCATTTCCTCTTCGGAAATAATGGCAAAGTCTATGTCTTCCTCCAGCTGCCTGTCGCAGTACAGCGCATATGCCCGCGATTGCAAAGCGGAAATATCCACGCCGTAGTCGGCAAACAACGCCCCTTGCAGGCTGCGCGCCGTTTTAAGCGTGCGCATTATTTTAAGCAGCTGCCCCATGGAAAGGCATGAGCCGATTTTTGCCAGCGCACACACCTCGCTCACGTCGTCCACAGACAGGTCGAAGGAGGTTTCGAAACGGAACAGGTCGAATGCCTGACGAGATTCCTCCAACAGCGCCTGCGCCGAGGGAAAGGTGTCGGCAGGCGAAAGGTTTAGCACCTTTTTCTTTGCAACGGCGCTTACGGCAAACGCCGAAATCTGCCGCAGAACGTCGGCATATTGAAGTTTTTCCAGTGTTTTAGAATTTATCATTTTGCTATTTTATTTTAGCGTACAGTCTGCCGCCCGTGAACTGACGGCGTTCGACGTACCCGTCGTCGAAGCCTTTGTTTATTTTGAGGTAATGCTCAATCACCCGTTTGTCGTAGTCTACGCAGTATCTTCCCTTTGCTTTGAGTTTGCCCGCTACGGAAAGCTTTTTTCCGTTTATCAGGCGGAAGGTGCATTTAGCGTCCCGCCGCCTTTGCAGGAAAAATTTGTTTCCCTGCTCGTCGGTGTAGCAAAGTTCCCCTGCCTTGCAATGTGCGCAGTCGCCGCCGTACACCGTCAAAAAGGGGCAATGCACCAGCTTCATCAGCGTAATGCTGCCGTCCACGAATACTATGCCGCCGCGGTTTCTGAAATCGGCTATCTCCGCAAGGGATAGTTCCTGCGAATAGAAAAATTCCTTTGCGTCGTAAAACTGCGCCGCCATACCGTCGTTGAATATGTTAAGTCCCGTGCCGGCGATATATGGCGTACCCGTTTTGCGGGCAAGCTGAACCTGCCCCACGTTGTGACACACTATTCCGCAGCCGCAGGACAAAAGCCCCTCCACGTAGCCGTTATCGGAAAAAGCGGGCAGATCCAGATACGCTCCGCGCTCGGCACACAGTTTTGCCGCGTCGGCATTTACGTATTGCGGACGGTATATGACCACGTCCGCCTCGCATTGCGCCAAATCTTGCTCTCCGTCGCATATCACGGCAAGGCAAGGCGGCTTTCGTATGCTTTGGTATTGCTCCTGCTCTATGCAGACAAGCTTTTTGCGGGGCGCAAAGGCTGCGTTGTAGTCGGAGATTATCCGTCCCGTCAGCGTTTGCACCGCCTGCCTGCGTAAAGCGTTTATTTGTGATTTTGCCGCAAATACGTTGTGTAAATTTACAGTTATGTCTGTAATAGTATAATACGTATCCTGCGTTTTTTGTAATAATTGCGCTGTCTGAGCCTCGTCCAGCGGCGCATTTTGCGCTTTCTGCCAGATTTCGCTACTGAAAACAGTTATCTCGCTGCTTCCGCAACGCAAGGTGAGCCGTGCCTGTTCGCCCCCGTTGGCGGTAAAAAATGCCGATACGGGCAGCTTTTTTCTTGCCGAAAGCGTCTGTTGGCACAGAGCAACGTTCGTTGTGCGCCGCACAGTCATTCCGTCGGCAACGGCGCCGGAAAATTTCGCCCTGACAAATCCGCTGCCGCTTTCAAGCGCGACTGCGCCGCACACCTCTTCTTTGCCGTCGAAAACTTTCAGCCCGTCCCCTTTGTTGAGGGGAGTGCGGGCAAATATACCCTTTTGGCGCACTACTCCTACGGGCACTCCGATGTGCCCGGGCGCATAGGGATAAATAACCTTTTTGCCCCCGTAAAGATAGGGGTTTTGGGGAAGCTCGCCCCTGTTGTACATCTCGTACAGGGCGTTTTTATCCGATTTGGTAAAATTGCTTTCAAAAAGCCGAGAATACGCCTTGGAAGTTGCTCCCGCATATTCCGCGCGTCGGTTGCGCCCCTCTATTTTGAACACGCTTGCGCCGGCTTGTAGCATATCCTGCGCACATTCCGTCGAGCAGTTGTCGGCAGGAGAAAGCAGATATCCCCCCTTTTGGAAATTGCCGCCGTCGGAAAAATACTTTTTTCTGCACGGCTGGGCGCACAGTCCGCGGTTGCCGCTGTTACCGCCCACCATGGAGGAAAACAGACATTGCCCCGACTGGCACACGCACAGCGCACCGTGCAAGAAACATTCTACTCTTACTCCCGTTGCGGCAATTTGGGAAATTTCCTCAAGAGTGCATTCTCGGGCGCACACCACCGTCGTTGCGCCCTGTGCTTTAAGAAATTCAGCACCGTAGCCGTCGTGACAGTTAAGCTGCGTGCTTGCCGCCACCTCGAAGGGCTTGGGCAGACTTGCGGCAAAGCGCATAAGCGCAAGGTCGGTAACTATCACGCCGTCGGCATTTGCCCTGTACGCCGCAAGCACCGTTTTTTTGGCTGCCGCCAGTTCGTCGTTTTTGAGGGATGTGTTTACCGTAACGTAAACCTTCACCCCGAAAACGTGACAATAATCCACCCATCGGGGCAAATTTTCCGCCGTAAAGTTGGGCGCTTTCATTCTGGCATTGAAGTTGTCCAACCCCAGATAGACGCTGTCGCACCCGTTATTTACCGCCGCCGTCAGCTGTTCTTCGCTGCCTGCGGGCGCAAGTATTTCGTAAGTTTTTTCAGCGCAGTTCGGCACCGTACTTTTCCTTTATGTTTTTAAGCGCTTTGGCTACCGGCTTTGCCACGTCCTCGTCCTGCAAGGTTTTGTTGTTGTCCTTAAATTCCACGGTGACTGCAAGGCTCTTTTTGCCTTCGCCCAGCTGCGGCGAGCGGTACACGTCGAACAGCGACGCTTGCGCCACCTGCGGCAGGCACAGAAACTCGTCCAACAAGTCCTGCGCAGCCACGTCCTCGTCCGCCACGAAGGCAAAGTCGCGTGTGACGGAGGGGAATTTGCCGAAGGGCTTGTAGCGGAAGTTTTCGTTGTCCTTTTCAAAAACGTCTTCCAACGCCAGCTCCGCCACGAAACAGTCTACGGAAATATCGAAGTTTTTGGCTATCTGCGGATGAATTTTGCCCATGCTGCCGCAAACTTTCCCGTCGATAAGTATATCTGCCGATATGCCGGGGTGCAGAATATCCTTTTGCGAACGCACAAGCTTTATGCCGCCTTTGGCAAAGGCGTGCACCGCTTGCAGTACGCTTTGACTGAAAGCGTCGTAGGTAACTTCGGTTGCGGCAACGCACAGCCGTTTTTCCTCTTTGGGCAGTTGGGTGAGGGGCAGCGACGTCGCCAGATACGCTTTGCCTATTTCAAACAGCCGCAGGTCGTGAACGCTGCGCGTAAGGTTGAGGGACACGCATTGCAGCATGTTGGGCACAAGCGACCTGTTCATAAGGGACAACTCCTCCCCTATCGGGTTGAGAATGCGAATGTACTTCCCTTCGTCAACGGGAGTAAGGGATGCTTTGTCGAACAAAGCCTTTCCGCCGAAGGGGTAGAACACACATTCGTTGTACCGCATGCCTGTAAGCACCGTGCGCAGTCTGTCGCACTTGGTTTCCTCCTCCGTTTTGCCGCCGCAGGTGATATGGGAGTTTTCCATCAGCGTGCCATTGATATTATCGTACCCGTAAACGCGGATAAGCTCCTCCACTATGTCGCAGTCGCGCACTATGTCGTCGCGATAGGGCGGCACTATGCACGTAACCGTGTCCTTGGTGAGGCTTACTTCTATGTTGAGAGCGTTGAGAATTTCCTTTATTTTGTCATCGGGAATGACAATGCCTAACAGACGGCGTATTTTGTCTTTGGCAAAGGCGACGGTTCTGCTTTCCGCCTGCCGTCCTATGCATATTCTGCCCTTTGTGACCTTGCCGCAGTCAAGCTGCTGCACAAGGTGAAGGGCGCGGGACAGTCCCACGTTGTTGGTGTAGGTTTCTATGCCCTTTTCAAAGCGGGCGGAGGAGTCGGAGCGCAGCCCCAGTCTGCGGCTGGTTTTGCGCACGTTGCCTCTGGCAAAAGTGGCAGACTCGAACATTACGCAGGTGGTATTGTTTTTTATGCCGCTGTTTGCGCCGCCCATTATGCCGGCAAGACCTACCGCGCGGGTTTTGTCGGCAATTACGAGGTCTTCCGAAGTCAAAACGTACTCCTTGCCGTCCAGCGGAATTATCTTTTCCCCCTCCTGCGCCCTGCGCACCACTATGGTTTTGTCGGTGATGTCTTCGTAATCGAATGCGTGCATGGGCTGACCTATCTCAAACAGCACGTAGTTGGTTATGTCCACAAGGTTGTTTATTCCGTGCAGCCCCACCTTTGCCAGCCGCGAGGTCATCCATACGGGGGAAGGACGAATGGTAACGTCCGTTACGCCCTGCATAAAGTAGCCGCGGCACAGATCCTTTGCCGCAACGTCCACCGTTACCATGTCGCTTGTGTTTTGCGACTGCTCCGTGTAGTCTGTCTGCGGTTCGCGGCAGGCTTTGCCCAAAGCCACGGCGACTTCGCGCGCAAGTCCCACCACGCTGTTGCAGTCCTGCCTGTTGCTGGTGACGTTGACGTCCAGCACGTAGTCGTCTATGTTCACTTCCTGCCTGACGTCGGCGCCCACCTGTGCGTTAGGCGAAAGCACCAGCACTCCGTCGGTGTCCGCGCCTTCGTAGTAGTCCTTGGTGATACCCAGTTCTTCGCTGCCGCAAAACATTCCGTCGGAGGGTTCGCCGCGCATTTTGCCTTTCGTGATGTGCATTCCGTTGGCAAGACGGGCGTTATTCAGCGCCACGGGCACCTTGTCCCCCACTTTTAGGTGATGGTCGTTGGTGACGATGGGCACTATTTCCCCCACGTCCACCTTGCAGCACAGCAGCCTTTCGGCGTTGGGGTGCTGTATTATTTCCTTTATCTGTCCTATTTTGACGTTGGTGACGTTTTCTCCCAAATAGGTCACTTCCTCTATTTCAAGGCCAATATTGACCATTTTCCGACACAGCGTGTCTATGTCCTCCGTCACGTCTACGTATTCTTTAATCCAAGAAAGAGGTACTTTCATTTCGTTCTCCTATTCAAATTGCTTCAAAAAGCGCTGATCGTTTTCGTAAAACAGGCGTATGTCGGGAATACCGTATTTTATCATTGCAATACGATCCATTCCCCAGCCGAAGGCGTAACCGGTGTATTTTTCGCTGTCGATACCGCAGTTTTCCAGCACGGCGGGATTCACCATGCCTGCGCCCAGAACCTCTATCCAGCCGGTGCCCTTGCACAGCGAGCAGCCCTTTCCGCCGCAGTTACTGCAAGTGAGGTCAACCTCTACGCTGGGCTCGGTAAAGGGGAAATAGGAGGGGCGGAAACGCACCTTGGTTTCCTTTCCGAAAAGGTTTTTGGCAAGATATTCCAGCGTGCCTTTAAGGTCGCACAGCGTTATGTTTTCGTCCACTACCAGCCCTTCTATCTGATGAAACACGGGCGAATGGGAAGAATCGCTGTCCGAGCGGAAAACTTTGCCGGGGCATATCATTTTTATGGGTGGCTGCTTTTTTTCCATAAGGCGCGCCTGCATTGCCGAAGTCTGCGTGCGCAGCAGAATGCTGTCGGTGATATAGAAGGTGTCCTGCATGTCCCTTGCGGGATGGTCCTGCGGAATGTTCAACGCCTGAAAGTTGTAGTAGTCCGTCTCTATTTCAGGCCCCGCTATCACCTCGAATCCCATAGAAACCAACAGGCTGCTGATTTTGTTTTCGATAAGCGTGACGGGGTGAAGCGCTCCCCACGGCGAAACGGCGGTAAGACTTACGTCCACCTTTTCTTTTTGCAGTTTGTTTTTAATTTCCGTTTCCGAAAGCGTCTGCTGACGCTGCGCAAAAGCGTCTTCCAAAAGATTGCGCAGTTGGTTTACCTTTGCTCCGAAGGAGGGACGCTCCTCCTGTGGCAGATCCTTTATGCTTTTAAGCAACGAGGTGACCTCGCCCACCTTGCCCAAAAACCTTACTTTCAGCTCTTGCAGCAACGAAACTTTTTCGCACTCCGCCAGCGCCTGCATGCACCGCTGTCTTATTTCGGCAATTTTATCCATACTTTACTCCTTAATAAAAATCGCCCCTGCAAAGCATAGGACGAAAATTTCGTGGTACCACCTATTTTCAAAGGGCAACGCCCTTCCTCTCGGCTTTGTAACGGAAGCCGTCCGCATGCGGCTACTGAAAGTTCACCGCACGAGCCGCAAAGGGAATATCTTTTTGCGCAAAGGCGGGGCTCGCACCTTCCCCCGCTCGCTGAAACAATGTTGCTCGCAAACTCTTATGCTTTGTGATCGCTTTGTTCAAGTATACCAAAATTTGCGTTTGTTGACAAGGATTTTCCACCAAAAGCCGCAGGAATAGAGTATAAATATATTTTAATAGGAAAATTTAACGTCCGAAGAGGCGTCCTGCCCGTGAATGCAATCTATTAGCGCTTAATATCGTTTGTCGGGCAAGGTCCGAAGACGGGAAAAATTGCACGTCGCACAATGCGTCCGCTTTGAGAAAAAAAGCTGCGTACGCCGCTTATAAATACGATAATCACTTTCACACGGAAGATGAACCCAGCAGAAATCCGCCCTGCAAAAAGGTGTCGGGCACTTTGCCCACTATGACCGTCTCGCACACCAGCACAGGCGTTTGCGTTTCCACTATCTGATGAGAGGAGGGAATGATTACGTCCACCGTGCTTTGGACGGTAAGGTAAATTCTGTGCAGAGTCTGGTTTATTCCCGCCGTTTCAAACTCCGAGGTGAAGGCGCAGCTGACGGTGCCCACTGGGGAAACCTCTATTTTCAGGTGTGGTCCCAGTTCGTTCAGCAACGGTATGCCGGACAGCGTACCCAACGGAATTTTGAGGGAATCGGCAAACAAACCGTTTATTTTGCCCTGCGTAGTAAGGGCGGCGCTTCGGGCAAGAGTATTTATGGCGTTGCTGTTGGCTGTCAACAGCACCACGTCGTTTTGAGAATTTTTTTCCACCGTTATAAGCTGACGGTAGTCTACTCCGCCCAACACGGCGGACAAGGCTTCGTTTACCGCCTGCGCCGTCTGCGACTGCACCTGCACCAACGCTATGTCCAGTATGGTAGGAGTCATGGAGCGCCAATAAAACCACACGGACAGCGCCGCAGCCGCCACCAGCAGCACACAGAAAAGAGCCACGGCTTTTTTTAACAGCCGTCTGCGTTTAAGCGCCCGTTCTCCTCTGTTTACCACTACGTATCGGGACATACTTCACCCTTTTGCCCTATTATATTCCGCAAAAGGTCAAAAGGTTACAACTATTTCTTTTTTGTTTTGGGACGGAAAAACACCGATACGGCATATCCCGACACAATGGCTACCGAAACCCCCGTAGCGCAGGCGGCAAGTCCTCCTTTAAGCGCGCCGTAAGCGCCTTCCTCCTTGGCGGCGTCCACCGCTCCACGAACAAGTGCGCTTCCAAAACCGCATATGGGTACGCTTGCTCCCGCGCCGGCAAAGTCTATAAGCTTGCCGTAAATACCGAAGCCTTCCAAAATTGCGCCTATAACCAGAAACAGCACAAGTATTTTGCCGTTGGTAAGGTGCGTAAAATTTATTATTATCTGCCCCGCAAGGCAAATGCCTCCCCCTACGAGGAAGGCTTTTAAAAAGGTTATGGCTGTCATGCTCGTACCTCCACCAGATGTGTTATTGCCGGAATGCTGTCCCCCTGAAAGGAAGTTGTGGGGCTCATAAGCGCGCCCGTGCCGGCAAGCAGTATTCTTTTGAATTTGCCACTACGAAAATTGCTGAGTACGTAGCTGTTGAACACCAACGCCGAACACGCCGCTCCGCTTGCCCCCTGATAGGTCTTTTGGCTGTCGAAAAACAGCGTTGCGCCGCAATCAACGTGCCTGTCGCATACGTCGATGCCCCTTTGTGCCAGCAGGTCGTACAGAATTTCGCTGCCCAGCTTGCCCAAGTCGCCGGTAAACAGGGCGTCGAAGTCGTCGGGACTGCTGCCCGTGTCCTCAAAAAATGCGCAAATGGTGTCGCATGCCGACGGAGCCATAGCCGCCCCCATGTTGTTGGTGTCCATAATTCCGAAATCCACCACTCTGCCCGTGGTCGCCGCAGTTATTTTTGCAACGCCCTCCTTCCTTGACGTCAGCAAGGTCGCGCCCACTCCCGTTGCCGTCCATTGCGTGACGGGGGAGCGCAGCACGCCCAATTCCAGCGGATAGCGGTACTGCCTTTCCGCCGTGGAAAAGTGACTGCCGGCAACGCATACCACGTTTTCCATGCCGCGCCCTATCATCGCTCCGCCCACGATAAGCGCTTCGCAAAAGGTGGCGCAGGCATTGTATAGCCCCAGATACGCCGTATGCACCGCACGCGCCGCAAAGGAGCAGGAAACTATCTGGTTGAGCAAATCTCCCCCTACTATGGCGTCAACGTCCTTTGTCAGCAGATTGGCTTTGGATATGACTCCGTCTATGGCGTGACTGAACATTTTGCGCTCGGCGTGCTCGAAGGTTTTTTCTCCGAAGGTGTCGTCGGTAAGCGTCAGGTCGAAGCAGTCCCCGTATTTGCCGTCCTTTTCCTTTGGCCCCGCCACCGTGTAGCCATCGTCTACGTATACGTCAAAAAAGGGTAACGTGCGCTTTTTATAATAATTTGTGCTCATATTGCATTCATAATCAGCGTTATCAAGGCTACTATGACAGAAATAGTAACTCCGTTTACTATCACCGGACCTGCCACCTGAAACATTTTTGCGCCTACGCCGTAGACGTAGCCCTCCGAGCGGAATTCCAGCGCAGGGGACACCACCGCATTGGAAAAACCGGTGATGGGTATTGTGGAGCCTGCGCCGGCAAACCGCCCTATTCTGTCGTAAACGCCTACACCGGTAAGCAAAGCGGCAAGCGCGACAAGCGTGGCGGACGCCAATACGGAGGCGTCCTGCTGCGAAAACCACAGCTTGTACAGTTCGATAAACCCCTGCCCTATCGTGCAGATAGTGCCGCCCACCACAAACGCCCAAAACATATTTTTCCAATGTGCGCTTTTGGGCATTTTTTCAAAGACGTACTGCTTGTAGTTGCTTTGGGTGATAGGTTCATTTTGCATTGTCCGTCTCCTGCCTGACTTGTTCCCCGTCGCGACGGGGAAAGCAGCTTTCTTTTTCGTCGGCGTTGACGCCGAATTCCCTTTGTTTAGTTCTGTTCATACCTTCGTTATTGACATTTTTTTCGATAAATATGCCGTACCGCCCAAACTACCCGTCAATAAGACTTCACAACGCAGTGAAAAAGGACAACGCATTTGATACGTTGTTTTGATGTCAATTAACGCCGAAAGTCTGTTTTGTTTGAAAACCGCAACAAAAAAAACACCGCAGAAAAGTTTTTCTCTTGCGGTGTTTTGTGCAAATCTAATTTTGAAATGTGTTGTGTGCGCCTAGCGTTAGTCCGGACAAACAATGTGTGCTTTGTTTCAGTTGATTTGAAATGTATTGGTAAGTTTAATGCTTATGCCGTAGGTAGCGTCAAGATTTATTTCTCTTCCAAATTGGTCGTAGGCTGTAACGTAGACAATAAGACAATCTTTGACGTCGC
>DVOC01000049.1 GCA_018713905.1 Candidatus Fimimonas merdipullorum
AATAGCCGCCTTGTTATCATAAACGACCACTTGATTTTTGTGCTTTACTGCATAAATTATATTAGGTATCATAATGACCGCCATTATGGCAAGTCCGTAATAATTAAACCAATCCATATTGAAATTATATCAAAAACATCGATGAATTTCAAGCAAACAATGTAGTCAAAAGTAAATTTGGCACTGTGGCGGGTGCTTGAAAAAACGAGCGGCTCGGCTGCGCCTCGCCGTTCAAGCGCCCGCCATAACAACGGAACAAGGCGGAACTCAAAGCGCACGGGAACGTGCGTTCGCCGCTGAACCGCTTGGCAGAGAAAGAGGGAATTGTCCCGAGGCGCAAGCCGAAGGGTAAGCGGAGCAACACCGTTGCGGAGCGCTACGTCATTTCATTCTCCCGAAGTCGGAGCGAAACGACTGCGCTGCAAAAGAAGAAAAAGAAAAAGGGTTGCCTTTTTTGCAACCTCTTTCTTTTGCGACCACACGCAAGCAGTCGTTTTGGCGGAGAAAGAGGGATTTGAACCCTCGCTACGGTATCCCGTACTACACCCTTAGCAGGGGCGCCCCTTCGGCCTCTTGGGTATTTCTCCAAACCGTTATGCGAAAAATATTCAATCGCCTAACTATTTTACCATACGCGGTGTTTTTAGTAAAGCATTTTGCAAAATTTTCCCAAATTACCTCAACGGAAGGGCTGACACAAGCAAACCGCACGGTTGAAGAAAAGCGTTTGCCTACGAATTTGTCGGTTGAAAACGCTCCTCGAAACGGGCATTCTGCCGCCTGCGAACACCCTGCAACCGCAGCAATTCAGAAACAGTCCCGTCCGCAACGGGTTGACGTGCAAAATTACCTCGGCATCAACGACGTAATGCGACACTACTCTATCACTCCTGTGATGGAAGACACGCTAAACTTTCCGCACTATTATAATATATTCTGTCATTATTAGAGCATTCGACAAAAAGCGACAAAAGATTTTGTATATTTTTGTTCAAATATGTTGATTTGTTTGTATTTTTGTTATATAATGCGCTTGGAGGGACGTATGAGGTTGACGGACAGAACTATCGGAGAAATTCGCAGGGCGGTTAAAACCAGGAATATTGCGTGGTGTTCGGAATATATTCTGTTTGCGGCAGGGTTTAAGAGCGATTTGTGCGGAACTAAGTATCTGGCAAGAGCGTTGGAAATAAAGTTACGGCAGGACGTAAGCTGCAAGCAGTTGTATTCCGCCGTGGCGGAAAGCTGCTTTACTACCCCAAGCTGCGTGGAAAGGTGCATACGCCATGCCATAACGGAAATGAAGGCTTCGGGCAATTTGCAAAGGATAAACGATCTGTTTGGCTTTGACGTGCTGGACGAAAGATACGTAAGCAACAGTCATCTTATTGCCGCATTGTGTACGTGGATACGCATAAACAGAGATGTGGAAGAATAGCGCGACAAAGACAAATTACCTGTTGCCTTTCAAAAAAAACGCTTGAAAGCGCTCAAAAGACTATGCACGCGCAGAAACCGATGCCCCATGTCGCAAACGGTTGGGCACTGCCATTCCGCACGCAGCGCACCGCTGCGTGCTTTTGCTGCAAGAAAATATGCGCATTCGCACCAAGCAAGTGCTTGTCCCCGCCCGCATTGTTTTTTTATATAACTTAATTATATGCCGGCATAAAGCATATGCCGGCATAAAACGTTGCACTAATACAAACCTTTTCTTTGCTTTGTTACGGCTATACGCACACGGATAAACTGCTTTACACCTGCGCAATACCGCAGGAGAAACACTACTGCTCTGCACGCAGCGCACCGCTGTGTGCTTTTGCTGCAAGAAAATACGAACAGCCACAATCGAATGCACGGGAAAAGTTTTGCGTGCGACGTTGTTCACGAAACGTGTGCGGGTTTTTTGCCGTTTTGGCTGTGGCGGGGAAGCAGACCCGTGGTTCGCATTTTTCGTTGCCGTCGGTGAAACGTGCTAAAACAAAAAGGGTTTTCCGCAAGGTCGGAAAGCCCTTTTTGGTTACGTTGTTTTTTGCAATGTACGCAAAAACGCAATACGCATTGCGTTTTTGGTTGCAATGCAACTTAAATTATCTCGTGCGGCGGCAAAAAATTACGCAATGCTCTTTGAAATGAGGCGCAAAACGAAACTGCCGTCAAAGCGGTTTGCGTTGACTATCTTGTGCCGTAGTTGCTTTGCCGCTATTGCGGATAGACAAAACGTCTGTGCTTTTGCAGCTGATCGAGGTAGTTTTGTACGTAGTATTTTGCCAAAGTCAGGTTTTGCTCCGCATAGTTGCCGCATTCCGCCGCCGTTGCGCCGGGAATTTGCCCGTCGAAGCGCAACACGAAACGGCACATATCGCACACCAATTCTACTACGTCGCAGGGCTGCAACGAGCCGAACATTACCAGATAAAACCCCGTGCGGCACCCCATAGGCCCGAAATACACCACGTCGGACGCCCTGTCGCTGTTGCGCAGATAGGTTGCGCCCAAATGCTCCACCGTGTGTATGGCGGCGTTGTCCATAGGGGGAGTTTGGTTGGGACGGGTGAAACGCAGATCGAAGGTGGTAACGGCGACGCCGTCCTTTTCGTCCCTGCGCGACAGGTAAAGTCCCTCTTTGAGGTGCAGATGGTTTACTTTGAAACTTTCGATTTTTTCCATAGCCTTTCCTTTCAAACGGTTTTTGCCCTGCCGCCCCTTTGACTATGCCTTTTTGAGCGGAAGAGGTCAAAACAAACGCCCCTTGAGCGGGGGCGAAAGTTCAGTCTACCTTTATTATCTGCGATTTAAGCGCCAGCCCTTCCTGCGAGAGCGTTTCCAGCTGCTCGTCCAATTTGTCGAATTTCAGCTGTTTGCCCAGCAGTTTTTCCACCTTGACGGTGCCCGTCACCAGCGAATTGATGGCGGAGGAGAAGTTGCCCACGCCGTTGTACACGCCAAACACCGTGAGATGCTTTTGGCTTATCTGCGAAAGGGACAGCTTGCTGTCCTTGTTGGAGTAGCCCGCAAGACATATCGTGGCGTTGGGCGCGGCGGCGCTGTAAACGTTTTTTACGCTGAAGTCGCTGTCGCTGAACAGCAGCACCACTTCGCGGCACATTCTGCCGCCGGTGATGGTGAGAATTTCCTGCTCTACGTTTACCTTTTTGCTGTCCAGACAATAGAATATGCCCAATTCGCGCGCATTTTTCAGCAGCGACTCGTTGTCCGACACCAAAATGGGCACACCCTGATAGTACAGCAGCAGCTGCGCAAGTATTATGCCCGTTTTAGTGGAGGAAAAAATGGCTACGTGTCTGCCTTTTTCCACGTTGAGTGCGTCCACGATATTCAGGCAGAACGCCACGTGCGGCACCCACAACGCCTCCTCGTAGCTGAGGTTTTCGGGCAGGCGGTGTACCTGATTTATGGATACGTCCACAAAATTTCGTAACAGCCCTTCGCTGTTTTGCCCCATATATTTCAGTTCGGTGCAGTTTTCGTAGTCCTGTTTTAAGCACTCGTCGCAACTGTTGCAGGGAATGTACGGTTCTACCACCACCCTGTCCATTTTTTTGAACATGGATTGTTTTTTGTCGTACACGTCGGATATCACTCCCACGGCGTTTCTGCCCATCACAAAGGGGTATTTGCGCTTTATTTCGCCGCTGTATATAGAGTAATCCAGCGAGCTGAACAGCACTTCCTCCACCTTTACTTTTACCATTCCCGACGTGAGCGCGGTAGCGGGAGTTTCCTCCATTGTCAGTTTGCGCGCACCTTTAAGCTTCCATAATTTCATTTGCTTTCTCTCCCGTTGTAAAGCGCGGTTTACCGCGCGGCAAAGCAAAGCCTACTTTACGATTATAGTCATTATACCAAATAACGTAAAAAAAATCTACACTATTTGCTTAATAATAAAAAAACATCTGTTTTGAACGCTTTACACCTGCTTGCCCCAGCTTTTGCCCCATTTTTCGCCCTGCAAGCCCGCCCTTTTGTCTGCGCCGTGCAAATATGGGTATTGACAGAACGGCGGCGGCAATGTACAATAAATACGGAGGCTGTTATGAAAATACAATATCTGGGACATTCCTGCTTTCGCCTGATAAGCGACATGGGAATGACGATAGTATGCGACCCCTACGATGAAAAAACCCTCACCCACCCTGCGCCGCAGTTGAGCTGCGACGCGGTGACTGTTTCCCACCGCCACCACGACCACGATTGCGCCGAGGCAATGCTCGGCCGCCCCGTCCTTTTGGAAAGGGAAGTGGCGCTTGCCGCCGACGACGTGACGATTACTTCCGTAAAAAGCTTTCACGACGACAAAAAAGGTAAGCTGCGCGGCGAAAACTACGTGTTTTGCTTTTCCTTTTCCGGAATAACGGTGGTGCACATGGGAGATATAGGGGAAAAAGACCTTGCTCTCGCTGCGCAAATACGCGGCTGCGACGTGCTTTTGCTACCCGTGGGCGGCGTTTACACCATTGACGCCGAGGGAGCGTATTGGTACGTGCAGCAGGTGCGCCCCAAAATAGTCGTGCCCATGCACTACCACACCGACCAACACACCTTTGACCTTGACGGCTTGGACAAGTTCCTTGCGCTGTGCCAAAGCTTTCCGATAAAACGCGTCTGCGAAACGCTTACGTTGGAGGACGTGCCAGACGGCGATACGCAGATAGTGGTAATGCAGCCCTACGAGGACTGATCTGCGCCGTCGGATTCCGCGGCGATACAATAAAAAATTATTAAAGGAGAAAAAACTATGCCCGTGCCTACACCACACATTGCAGCAAAACTCGGCGATTTCGCCAACACCGTGCTTATGCCCGGAGATCCCCTGCGTTCCAAATTTATTGCGGAAAACTTTTTGACGGACGCCGTCTTGGTAAACAACGTGAGGGGAGTTCAGGGCTATACCGGCTTGTACAACGGCAAAAGAGTTTCCGTTATGGCAAGCGGTATGGGAATACCCTCTATCGGCATATACAGCTACGAACTGTATAACTTCTACAACGTGCAGAACATAATACGTATCGGCTCGGCAGGAGCTATGCAGCCGGATATCAAATTGCGCAGCCTTGTGTTCGCGCAGGGAGCTTGCACCAACAGCAACTACGCCCATCAGTTTGAAATGCCCGGTACTATTGCCCCCATAGCCAGCTTCGACCTGCTGCGTAGCGCGGTGGACACGGCGGAAAAGCTCCGCTACGACTACAAGGTGGGCAACGTCCTTTCCAGCGATACCTTCTACGACGACGGAAAAGGCTCCGCCGTGTGGAAGAAAATGGGCGTGCTTGCCGTGGAAATGGAGTCGGCGGCGCTTTACCTCAATGCGGCGCGCGCCGGCAAAAAGGCTCTGTGCATATGCACCATTTCCGATAACCTGCTTACCGGCGAAGAACTGTCCGCCGATGACAGACAAAATTCCTTCCGCGAAATGATGAGGCTGGCATTGGAAATTGCTCCCGCCTAACGCCTTGCCGGCGTGGCGACTGACGTTTAAGCTTGTGGCTGGCGTTTTAACCCTCCACTAAAAATGTTTTGCCGGTGAGGCGAGTGACGCGCCTTGCCGGCGTGGCGACTGACGTTTAAGCTTGTGGCTGGCGTTTTAACCTTCCACTAAAAGAGTTTTGTCGGTGAGGCGAGTAGCGTTTATGTTTGTGGCTTACGTTCATGTTATCCACTAAAAGTGCTTTGCCGGTGAGGCAGGGCGCGTTGGATTGCAGGCGGTTGTTACGCAATGCGTTGAAAGCCGCCCCAAAAGGGCGCACAACTTGTGCGTCCGGCGTGCAGAAGAGCAAGTTATATCTGAAAATGCCCTTAACGTGCGGTGCTTCCCACCGACGTTTGCGCAAAAAATAAAACCGTTTTGCGGCGCAGTGTTCTCACTTAGCCGCCAAGCGGTTTTTGTTTTATGTACAGCCTCGGACGTGTTGACCTGCCGCCCGAATACCTGCAAACGCCCCAACCTGTCGCAATCCGCAGTCGCACGGGGCAGATATCTCACAAAAAGCCTCCCGCGGGAGGCTTGTATTGTTGCCGTTATTCCTGTCCGAAATACACCCTTTTAGAGGGGAACACGGCGTCGCAGGTAGCTTGTATGCCCAGACGGCGCAGCACCTTTTCGTCGGCGTGGGAAGGTATTGCCGTCAGGTGCGCCTGACTGCCGCGCAGTTTGGGAAGCTGCTCCAAGGCAAGCTCCGCCATGGGGTTTACCGACGCCGACACCGAAAGGGAAATAAGCGCCTCGTCGGCGTGTAGCTGCACGTTTTTTTCGCCGAAGCTGTTGCGTTTCAGTTTTTGGATAGGCTCCAACGCCTGCGGCGCAATGAGGTTTACGTCGGGCAGGCGCGCCAGCGTTTTAAGAGAATTCAGCAGCATTGCCGCCGTGCAGGAAAGCAGCGCGGAAGACTTGCCCAATGCCGTCAGCCCCTCTTCCGTCACCAATGCACCGGCAACGCAGCCGTGCTCCTTGGCGCAGGTTCTGGCATACACCACCGCCCGCCTGTCCTCCTCCGTCAGTTCCAGCTTGGACATTATTATGTCCAGCTTGTCCACCACGGAAGCGTCGCACTTGCCCTTGCGCACCTGCGTTTTGGCGTTGAGATAGCGGCGTATGACCTCCTGCTTGCCGGCATAGCAGCACACTTCGTCGTCGCTTATGCAGTATCCCGCCATGTTCACGCCCATGTCGGTGGGAGAGTTATAGGGGGACGTGCCCATAAGTCGGGTGAAAATTGCGTTGAGCACGGGAAATACTTCCACGTCCCTGTTGTAGTTTACCGCCGATTGCCCGTACGCCTGCATATGCCACGGATCTATCATGTTGACGTCGTTGAGATCTGCCGTGGCCGCCTCGTACGCTATGTTTACGGGGTGGTTAAGGGGCAAATTCCACACGGGGAAGGTTTCGTACTTGGCGTAGCCGCTTTTTATGCCCCGTTTGCTGTCGTGGTAAAGCTGGGAAAGGCAGGTCGCCATTTTGCCGCTGCCGGGGCCGGGCGCCGTGACTACGACCACCTTTCGGGAAGTTTCCACGTAGTCGTTTTTGCCGAAGCCCTCTTCCGACACTATGTGCGACACATTGAGGGGATAACCATCTATCTGATAGTGCCTGTACACCTTTACGCCGTAGCCGGCAAGCCTTTTTTCAAAGTTGATGGCGGCGACGTTTTCGGAGGAATACTGCGCTATGACTATGCTGCCCACCAACAATCCCCTTGCGGTAAGCTCGTCGTACAGCCGCAAAACGTCTTCCTCGTAGGTTATGCCCAAATCGGCGCGCAGCTTGTTGCCCGCAATGTCCGCGGCGTTGATGACTATTACTATCTCCACCTCTTCCTTTATGTGCGAAAGCATTTCCACCTTGGTGTCGGGCAAAAACCCCGGCAGCACGCGGGAAGCATGGTAGTCGTCAAACAGCTTGCCGCCGAATTCCAGATACAGCTTGCCGCCGAATTTGTTCACCCTTTCGGCAATGTTTTGCGATTGCAGTCTTATGTACTTTTCGTTGTCGAAACCTTTCATGACTATTCCTCCGCAAAGGGCAGTTTCTTGTGCATAAAGTAAAAGTCGAACAGATATTTTCCGTCGGGCAGTTCGCCCTCCGTCATGAGCCGCCTTGTTTTTTCCACGTCGTAGGGCACGCTGAACCGCCTGTAACCGAAGCTGTTTTGGTCGTAGGTGATTATTATCCCCGTGGCAAAGGGCTGAGGGTGACACCCGACGCTGCCCACGTCCACGTACAGACGGCTGCCCATAACGTCGCACGGCTCGTGCTTGTGCCCGAAAAACACGGCGTCGCACTTGTAGTCGCGGTACATTTCGTCAAATATTTCCGCCGTGGGGAAGTGCACTATGCTTTTGAACACGTAGCCGTCCTCCGTAGGACGATCCAGACGACAGTAATGCTCGAATATCACCTTTTTGCCGCCGAGATTTCGCTGCACGCACAGCGGAAATTCCGCCACCGTATGCTCTCTGCCCCGCAACGAGGCAAACACGTGCTTTTTGTGCCTCCCCGACACGTGAGAAAAGGGCTTGTGAAAATCCGCGCCTTCCACAAAGTCCTTGTCGTGGTTGCCGAGAATACACACCGCGCCGCATTCCGACAGTGCGTCCAGACATTCCGCAGACTGCGCGCCTATATCCACCACGTCGCCGGTGTGTATTATTTCGTTGCAATTTTGCTCTTTGAGGTACGTCAAAGCGGCGGTAAGCGCCTGCAAATTGCCGTGCACGTCGGATATTACGCCTATTTTCACAAACCCCTCCCTGCCATCCAAAGCGGCAGATGCTTTTATATAATTATACCCTTTCGCCACGTAAAAAGCAATGGGAATGGAAAAATTTACCGCAGATAATTTTGCCGCCCAAAGGCGGTTTTGCCGCAAAAAACGCAGAGAAAAACACAAAACGTATTTTATGTGATACAAAAAATGCGCACCGTTGCCAAAAATGCGTGACACGGGCGCAAAACGACAGACTTAAAGTGGGTAAGGCTATTGCAAAACGGGCAACCGCCCGCACAATGCAAAGAACCGCCCCCGAATGCGGAGCGTATCCGTTGGGGCAAAGCTCAGAGAAAAACCGCGAAAGGACTATTGCATAAGATAGGCAAGCCCCGCCCGCCTTAACTCGGCGTCGTCGCGGCAGACGGTGTTCAATAGCCGCCGCGGAACGTCCACGTTGCGGCGATAGACGTCCTCGTATTGCGAATAGGGAAAGGGGTGTGAAAACCTGTCGCTGCCCACCTCTACGGTGAAAGCGGGAATTTTGAGCGTCTGCACGCACCAATCCTTGTAGCCGCCTGCGGAAAAGGCGTCGGACACCTTGTAGCCCGTTGTGGCGGCAATGGCTGCGGCGTACCGCCTGTCGCGACAGCGGCGGTGTCCCGTCTGGTGAAACTGCCAATATATTTCCTCTCCCTTCAGGTGGTAGGACAGCGTGACTAAGGGGCGCAGCATTTGCGTAAAACGCACGAGCGCGCGGCTTTCGGCGGCGCACAGAGGACTTTTTCCCACGTAGTTTTGCGGCGCACGACAAAACACGTTTTGCTCCCCCTCGCCCCAGTTTGCGTCGAAGTTGACGTTGAGATCCACCCCGTCGGCGTTGGCTTTCCAAAGAGAAAAGTCCGCCCCGCCGTTTATCGCCAGCAGATTGCTTTTGGTCTGCTTGTCGAATATGCCCGCTCCGCGCTGACAAAGCTCCACCCCGTCGGGGTTGACCATGGGCACGAAATATATGCCGCCCAGCATTTTGGGGGAATTTTTTACCAGATATTTTGCCATGTCCACCAACAGCAGCGCCGTCAGGTGCTCGCGGGCGTGTATCGCCCCCTGCACTATCATGCGGTTGCCGTTCTTTTTGCCCACGAAAATATAGGGTATGCGCCGTCCCTTTTGGCTTTCCCCCACCACGCCCGTTTCCACTCCGTTGCGGCAGAGCAGCTGCACCTCGTGCAATAAATCTCCGTAACCGAACATTCCCTTCCCCTTTGCTGACGCTCTACTAACATATGCCGCGCGCTGAAAATTTGTGCCGCAATTTTGCCTCAAAACCTTGTTTGCACATCGTTATCGCACAATGTGCTTCCCGCCTCATTTTGCCCGCAAGGTTGCATACGTATGCGGAAAAACCGCTTTTCTCTGTTGCTTTTTTCGACGAATTGTGGTAATATATGCATACCACACAAACTTATGCACAACATAACGGAAATCCCATTACAATGGCATTTTGTATCTCCCTCCTTTCGTTATGTTGAAAGTTTGTGTGGTAACAAACGGGGATACTGGTGCGGGCGTGTTCCTGTCGGAACACGCTTTTTTTGCACCTGTATATAATATGCACCTTGAGGAGATTCGAAGCCACACACGAAGCCTTGGGGATAAACCTTTTGCATAACGAAAGGGCGCAAAGGTATGTGACGGAAGACTGTTCCGCACAAGCTTCCGTCACGGCTTTTGTGTAACGGCGCAAAAAAAGGTCTTCGGTTGTTTGCGCCGTAAGGTGGCAAAGGGCGCATAAGCAGAAATAGAGCAAAAAGCCGCAGCGACAAAAGTCGCTGCGGCTTTTCGTTTTTGCCGCGCCAAACGCCATAGTGGGCGCACCGCGAGGGGGAACTGCTTGTTTAGTTGTCACAACAGTTTTGCCTGCCGACGACCGAGGCAACGGCAGTATATTGACGTCTGTCACGCAAGCGAACCGAACACTCGGCGCGTACTGTGCCCTGTCGGCAAGGCGTCCACGGTTTATCTGTGAAGCCGACAATACGAACGTAAGCCATAAACATAAACGCTGCTTGTCCCGCCGATAAAACACTTTTAGTGGATAACCTGAACGTTAGCCATAAGCTCAAACGTCAGTCGCCACGCCGGCAAGGCGCGTCAGTCGCCCCACCGGCAAGGTGGCCACGCCGGCAAGGCGTGTCAGGGGTTGCGGATAGTTATTTGAATAACGCCGGCATAGAGGAAGGTGAGATTGCCGTCCTCAATACGGTTGAAGCCTGTTTCGCTGCTGCCTTCGCCCACCCAGTCATCCACGGAGAGGGACACCCTGTAGGAAAGCGTGCCTGCGCTGACAAAATAGGTATGTCCCGGCACAAGGCTGACCGTCACTTCGCCGTCGGCGGTTTCGGAGAGCATTATGGAATAGAAATCTTCGGCGTTGCTGCCGTAGACGGGCGTTCTGTCGGAAACGTTGATAAAGACTTCCTCCCACTCGTAGTCGGAGTGGTTGGTTATTTTAAGTGTGACTTCCACGGTGTCCAGCTGCAGCTGCCCGTACTCCGTCACGGTAAACTTGCGCATAAGTGTGCCCAATGAAGCGTTGTTGGGACGAAGGCTGACGTAGATATACGTGGTGCCGGGGGACACCTTTTTAAGGTCTACTACAAGCTTGCCGGCAATTACGGCAGAGGAAGTGGACGCCTTGACGTTTTCGTAGCGGATGGCGTCGGCGGGAATTACGCTTTCGTCGGAAATTTGCAAGTCGGCGTCCACCGAAGTTATCCACGCGGCAGAGGATATGCCGGGAAAGGTAAGGGGGATATCCTGCTCTACGTCCCAGCTTGCCGTTTGGTCGCTTGGGCTGGCTTGGCTGATAAAGCCCGTGACGGTGCTGCCCCAAGCAAGGTGGTCGTCGGGATCGTCGTATTCCGGCGCGGGGGTTGCCGTCACCTGAACGGTGACGTCTGCCGCCGGCATTTTGAAGGAATAGGTGCCGAAGTCGTCCTCGTATATCTCCGTGCCGTTAAAGGTGACCTTGTCTATTTGGTAGAATACGCTCGTCGCCTCCACGTAAAAATACACCGTGCTGCCCTCGGCGCTTTCGGAAGGCAGGTCGGAAACGGAGTACCCTTCGCCGCTTGCGCAGGTAATTTTGTACTTTTGCGGAAGTTGCTCTTCCGGCTCGCATGCCGCCGCGACGCACAGCAGCGCGACGCACAGCACAGCCAACGCGATTATTGTAATTTTTTTCATGACGCGCCTCCTTTGTTTTTTTATATTATGCACAAAATTTTTCCCCTTGTCAATACCGAAATTAAGACGCCTGCCGCTTGTTTGCCGTAGCGCTTGCGGATTTAGTTACAGTTTGTTATAATATAAAGCAGAAAAAGTTCATCAAATAGAATAATTTATGTACTTTTTCGTCACAACAGCTTTCCCAGCCTGTTCATCATGTTTTGCTTGTGCTCCAAAAGGGAGTGGGCGTAGCGGTTCAGGGTGACTGCGGGGTTCTTGTGCCCCAATATTTCGGAAAGCGTCTTTACGTCCATGCCGCACTCGATGGCGCGTGTGGCAAAGGTGTGCCGCAGGGAATGAAACCCCTTGTGCGGTATTTTTATTTTTTTGAGCAGCAATTCGAAGCTTCGCTGGTAGGAACGGACGGAAACGGGCTTGCCGCCTGCCGACACCACGAAGGGCGAATTGCTTCTTTTCTTCACGCCTTTAAGAATGGGCAACAGCTGTTTTGGCAACGGTATTATGCGGCGAGAGGCTGCCGTTTTCGGCTCGTCCACTACAAGCCCGCCATTGCCGTCGTAGCAGGACTTGGAGACGGTAAGAATACCCTTTGCAAAGTCAATATCGCTCCATTGTAGCGCCAAAAGCTCGCCTATGCGCAAGCCGCTGTACAGGCAAAGGATAATGCCGTACAGCTTATCCTTCTTTCCCTGCAGCACGGCTTGCTCTATTTTTTTCTGCTCGGCAAGGGTAAGGCATTCCACCGGCTTTTCTTTGAGCTTCGGGCGTTTGATTTTGTCCGCCGTGTATTCTTGCGTAAGCCCCAAATTGTGCGCCGCACGCAGCGAGCCTTGAATGACGGCTATCACGGCGTTAACGCTGTTTGCCGACAAGCCTTTGCCCGTTTTGCGGTTGCCCCTTTGCAAAAGCCTTGTTACAAACGATTGCAACACAAGCGGCGACAGACCGTCCAGCGCCACGTTGCCGACGCTTTGGTTGATATGCTGTTGTACAATAAGCCTGTACCTCTCGTACGTCCGCACTTTTACGGACGGGCGAACGTAGTTTTCCAGCCACTGCATAAGCCAGTCGGCGTACCTCACGTTTGTTTGAATGGTTTTCAATTTTTCCACCTCCAAAAACGTCATTTGAATTTTCTTATATTTTATAATTTTTCTGAAAATCCGAAAAATCGTCACGACCTTTGTGCCGTTCACTTGCCAAATGGCGCCAATTTTGAAAATTTGCTTTATTTTTGTTTCATTTGTGGTATTATGGTATACACTACTTACAGAGAATACGAAATACCAATGAATTGGCAAAAGTGAACGCTGTTCGCTTTTAAGGAGAATTATATGGCAGCAACTATAACCGGAATCGCGCTGATCGCGGCGGCTGTGGTCGCACTTATTGTCGGCGTAACAAAAGGCTTTGCAAAGCAGCTGACGGGGCTTCTGAAAGGCTTGGTAGCAATCGTTTTGGCGGTTGTGCTGACCTCGCTGATAATGTCGTCGCTGCGCAACACGGAAATATTCAAAAACTTCACGACGGTGACCACCGGTTGGTTCAGCAACGACGTGCTTACCGCCGAAGTGACCTCGCAGGAGCAGCTTGTAGAGGTACTGGCTAACGGCGGCGCGTGGAAAATACTTGCGGCGATTGCGCCCCACCTGTTCACCGCCATGCAAAACAACGGCTGCACCACCCTCGCACAACTGTTCGGCGCCTATACGGCGAACATCATCGTCAACTTCCTGCTTTGGCTGGTGCTTTTCCTGCTTTTGCTGTTGGTTCTGAAGCTTATTTCCATGTTGCTTACCAAAATAGCCTCTTTGCCCGTGCTGAAAGTGCTGGATCGCGTGCTCGGCGGAGTTTGGGCGGTAGCGATAACCTATGCCGTACTGGTCGGCATTGTGCTGACGGCGGCGGAAATAATTGTAGTAAAGTTTATTCCCGACAGCGTAGAAACACTTACAAACTTTATGGCGCAGTCGCCGATACTCACTTGGGTGAATAACACCAACGTGATAGGTTCGCTGATAGCCGACCTGCTGCAAACGGAATTGCCCATGATAGTAATGGCATAACGCCACAAATTTAACGCCTTTGCTTATTGCAAAGGCTTTTTTTATTGCTTTTTTGAAAAATGCGTTTGAAAGCCGTGCGCGGCGGCGATATTGCCACCTTGTTCCGCCTCGTTTTACGCTCCGATATGGCGGCAACAGGGCGAAACGTGCGCCAACCGATACTTTTAGGTGTTTCCCCGCGCCCATAAGATTATTGCCCTACGCACAAATAAGACCGCAAAAACAATATTTTTTACGGCTACGCAGAGGCAAAAACGCCCTATTTAAGCGCAAATACCCTGCATTTAGCCGCAAAACAGCCCCATTTTGCCCCAAAATCGTCTGTTTTTACTCGGTTTAAGCCTTGAAGCGTCCTAAAACCACATAGCCGATGAAAAATAACGCAAAGTCGGCACTATAAACTTAGCGGCTGTGTTTCACGTGAAACAACTTTGTCGGCAAACGCATGAGGCACAATGCCAATGAACGCGACGCACGCAAAAGCTATCCCCGACAAAAGTTAAGCGTCACGTAACGATGTTTCACGTGAAACGTTGTTTCCGCCAGAAGAATAACCTTGCTCTGCGCGACCGCCTTCGATTATTAGAACCTGTACGCCCGCCACAGCACCTTATTTTACAAGCGGTTTTTAGAAAGACACAGGATGCCCTGTGTTTCACGTGAAACACGCCTTCGACTACAACGATATGGCGCAACAATACGCCTTAACGCTCTTCAACGAAACAGACGCCGCGGTAACGGCGAAGCGCCGTTGTTTAGCTTCACGTAAAACACACAAAAATTAAGGTTTTGGAGACAAACAAACGCTTATTTATAGTATTTCGCGGCAAAATCTTTATAAATTGGCAATATTTGGGCTAAAAGTGCACCGAAAATTACGTTTACGACGCTGTCTGAGCGCTGTCTTACGCTTAATTTTACAAATTCAGCTTTGCGGACTCTTCACTTTATCGCGGCAAAACGCCGCCAAAAAAACGTATTAGGATCAAATGACGGACATATATTGCGCGACGCACAAATTTCGCCTATTTATGTCCGCGAAACCATTATCATGCGCCGGGCGTGAGTGGTGAAGTTAACCGTTCTATTTGAGCGCAACGCTGTTTTCACTCCCCGCAAAAGCGCAATACGGAGCGCAAAAGGAGCAAATTCGTAACGGCTTTCTGTGTGGGAAAACGCTCAGATCAAAAACCAAGCCGCAATGAGCGTCGCGGGCAACAAAGTGGGAAACAAAGTGCGCTACTGAAGGGAGTTTTGTTTGTAGCTTTGCCACAAAAACAGCAAAAGCGACGCCGATCCGCGTAAACTTGACAGATAAATCCCGCCTGATGCCGACACGGGAAATACCGGAATGGACGTCACGGACACTTTTGGCGACGAATAACCTAAATATATAAACGTGAACATTGTTTATTTTTGGCGAAAACCTTGTTTTGACTCGATCGTAATTATTCTCCGTGCACATGTTGGAGCAATGTAAAAAGTCAAATTTTAAGCGATAATTACTCAAAATTTGTTCACTTTTCAGACAGAATGGAACTTTGCCAGGTCGGAAATTTTCAAAAAACGCCTCTAAAAATTCTGTTAAAACGGCTATTTCAGCCAGCAAATATAACATAATTATTCTGCAAAAAATGCCAGCTTTCAGGGCAAAAGCTCCCTATTTTTTACGTTTTTTTCGACGCCATCCGAACCGATCGAACCCGTCGAATATAGCTTAGAACTTATGAACGGAAAGTTTACCTTCCGGCATTTTGGTGATTTTGCACGTCTTCCAGCGGCTCACCACAATACGGAACAGCGCAATAAGTATGTTCCATAGCGGTGCAAGACACAAATTTCCCCCGCGGGAGACGCAAACAATGAGAATTTAATATAACCTAAGCGAAAAAACAAGAAAATAAGGCGACCTTGCACCTTCTCATACAAGAAAATTCAAATACAAGCCGCAACAAAACGCCAAAATTGCACCTCGCGGTCGCAAAATGTGACAACGGTTGCGATTTTTGTAAACATTATGCCGAAAAAT